>CAIYDT010000028.1 GCA_903924985.1 uncultured Acetobacteraceae bacterium
TCGGGTGGTCACCTCGCAATAGGCACGCCCACCGCTGACCGGGCATTCGAAGCCGTTCGGCCAACGAGAGGCGATCACCAACGCCCGGCATTTCTCCTCAGTGCCGTAAAGAGCCTCGAACCCCGCTTCGCTGGGACCCTTTTGGAATTGCACCTTGTTTCGAGCCATCGTCCCTGCCTCGCTAAATCGAATGTTCACGATATGTGCCACGAAAGAGAAGCTGAGAAAAGTGCGTAAACAGGAAAAATTTTATGGCTTCAAGAGTATGTTTCATGACCCAGATTTCTTCGGATAATAGGACGATATCGGCGATGTCTACCCCGTAGAATGTTCGGCGAGGTGTCCGGTCGGCGTAGTCGAACCGGTTCCGCCCGTGGCGCCGGCGGGGAACGGAAGCCAGATTTCAAACACGGCTCCGCCGGCTTCATTGTGCGAGCTTAACCGCCCACCCATGGAATGGATCGCCTCGGAGCTGATGGACAGACCGAGCCCGGTGCCTTTGCCAGGATCCTTTGTCGTGAAGAATGGGTCGAAAATCTGTCCAATCACATCAGGGGGAATGCCTCCGGCCTTATCTGCTATCTGGATCAGCAATTCTTCGCCATCCGATCGCGCAGCAATGTCGATGCGACTTTCCGTAAATGTGCCGTCTGTCGGTTGGGGAATGACCTCATAGGCATCGCACGCGTTTGCAATCAGGTTCATTATAACTTGTTCAAGCGCCAATTTAGGCAACAGCAATTTAGGTAGTCCGGGTTGGATATCCTGTACGACAATCGTCTCCGTGGCAGCCAGCCGGCTGCTCGCCAGCAATAGGGCATTGTTTAGCAATTCAGGCACGTCGAATGGTTCGGATGAGGATTTGCCTGCACAGCTGAACTGGCGAATATGATCGATTATCTGACCGACACGGTGTGTTTGATCTAGAATCCTCTGAAACTTCGCTTCCGCCTCGGTCAGGTTTCCCGTGCGTCTAAGGCCCATGATGCCGTTTTCGGCAGCCATGGAGATGGTGGCAAGCGGCTGGTTTAATTCATGCGCAAGCCCCGCGGAAACCCTGCCGAGGGTCGCAAGGCTTTCAGAACGTGCTAGCCGTAACTTCGTCTCGCGCTCCTCCGTCACGTTGGTCACATAGCCGACGACCCTCCGGAGATTTCCGGCGGGGCTGGCCAGCCGCATCTCGTCGCGCAAACAGGCCAATTTTCCATTCGCAACCAGAAAGCGATATTCCACTGATGCGGACCCGTTGCGCAGGCATTGTTCAAATGCTCCCTGCTCGGCGTCCGTGTCGGTCTTGTGGATATGGGTTTGAAAAAAATCGGACGCGGTGATTTGGTCCGTTGTGTATCCGAGCTCTTCTATAAGTTTGGTGTTGGCCACCTGCGTCGCCACGCGGCTGCCTTGCGCGTCAACGGTTCGTAGATACAGCATGCCCGGCCCCAGGCTAAGTAGCGTCTGGAACTGCTCATCCACTTCGCGGCGGACGGCTTCCTCCTCTGTACGTTGAGTGACATCGCGGCTGATCGCGATGTAATTGTAGGCATTGGAGGTTCCATACCTCTCGGCGCCCAGGCTGCGGATCTCCGTTTCCAGCCACTTTATGTCGCCGTTGTCATGACGCATTCTATATTTGAACCGCCGGGTCCGCCCATAGCGTTCCACATCGCATAGTTCTCGGCCTACCATGGCCACGTCTTCCGGACAGATCCGTGCGCCGAACCGGTGGCCGACCAATGTCTGCGGGTCGATGCCGAGGATGCTCCGGCACTCGGCGTTCACATACAGATGCCGCAGTTTGCCATCGAGCAGGGTGATGATCTCTTCGGCATTTTCTGCGAATTGGTGGAGAAACGCCTCCCACAGGGCCGAGTCGTGGGCCCTGCGTCGTGTCTCCCGCAAAATCCGTTGTCGTCGTATGCCCAGGGCCACTCCCACACCCCCGAGCACAAGCACCAGGCTGAGTAGCGCCGCCCAGAGCCGTATCTGCGTCTCGATGGCCCACGCCTGCGCCATCTGCGCATCTTCGTTGAGGCCGACTAGGACCACGAGGAAAGAGTCCCCTATGCGGCGGAGCATGTGAAAGCGTCGTACGGCATCGGTTCTGCCCAAGAGCATCGTTTGCTGGAAGCCATCGGGCGGCAGGGCCGGCGATGCGGAGATTGAGGGAAGACGGGTCCCGATCTCCTGGGTGGGAACGCTTGCGAGCACGACGCCGTCGGTGCGGACGATGCTGATGATGCCGTCACCCGTGGCGGTTAGATCGGGGGCCAGTTTCTGCAATATCGCTGCATCCAACGACACCACGTCGATGGCCAACAGCTTTCCGTCCGGCGACCGCAGGGCGTGCGAGAACTGAATGGTCCGGCGCCCCGATATCGCGCCTTGCACCGGCACGCCCACATAATTGTCTAGCCCGTCCTCCAGAATGGCATTGATATGCTCACGTTCTGCAAGGTTCACGGGCATATCCGGAAGCGGCAGTGTTGACCAAA
>CAIYDT010000029.1 GCA_903924985.1 uncultured Acetobacteraceae bacterium
ACTGACGGTATCGAGTCGAGATAATCTCAGGCCGACCATTGCAAAATGGCCCACCCAGACGAGTCTGGCGATCATGGCTTCAGGAGTGCGTCACCAACACCCCGGAACACAGGATGAGCCATCCCGGAAATAGCGGAGGGAAATCGCTGCTGCTACGATACCGATTAACTGGCCGTTGCGGCCAATGACCCGGCGCGCCAAATAAACCGCCCAGTCGTTGGTCAGATCGCTTTTTTGCGGCTTGCTGATGTAGGCGCCGTTGTCCGTTATGGAGTCAAAATGAGTGAAGACATCTGCGTCGGACTCGACGGCGCCGGACGGAGGCCATGCGCGAGAGCTGTTAATCGCGCGCCCCTTGGCGTCGAGTACGACGAGCGCCTCCAATTGCGGCATGTGTTCCTGCCGAGCCTGCAATTGTTGAAACCTGGCTTCGGTCGACATGAACGTCCGGAAGTGGTCTGGGGTGTCGACTCCCCCTTCGGTAACCTCATTCCGAATGGCCTGTACAACCAGATCGACCACCTGCAACGCTCTTGTGGTCTGTTCGGCCAGAACGAGGCCCATTTTGGCCTGATTGCTTTGATATTCGGCGATCTCGGTTTGGCGTGAGTCCCATATCGCCCAGCCTGCGCCGCTCACGAGCAATGCGACCAGTAAGACAAATGCGATTCTTAGCCCGTAGCGCCCGACACCGCCCGCTGTGGCCGTGCCCGGCCCTGTGTCCCGCGCTGGCGCCACCTGGTCTAACTCCGGCGGCGGGAGCGGTGGGCGGTTTTGCGGCCGCTCACCGACAGGGCAAGGCCGGCCGCCAGCAAAGCCAACGACGCCGGCAGAAGCCACGCGGGCCGCTGCAACAGTGGCAGCGTAAGGCTTGTCCAAGCCCAATCACCGCACCAACGCCTGATAAATGCGTGCATGCGGCCCGGAAGATCGCCATCGATCCGGGACAGCAGTTGCCCAAGCTCCTCCGGGTGGACCTCCAGGGTTCCCAGGGCCACCGCACAGACGATCATGAAGGCCGCGAAGACGACCAGGACGCGTTGGATGCTCACATGAACAGTTTCTCGCTCTTTCGCCCTTCATACAAGCCGGCGACGAAATCGCCGTAGCCGTTGTAGATTTGGGTGGGCACCATTTCGTTGGAGCCGAGCAACCGCTCGCGCGCCTGGGACCAGCGGGGGTGGGAGACAGCGGGGTTCACGTTGGCCCAGAACCCGTATTCGCTGGGCTGGATGCCTTCCCAGAAGGTCTTGGGGCGCTTGTCGGTGAAGGTAATCTTCACGATGGATTTGGCGGATTTGAAGCCGTATTTCCAAGGTAGGGCGATTCGCAGCGGCCCGCCATTCTGCGGCGGCACGGGTTTGCCCCACAGGCCGGTGACCATGAACGCCAGGTCGTTCGCGGCCTCATCCATCGCCAGCCCTTCCTGGTAGGGCCAGGGGTAGAAGGGGCTGTTCAGGCCGGGCATCGCCGTTTTGTCCGACGCGGTTTCGAACACCACGTAAGTGGCGGAGCCCAGTGGTTCAGCGATTTTTAGCAGCTGCGCGAGCGAAAAACCGGTCCAGGGCACCGTCATGGCCCAGGCCTCCACGCAGCGGTGGCGGTAGATGCGCTCCTCGGTCTGGACCTGCTTCATCAGGTCGTCGATGTCGATGGTGCGAGGGTCCTTCAGCATGCCTTCCAGCTTGATGGTCCAGGGGCGCTGGGACAGGGCTTGGGCCTCCTTGGAGACGCTCTTGCTGTCGTTGAACTCGTAGTAGTTGTTGTAGGTGGTGGCGTATTTCTCCTCGGTCAGGTCGCGGCCAGCGGCGAATTTGGGGTTGGGTTCGGCATACGCCTTCAGACCACCCGCGATCGACAGCGCGCCGGCGGCGGCCAACAGGCCGCGACGGTTGAGCATGGCCGATTCGGGGGTCACGCGGCTTTCGGGGATTTCCCAACCGCGGCGGCGGGCGATAAGCATGTCTTGGCTCCTGTCCGGTGTGTAGGTTCTGCGTTGTATGACGCGCCGGGATGGGGAACATTACACCGCTCTCCACCCCAGGATACGAAAATGCATCTCGCTCGGTTTCCCCGCGTCCGCCTGTTCCCCTCCCCCACCCCGCTGGAGAAGCTGGAGAATTTCTCCAAGGCTCTGGGTGGGCCGGAGATCTGGATCAAGCGCGACGACTGCACCGTGGTTGCCACTGGCGGCAACAAAGTCCGCAAGCTGGAATGGCTGATCGGCGAGGCGCGGTCGCTGGGCGCCACCCACATCGTCACCCAGGGCGCGGTGCAGTCCAACCACGTGCGCCAGACCGCCGCCGTGGCCCGGCGCTTCGGCATGAAATGCACCGCGCTGCTGGAGCACCGAATCGAGACCAACGACCGCGATTATCTCAACAGCGGCAACGTGCTGCTGGACAAGTTATTTGCTTGTGCCATCGAGTACCGCCCCAGCGGCCTGGATATGAACGCCGAGGCGGAGAAAAAGGGCGAGCAACTGCGGGCCGAGGGCGTCAACGCCTACGTCATCCCCGGCGGCGGCTCCAACCGCGTCGGCGCGCTGGGCTACGTGTCCTGCGCGCAGGAGCTGATGCAACAGGCCGACGAGATGGGGCTGAAAATCGATCTGCTGGTGACCGCCACTGGCTCCGCCGGTACCCACGCCGGTCTGGTTGTCGGTCTGCACGGCATCAACGCCCAGGTCCCCGTGCTTGGCATCGGCGTGCGCCTGCCGAAGGACCGGCAGGAAGCCAACGTGCATAAGCTGGCCGAGGCCACCGCCGATTACCTCGGCATGAAGGGCGGCATCCCACGCGAGATGGTGGAAGCCAATTGCGACTATGTCGGCGCCGGTTACGGCATCCCGACCGAGGGCATGGCGCAGGCCGTGCAAATGCTGGCGCGCGAGGAGGGAATCCTCCTGGACCCCGTCTACTCCGGCAAAGCGATGGCGGGGATGATCGACCTGATCCGCAAGGGCGCGATCGGAAAGGATAAGACAGTAGTGTTCCTGCACACCGGCGGTGCGGTCGGGTTGTTCGGCTACACCGGGTATCTGGAAGGGGCGATGGCCTGATGTTGAAGAGCGAACACCGGATCCTCACCACCCACACCGGGTCCCTGCCCCGGCCCCTGGCATTGACGACACTGTATGCCCGCCGAGCGGCGGGGGAGACGATCGACGAAGCCGTGCTGGACGCGGCCGGCAAGGCGGCGACCCGGCACGTGGTGCGCAAGCAGATCGAGGCCGGAATCGATATCGGCAACAACGGCGAGCAGATGCGTGAGGCTTTTTTCCTCTATGTCCGCCGCCGTATGAGCGGCTTCGGCGGCAACTGGAACCGCAAGCCGATGGCCGACATCGCCAAGTATCCCGGCTTTGCCGCCTGGGGCCACGCAGAGAACCGCCCCTCGGTCAGCAACCGCGACGGCGTGCCGGAAGCCATCGGCGCTGTTGAATATCTGGACCCGGCGCTGGTGCAGGCAGAGTGCGACGAGTTCTCCGCGACCCTGCGCGAGGTCGCGCCTTCGGGGTTCGCGGAACCGTTCATGACCGCGCCCTCCCCCGGGATTATCGCAACGGCGATGCGGAATGCTTACTACGATACCGAGGACGCCTATCTGGCGGCCTTGGGCCGGGCGCTCCAGATCGAGTACGAGGCGATCGTGCGGTCCGGCTTCCTGCTTCAGATCGATGCGCCGGATTTGGCGCTGGAGCGGCACGTGGCGTACCAGGACCGGCCGTTGAGCGACTTCATCGGGTTCGCCGAGAAGGTGGTTGGGGTCATCAACGATTCGCTGGTCAACATCCCTCGGGATAGGGTGCGCATCCACGCCTGCTGGGGCAACTACGAGGCGCCGCACGATTGCGACGTCGCCATGCACGAGATTCTGCCGGCGATCTCGAAAGCCAAGGTCGGCGGCTGGGTGCTGCCGATCGCCAACCCCCGGCATCAGCACGAATACCGCTGCCTGAAAGACCTGCCGCTGGACGACGGCCAGGTGGTGGTCGCCGGCGTGATCGATCCGCTGACCAACTTCGTGGAGCATCCGGAGACTGTGGCGGATCGGCTGGAACGGGTGGCGCAGGTGATCGGCGATCCCACGCGGCTAATCGCGGGGACGGATTGCGGGTTCGATACCTCGGCCGGGCGCGGGCGGGTGCCAGAGGATATCGTTTGGGCGAAGCTCGCCGCGATGGTGGAGGGGGCGAGGATTGTGTCCAAGCGGTTGGGGATGCGGGGGTAGACCAAACAATTGTGTCATGGCTTAGTATGTAGTAATGTTGCTACATTCTAAAGGGCCACGCCATGACCATCACAACCCTCTCCAGCCGCGTTTTCAACCAAGATACCAGTGCCGCCAAAAAGGCCGCGGCCCACGGTCCGGTCATCATCACCGATCGGGGCCGGCCAGCGCATGTGCTTCTCAGCATTGAGGACTACCGTGAACTGACCGGCGGCAATGCCAGCCTGATCGACCTGCTCGCCATGCCGGGGGCGGAGGATATCGTATTCGACCCGCCGAAGATGCATTTGGTGGCGCGGCCGGCCGATCTGTCCTGATCGATGTATGTTCTGGATACGAACGTCGTCTCGGAACTGCGCAAAGCCAGGGACGGCCGGGCCGACCAAAACGTTACGGCCTGGGCGGCGAGCATTACGCCGGCAGAAGCCTATTTGTCCGTTATCACCGTCCTGGAACTGGAACAAGGCGTCCTGCAAATAGAGCGGCGCGACAAGGCGCAAGGAGCAATACTGCGGACCTGGCTGGAGGAGCGCGTCCTGCCGTCATTCGCCGCCCGCATCCTGGCGATCGATACCCAAGTCGCCCGTCGCCGCGCACGCATCGACGTGCCCGACCCGCATGGAGAGCGAGACGCCCTCATCGCGGCTACCGCGCTGGTGCATGGGATGGTGGTGGTGACCCGGAACGTGAAAGATTTCGCCGGGACGGGGGTCGCGGCGCTTGATCCGTGGCGGATGGTCCCCGGCTGAACCTTCAAGCCGATCCTGCCAACGCCCGAATCCAGCCTATCTTGCGGAAGCGGAACCGCTGTTTACCCAGACACTAGAGAGTAACGAACGCGTGCTCGGTCGGGAGCATCCCTACACGATTGCGTCGCGAGACCTGAATGGTCCCGCCTGTAACCTGCGTCGGGGCGATCCTATCGGAACCACACCGCTACGACCCGATCAGACGCACCTTGGCAGGGTCGGAGAGCCGCGCGAACGTCCGGTCGAAGGTGACCAAATGGTCGGCGCGGAAACGCTCTACCTCGTAGGCAATCGTGCCATCGGCGAAGTCACCACCGCGCCTCAGCAGGTCCAGCCCGGATTCGGCCGCCGGGCGGTCCACGATCGCGTTGCTGCTTTCCACCACCAGACGCAGCGCCCGCTCGATTTCCTCGCGTTTGTATTTGTAAGCCCGCTGCAAGATCCAGACCGCTTCGCAAAGCACGACGATGGGGATGACGATGTCGTCGCCCCCTTCGAGTATCCGAACGCTGGCAGCCGACTGCTCCGGGTCGTCCGCCACGAGGTAGCGGACCAACACATTCGTATCGACGATCAGCTTCACGCGTCGTGGTCCAGCTCGATCGCGTCCTGCATCTCCTCCAGGGTCACAACACGCTGGCCGGGCCGGTGCAGCACACCACGGGCGCGGCCGATGTCGTGGCGTTCGTGGGCGGCCTTCAACTCCAACCGCCCGTCGGGCAGCAGAGCGACCGCGACCTTCTCACCCGGCCGAATATGGAGGTGCTCCAACACGGCCTGCCGGAGCGTGATCTGGCCCTTGGCTGTGACGGTGAGTTCAAGGGACAAGGGATGCGTCCAGTAAGGTGGATTATGCCTTACAATATGCGAACAGCCCGGTTGAAGGCAACCCTCTTACAAAACCCCTTGCGCCAACCGCCCCATCCCCATAGGGCGACCACACCATGATCGACCCCACAGCCACACGCCCCCTCCTGCTCCGCCTGTGGCGGGAGCAGGTGTCGCACTATAAGGCCCGCCTCGCGGTTGTGCTGATCCTCAGTGCCGCCATGGCGGGGGCGACGGCGCTGTATCCGCTGGTCATCCAATACGCCGGCATCCTGTTCGCCCAGGGCAACCGCTCCATCGGCTGGCTGATCCCGGCGCTGATCGTCGGCGTCACCGTCCTCAAGGCCCTGACGCAGTACTACCAGAACGTGCAATCTCAGCAGATGGTGCTGCTGGTCATCCGCGACCTGCAGGAGCGGATGTTCGCCCACCTCACCCGTACCGACCTGGCGCGGGTGGAACGGGAGGCCCCGGCCCAGCTCGCCACCCGCTTCACCACCGACGCCACCGCCATCGGGGGAGCGCTGTCCCGCACCGTCTCCGCCGTCGCCGACATCGTCACGGTGATCGGGCTGGTGGGGTCGATGATCTACATGGACCCGCTGCTGTCGCTGCTCTCGGCCGTGCTGTACCCCATCGCCGGCATCCCCATTCAGCGCATCGGCAAGCGGGTCAGGCGCGCCTCGGGCGGCATGCAGGAAAAGATGGGGGAAACGGCCGCGCTGCTGAACGAAAGCTTCGCCCAGGCTCGCACCGTCCGAGCCTACCGCCTGGAGGCAACCGAAACCCAACGCGCCGACAACGCCTTCCAATCCCTCTATAAAACCCTACTCGGCATCACCAAAAGCCGCTCCCGCGTCGAACCGGTGCTGGAGGTCATCGGCGGCGTCGCCGTCGCCGCCGTCATCGCGTTCGAAGCGTGGCGGGCCACCGTCTCTGACCACACCCTCGGCGATTTCAGCGCCTTCGTCGCCGCGCTGATCCTGGCCGCCCGCCCCCTGCGCGCGCTGGGGTCGCTGAACACCGCCTTGCAGGAGGGGCTGGCCGGGCTAGTCCGCGTATTTTCCGTGGTGGACGAGGAACCCACCATCCTCGATCGGCCGGGCGCGCGGGCGCTGCCCGCCGGCAAAGGCCACGTCACCTTCGACAATGTCGGTTTCGTCTACCCCGATGGCCGGACGGGCCTCGCTGGCCTGACGTTCGAGGCCCTGCCCGGCCAGACCATCGCTCTGGTCGGCCCCTCCGGCGGCGGCAAATCCACCGCGTTGGCGCTGATCCCCAGGCTGCACGATGCCACCACCGGCGCGGTCACCATCGACGGGTTGAACGTCAAGGACGTGACCCTCGCCAGCCTGCGCGACAGCATCGCATACGTGGGCCAGGACGCGCTGCTGTTCGACGATACGGTCGCCGCCAACATCGCCATGGGCCGCCCCGGTGCGGACCGCGCGACCATCGAAGCCGCCGCTGAGGCCGCGCACGCCGCCGGGTTCATCGCCGCCTTGCCAATGCAATACGAAACCCGCGTCGGCCCAGGCGGCCAACGCCTGTCCGGGGGCCAGCGCCAACGCGTTGCCCTGGCCCGAGCGCTATTGAGGGACCCGCGCGTTCTGCTGCTGGACGAAGCCACCAGCGCGCTGGACGCGGAAAGCGAGGCGGCTGTTCAAGAAGCACTCGCGGTTCTGCGGAACGGCCGCACCACCATCGTGATTGCCCATCGCCTGTCGACCGTCCGCGACGCCGACGCGGTTGTCGTCCTGGCCGAAGGCAAAGCCGTGGAAACCGGCACCCACGCGTCGCTGATGGCGCAAGACGGCCTCTACGCTCGCCTCGTTCGCACGCAGTCTTTAAGCGCTGCCTGATGCGGGTCCTGCTGTTCGGCAAAACCCGCAACGTCGCGCGCCTGGTGGAGGATCCGGCCGAGGACCTGCGCCTCGCCGGGCACGAGGTCAGCGTCTTCCCCTACCGCGCTACCAAGCTGACGAAGACCCTCGACCCCTGGTTCTTGTCCGAACGGCTCGGCGTCCCCCTGGCGATCCTTCTACAACGCCGTATCGAGGCATTCCGCCCCGACCTGATCGTCGCTTTCGGCCCCTACCACTGGCTCCCACGCGCGGTCTTCGGGCGCCTCAAACACCGCCCCCCCATGGTCGCCTGGATCGGCGACCTGTTCGGCCCCGACATGGCGGATACCGCGGCGTTGTTCGACGTCGTCGCCTACACCGACACCGGGATGCTGGAACTGCACAAACGGTTCGACTTTCAATCCACCGGCACATTCCTCCCTTTGGCCGCCACACGCGGGGCAACGGCCCGCGCCTCGACGCGCATTGACCGCCTGGCCTTCGTCGCCTCCGCTACCGCCCACCGGCGGGCGCTGCTGGCGCAGGTCACCGAACCAATTGCTTTATTCGGCCCCGACTGGCCGAAAGCGCCTGAGCTGGCGCACCACATCCGTGACGGCCGCAAGATCGGGGGCAAGGAACTGGCAACGATCTACGCCGCCCACCTCGGCGCACTAAACATCCGGCATGAGCACAACGTCATCAACGGCCTGAACCAGCGCCACTTCGCCCCCTACATCGTGGGCACCCCCGTGGTGGCCGACGCGCAGGGCGACATCGAGCGCTGCTTCGATCCCGGTCACGAGATCTTTATTTACCGGGACGCCGCCGAACTGAGCGCGATTCAGGCCGAGCTACGGACGAACCCAGGGAAAGCGCGGGAGGTTGGATTGGCAGGGCAACGGCGGGTGCTGGCGCACCACACGTACGCACACCGGATCGAGACTATTGCGGCTCTGGCGGGGGTTACGAAACGGCCGTAGGCCTTGGGGGCTATCCTCGCATCCTGGCCGGGGTGATCTTATACTACCCGCAGGTAACCCCGAGTCCCCCATGATCCCCTCCAAACTCCGCATCGGCATCGCCGGTGCCGGCCATTTCGGCCGCTACCACGCGCTGAAGGTCGCCGCAGCCGAACGCGCCACCCTGGTCGGCATCCACGACCGGGATGAGGAACGCGCCAAAACCGTGGGGTGGGAGGCCGGTGCTCCGCACATGGCGTTCGACGATCTACTCGCCCAAATCGACGCCCTGATCGTCGCCACCCCCGCCGACACGCACCACGCGGTCGCCGCCGCCGCGCTGCGGGCCGGCAAGCATGTGCTGGTAGAAAAGCCCATCGCCTCCACGCTAGTGCAGGCGGACGAGCTCGCCGCATTGGCGGCCGAACGCAACCTCGTCTTGCAGGTCGGGCATCTCGAGCGGTTCTCCGCCGCCTACCAGGCCATGGCCGCTCGCACCGGCCCGCCTTTATACATCGAGGCCACCCGCATCGCCCCGTTCAAGCCGCGAGGCACCGATGTGTCGGTCATCCTCGACCTGATGATCCACGACCTGGACCTGATCCTGACGCTGATCGACAGCCCGATCGATAGCGTCGACGCGGTGGGCGCGGCCGTCGCCAGCGCGCATGAGGACATCGCCAACGCCCGCATCCGCTTCGCCAGCGGCGCCGTCGCCACGATTACCGCCAGCCGTATTTCAGCGCGCACCGAGCGCCGGATGCGCATTTTCGCGCAGAATAGCTACCTGGGGGTGGATTTCGCCGCCCGCAAGTTGACGGTGGTGGGCCGTGGCCCTGGCCAGAAAGTGCCGGGCATCGAGGGCTTCGCCAGCGAGGAAATCGCCTGGGACGAGCACGACTCCCTGGCCGCCGAGCACCTGGCGTTCGTTGCCTCGGTGCTGGATGGAGCACCGGTGCTGGTGGACGCGGCAGCCGGGCGACGGGCTTTGGCCGCAGCTCTGGCCGTGGGCGAAGGGATGCACGAGGCTCGGGCCAAAATGGTTGCGTCGGGATTGATCCGGGCGGTGAGTGAGGGTTAGCGCTGTCAATCACGACAATCGGGTGCACCCCGCGACCGGCGTCGTGTCGAAAAAGGAAATGGAACCACAGATGAAGAGGCTGAACGCGGATATTCCGAGGGGATGACGCTTCAGGCGGCCTCCCTCGGAGACAGCGGGGTTCGGTGCGATTGACGCATTGGCGTCTCCTCTCCGTCATTCCCGCGCTTGTTACGGGCCCGCGCTTGTTACGGGACCGCGCTTGTTACGGACCAGCGCTTGTTACGGGGATGACCTATTTTGAGAATTTCGTGCTCCCGCGAGCCGTTCACTCAACGCACATGGGGTCAAACCCGGCCTTGATGTCTATTGAATAAACCTGTGCTGCTATGCGTCGAAGAACACCGTCTCGTTTTCGCCCTGCATGTGGATGTCGAAGCGGTAGACGTTTCCGCCCATGGGCTGGGCGATCAGGGTGTGGCGGCGATCTGCCGGCACCACGTTCAGCACCTTGTCCGTCGCATTCGCGGCCTCATCGGCGAAGTAAATCCGCGTGAAGGCGTGCAGCAGCATGCCGCGCATGGTCACGATGACGTTCAGATGCGGGGCCTGTTCCGCATCGACCGCGCCGGGCTTGATGGTGTCGAAGATAAACCGGCTCTGCTTGTCGGTGCCCGTGCCGAAGCGCCCGAACCCTTTGAAGCTGGCATTGCTGCCGCGCGGGTCGGACGGATGCGCGTAGCGGCCCTGCGCATCGGCCTGCCAGATCTCGATCAAGGCGTCGGGGACCACGGCCCCCGCACCGTCGAACACGCGGCCCTCGACCCGAATGCGCTGGCCCTCGACGTCATCCGGCGCCATGTCGCCGCCGGCAATGGAGGAAAAATCGTAGCCGTATTGTTCGGGAGACAGCCCATAGGCGAAGTACGGGCCGACGGTCTGGGACGGGGTTTGCCGCAGCGTCATGTCTCAGGCCTCCATCGGTGTGGCGTTGCGGCCGCGCAGGACGATGTCGAATTTGTAGCCGAGCGCGTAGCCGGACTCGGTGGCGTCCAGGGAAAATTCGGAGACCAGCAGATGCCGCGTCTCGGCCGGGGTCGCCAAGAAGATGGGATCCAGCGGCAGCAACGGATCCCCCGGAAAATACATCTGCGTCACCAACCGCGTCACGAAGCTCGGCCCCAACAGCGAGAAATGAATGTGCTGCGGCCGCCAGGCATTTTGGTGGTTGCCCCAGGGATAGGCGCCGGGCTTCACGGTCATGAATCGGTAGGTACCGTTCGCGTCGGTCACGCAGCGACCGCCCCCCTGAAAATTCGGATCCAGCGGCGCATCGTGCTGGTCGGCCTTGTGCACGTAGCGGCCGCAGGCGTTGGCCTGCCAGATTTCCAGCAGCGTGTTGGGCAGCGGCCTGCCGTCGTCGCCGAAAACCCGACCGGTGATGATGATCCGCTCGCCCAAAGGCTCCCCATTGCGGCGGCCGTTGCGGGTGAGGTCGGCGTCGTCGCCGGTCACGCTTTCATGGCCGTAGACCGGGCCGGTGATCTCGGACAGGGTTTGCGGCAGGGGAATCAGTGGCTTCGTTGGGCTGCGCAAGGGCGTGGATTTGTAGTCCGGCGCGAGGTAGGGCGGCTGGCTGGACCAGTCGCGCGCGTTGAAGGTCTCGGTCATGGTCAGGGCTCCGTAGCCAGTTCGGCGATGGCGATGCCGCTTTCGCCGGCGACCGCGTACAGCAAATAGACGCGGCCGTCGTCCTCAAAAATCGCGGGGTCCCGCAACTGGTTGACCTGCCCGTACGCCGTGCTGCGCACCGATGGGACCATGGGGGCGTTAGCGCCTTCCCACTTGCGTTCCGGGCGGAGGACTGTGACGGGCGGGCCGTCCCGCCAAGCCTGCCAGTCACCGGAGAGGTCGACGACGCTGACCAGGATGGATTCGGGTACGTCGCCGACCTGAGTCCAGAAGACGTAAAGTGTGTCGCCGCATTTCAGCAGCGCCGCATGGCGCATGTGGGGATTGAACAGCACCGGACCTGGTTCAAAGCCACGATACAGCTGCCCCGGCATCGCGATTCCAAAAATCTCACCGCGATGGTGAAACACCCGCAGGTAGGACCGTCCTACCAACACTTTCGGCTGCGCGGTGAAGTTGATGCCGTCGGGCGACATGGCCACGCGGGTGACCTGCGTCCCGGCGGCCTCCAGCCCGTGGTAGTACATGACGATCTGGCGTGCGGCCGCGTCGACATGCACATCCGGAGAGGCGATGTGCGGCGTCGTAAACTCAGATCGCAAATCGTGGGACAGAAGCGCACCGCTCTGCTTCCACCTTGCCTCCAGCACCGCGAACTGCGCGTCGGTCATCGGCGGCGGTTCGGTGGGGAAGCAGGAGTCTGCCAGATGCAGGCTACCAGGGACGTGGACTGTCCAGGGTCCGGTCAGTTCATCGGCGTATGCCAGCCGGATATAGCTGCCTTTGTGGTCGGCGAAGTACAGGTAGTACCGGCCGAGCGGGCTCGCGACCCAGTCGGGCACCCGGATCAGCGACGGCCCCTGGATGTTGACCCCGATGCTGGGATGCAGCTTGGGGCCAACGATCGGCCGGTCCAGCAGCCGTCGCGCGACGAAAGTCACGACGCGTGGCGGCTGAGGATCATGGTCGAGTGGAAATTCAGGATGCCGCCATTGCCGCTGACCAGAACATAGTCGTTCTTCGGCACCTGCCGCGCACCGCCCTGCCCTCGGGCCTGTACCACTGCCTCCGACAACGGGGTGAACGCCCACATGTAGTAGCCCGATAACTGCCCGCCGCCGGTGTTGGTCGGCAGGGAGCCTCCCGGCCCAAGCTTGCCGTCGGCAACGAAGGGGCCACCCTCGCCTTTGGCACAGAAGCCGTAGTCTTCGAGGGTCACCAGCACCGTGTAAGTGTAGCAGTCGTAGAGTTGGCAACTGCCAATGTCGCCGCGGGTGATCCCTGCCATACGGAACGCCATCTCGCCGGATCGTTTGGCGCCGGTCTCGACGGCGGGGTGGCGGTCGGTGCGCAGGTTGTCGCCGGGAGAAGCGGTGGCGTAGCCCAGAACGTTGACCGGGGTTTGCTTCAGATCGCGCGCCCGTTCGGCCGACGTCACCACCACCGCCACGGCGCCGTTCGACACCAGGCAGCAGTCGAACAGACGCAGCGGTTCGGCGATCCAGCGGGAGTTGTGGTGATCCTCCATCGTCATCGGCGCCTTCATCTGCGCCCAGGGGCTAAGCTGCGCCCATTGCCGCTGGCCGACGGCGATCGTGCCGAGGTGGTCCTCGGTGGTGCCGTAAAGATGCATGTGGCGTTGCGCGGCCATCGCATAGCCCAGATTGGCGCCGAAATCCCCGTAATGCGCTTTCAGCCCGGCCATGCCGCCCAGCGGAAAGCGGTGCGGACCGGAGTAGGATGCCCCGGCACCGCGCGTGGGGGTCAGCGGCGCATCGGCGTAGACCAGGACGACGGTTTTCGCGAGGCCCTCGTTAATCGCCATGCAGGCGTACTGCATCATCGCGCCGGCGGTTGAGCCGTAGCCGTTCATCACGTTGATCAGCGTCAGGTTCTCGAACCCCAGCGTCATCTGGGTGCGCGGGTCCATGTCCTGCGGGATATTGGCGTTGATCAGTAAACCATCCACGTCAGATTTGGTCAGGCCGGCGTCGTCCAGCGCCAGCGCGATCGCCTCCGCCGCGAAATCGACGGAGCGGCGGCCGTAGATCTTGCCCATGGGCGTGACGCCCAGGCCGACAATCGAACCTTTGATCATTGGTTTTCTCCGGCGGCGGGGCGGAATTTCGGGACCCGGATATTTTCCCCAATGTCGTCGAAGCAGGCTTCCAGCTTCATCCCAATGCGCAAATCGCTGTTGGCGACGCCGACGACGTTGGAAATCATCCGCACGCCCTCGGCCAGGTCAATCTGGGATACGTTGTACGGTACCGCTCCGGCGAAACCGGGGTTCATCACCTGGTGCATGATGGCGAAGGTGTACAGAGTCCCCTTCCCGCTCGCCGCCCGCCATTGGAGCTTCGCGGCGAAGCAGTGCGGACAACGCTCCCGCACTGGGAAGCTCCAGCCGTCGCAGGCGGAGCAATGTTGCAGCATCAACCGCCCGTCGCGCGCGCCGTCGAAGAACGGGGCACTGATTTCGTCGGGAACGGGTATGGGTTTGACGGCCATCGTGTTTTCTCCCTTTCGGCATACCGTCTTAAAACGTAATGCGCACCCCGGCAAAGCCGGCCACCGGAGCGGCGGGGCTGAGGCTGCGGGTGCTGCTGGCGCCGGATGCCTGGGAAATGGGAATCGCACTGGTGGACGAAAACGTCCCGAACGTCTCATATTTCGCATTCAGCAGGTTCTGCAACATGGCGAACAACTGAATGTTGTCGGTCACCTGGTAGCTGGTATTGGCCGCCAGCACGACATAGGCGCCGGTATCCGGGGTCAGATTGGCTTCGTCCCCAAACAACGTCTGTCCGGAACTGAATGTGCCGGAGACCCCAACCGTCCAGGCATCGGTCACGGCATGGCTCAACCCCGCCTTCAAACGGTGCCGCGGAATACCGGGCAGGCGATTGCCTGGGACAACATGGATCAGGCCGCCAGCATCGGCCCCGGGATTCAGCGGGCTGTCGAGCGTCAGCGCCGTCTGAAAGGTCGCATCGGTGTAGGTATAATTCAGCCAGGCCTTGAGCTTCGGGGTGCGCAGGGTTACCCCCGCCTCGATACCCTGGCGCCGCGTGCGATTGACGTTTTGGAAGAATGCCAGACCGGGTGTGTTGCTCGCGACGAACAGAATCTCGTCGTTGTTGTTCGTTCGGTACAGACCGAGGTTCCAGTCGATTTTCGAATCGGCATACGCGTGGAACTGCCCGCGAAGTCCAGCCTCGAAAGTGTGCGAAACAACCTGCTTAAGCGATGGATCACCGACAAAAAAATTAGCCAAAGTACAAGGACTCTGCGCACTTGCGCAAGACAATTCCGAAGGTGTCGGTGCTCGGTTTGCCTCCGAATAGCTGGCATACAAAGAAAAACCTGGCAGCACCTTATAGGTGAACCCAACACCCGGATTGAAACGGACAAAATTATGGTTGCCATTCAGCGCTGTACCATTCTGGTCATGCAACTCGACCTGCGCTACATTAAAGCGTCCCGACAACGACAACGACAGTTTCGGTGTCAGGTCAAGAATATCCCCGACATAAGCGCCATAATAGGCGTTGTCTGTACGGACGCGAACCGGCGCGATGGAGCCATCCGGCTGATCGATGACGACACCAGGACCGACAAATACCCGATCCGCCGTCAGCCCGCCGAGCGCGGTGCTCGCCGTGAACTCCGAAATACCACCATCGAAACTTACCCCAGCCACAAGATTGTTGTGTAATCCGAATACGGTGCCGTCACGCGTCGCCTGCGCGGCGGCACCGAAACCGTTCGTGTCGACTGCCTCGGTATTGAGCTGCGAATAGGGGCCGCCATGCAGGAAATCGGAGATCGGTGCGCCACCGAGTCCATGCAGCACATTGGCGTTATTGTCGCACAGGAACCCGCCGCACGGCTGCGCCTCGGTCGTGTTGCCGTTCACGATACGCTGCGACAGGTTACTGTAATACAGCAGCCCTTGCAACGACGTTGCATCGGTCACGTCCCAAGTGCCCGACAGGCTGAACAACCCGTATTTATTGGTGGTCAGATTGGGGGCGGTAAACACCGCGTTCCGCTGCGCGCTCAGCAATTGGACCGGGATTGTTCCAGGTCCGTTCAGCACGTTATCGGCCGCCAGCACGCTCAAATGCAGCTCGGCACTGTCGCCGCGCCAACCGACATCGCCGAAAAACTGCCGCAAATCGGATGAATTGAATTGCCGCCATCCGTCAGTGTGCATCGCATTGGCGGCCACATACGTCGATGTATTACCGCTTTGGATGCCGTACTGGATGTTGCCGCCGATTGTCCCGAAGGAACCGCCAAACGCCTCGGTCGAACCGCCCTTCCAGGTGAAGCCATTTTTCAGCTGTACGGACAACGAACCGCCCAGCGCGTTCAGCCCGAACACAGGGTTGGAGCTTTGCAGGTTCATCTTGTCGATCGCGATGTCCGGCAGCAGGTCCCAGTTCACCGAATCGCCGAATGGTTGGTTGAACCGGACACCATTGACGTAGACCGCCAACCCCTGCGCGTTGCCATCCAACGGGGAGGCGGAAAACCCGCGATAGATCAGGTTGGGCTGAAACTGGTTGCCCTGCGCATCGCCCAGCGAAACACCCGGCACTTTCTCGTCCAGCGCGCCCAAAGCCGAAGGGATGCCGGATCGCACGACATCGTCGCCGGTCAGCACGTTGGTCGCCGCCGGCACTTTGTTGCGGTCGAGGCCGGTTCCCAGCAGCGGCGAAGCGCCGATGACTTCGACCTCCGGCATATTGGCCGGTTCCTGCGCCCATGCCGCGACCGACGGCAGCACGACCAGCAGCAGCATCGTTCCGAGGCGGCTCAATTGGTCAGCCGGAACCTGATGGGCACCTGCGCGGCCGCCGCGACCGGCGTGCCGCCGCGTGTGGCCGGCACGAAACGCCACTGCCTAACCGCGCCAATCGCGGCGGCATCCAGACTTGGAAAACCGCTGCCCTCGGCAACGCTGACATCGAGCGGCAAACCGTCGGCGGAAACGTCGACACGCAAAACCACCCTCCCCTGTTCGCCCCGGCGCCGAGCGGCTTCAGGATAAGAGGGGGGGCGATCCGATTCCATCCCCGCGACCGGACGTGCCGGCATCATGGGTGCTGGGGCAGCCGTCGCGGACTCGGTGTTTGCTAGCGGCTGCGTCGCCGCCGGCACGGGGACGCGATGCGGCGCCGGGATCGCGCGTGGCCGCGAGACTGGGACCGGGGCAACCGGCAGGAATGCCTGCTCGACCTGTTCTTCGGCAACCGGCGGCGGCTTCGGCGTACTGGCCTCCGCCGCTGGGGGCGCGAAGTCAGGCACCGACGCTGCCTGCACGGCAGTTGGCGACGGTTCGGGCGGCGGCGGCGCGAACACCAGTACGATAGCGGTTTCCGGCGGCGGTTCGGTCGGGACGGCGCGGCTGGCCAGGAATATCGCCACCGAACCCAGCACGGCGGCATGCGCCAGCACCGAGAGCGCTATCCCCCATCCGCGCAACGCTGAACGGCGCGGGCGGCAGTCGCCGAACCGCGCTTCCCGAAAATCGACCCCCATCCCATTCGCCGTCGATGCCGACATGGGCTCAACCCTTCACGCCGCCCATGGTCAAACCCGCCACCATGTAGCGGCGCAACGCATAATAGGTCGCGATGGGCGGCAGGGAATACACAATCGCGGTGGCCATCATATAATTCCAGGGTGCCTCGTCGCTGTCGAAGAACTGGTCCAGCGCGACCGCCACGGTCATGCTTTTGGTCGAAGACAGCAGCAGGAACTGATACAGGTACTCGTTCCAGGCGAGCAGCAGCGCGTATGTGCCGACCGCCACCAGTGCCGGCGCCATCAGCGGCACGTAGATGCGCAGATACATTTGCCCGGGCGAGGCACCATCCACCCGCGCGGCGTCGTCGAGTTCCAGCGGGATCAACCGGCCGTACTGCTGGAATATCAGGATGGCATAGGGCGTGGCGAACATCACCTCAGCCGCGATAACCGACCAGAGGCTGTCCGACAGACCGTAGCGCTGCATGATGTGCACGAACGGGATGGCCAGGAACGACGCCGGCAGTGCGTAGGTCAGCAGCGCGGCATTGCCCAGCACCCAACCGAACCGCAGACGCATGCGCCCGAGGGCGAAGCTGGCCAAGGAGCCGATGAGCACGGTCAGGACCATCGTCGTGAAGCCGATGAAGCAGCTATTGCCGAACTGGTGCCAGAAATGCTCCAGATACCAATAGTCCTGGGTCCAAATCACCTGGAAGCTCTCGAACGACGGTTCGGACGGAAAGATATTGCCGGAATATTCGGCGGCGTCGTCGTCCAGCGCGATCAGAATCATGTTGTAGACCGGCAGCAGCGTCCAGAGCGCGATACCGATCCCGACGACGATTTTACCGGCCTGGCGCAGGCGTTTCATAGCTGCACCTCGGTCGCGTGGACCTTGCGCATCAGCAGGATGGTGAGCGGGATCAGCAATGGCAGCGCCGACATCACCGACGCCACTCCAAGGGGTGGATTGCCGGAATCGAATGCCTGGTGGAAGCCGAACGTGGCCAGCACCTCGGTCGAGCGCGCCGGGGCGCCGCCGGAGACGAAGAAGACGCCGCTGAACTCCCCGATTAACCAGAGCGTCGAAAGCAGCGTGCAAATCAGATAGAGATTGGCGAGCAGCGGGAACGTCACGTAGGTGAAGCGGCGGACGCCAACGGCACCGTCCACGTCGGCCGCATCGTAGATGTCCTGGGGGATCGCCATCCGCCCGGCCAGGAATATCAGCGTCCAGAACGGCATCCATTTCCAGATTGTGGCGAAGATATTGGTCCCCAGCGCGAGCCAGTAGGAATTGAACCAGATGGGGCCGTCGATATCGAAGACCTGGTCCAACAAGCTGTTCATAAACCCTAGCTGCCCGACAAACATCCAGTGCCACGCGACGAAAGCAGGAATGGCGGGGAGCGCCCAGGGGAGCATGAACAGCACCAGCAGCCCCTTGATCCACCGGCTTTGGCTCATGAAATAGCCCGACAACAGAATTGCCCCGAACATGGTCGTGTTCACACCGATCCCGACATAAAGCAGCGTATTCACCGCCGTCGGCAGATATCTCGGGTCCATGGCCAATTCGGCATACAGCGCCGGGCTGCTGCCCAGCCAAAGCGCATAGACCAGCGGATACGCCAGGAACGCGACGAAGACGGAGGCATAGGGGATCAGGAACGCGGCGATCCAGGCCCGCTCCGACCCTCGTGGACTGACCGGCCAAACCGGCCGCCACGCCCGCACGAGAGCAGGGCTGAGAAGGGCCGCGCTCAAAGTTGCACCGCGGTTGTGCGCAGCTTGCGCATGAGCAGGAAAATCAGCGGGATCAGAACCGGCAAGGCCGACATCACCGCCGCTACCCCCAAGCGCGGATCGGCCATGGTGAAGGCGTAGCGAATCCCGAGAGTCGCCAGAACCTCGGTCGACATTGCTGGGCCGCCGCCGGAGATGAAGTGGATCGTGTTGAAGTCGCCGAGGGTCCAAATCGTCGAAAGCAGCGTGCAGACCAGATAAAGATTGGCCTGCAACGGCACGGTCACGTGGGCGAACCGGCGGAATCCGGTGGCACCGTCCACATCCGCGGCCTCATACAACTCCCGTGGCACCGACATCCGGCCAGCCAGGAAGATCACGGTCCAGAACGGCAGTTGTTTCCAGGTGTAGGCCATCAGGTCCGCGCCCAAAGCCAGCCAGCGGTCGATCAGCCAGATCGGGCCGTCGATGCCGAACAACTCCGCCAACGCGGTGTTCAAGAGCCCCCATTCGCCGTTCAGCATCCAGTGGATCGACATGAAGGCGGGCAGCGCCGGCGTGGCCCAAGGCAGAATGAAGACAACCAGCAGCGCCTTGATCCATTTGCGTTTGCGCATGAAATAGCCCGACAGCAGGAAGGCCAGGGCCATTTTCACGTTGACGCCGATACCCACGAAAATCAGCGTATTGGCCACCGCCATCGCATACACCGGACTTGAAAACAGCTCGGTGTACAGTGTCGGATTGCTGCCGAGCCATAGGCCGAAGATGACGGGATAGAGCACGAAGGCTAGGAAGATGGCGATGTAGGGGGCGGCGAAAGCAACTGCCCAACAGACGTCGGACCTCGGCAGTGCCAGGGTCCAGCGTTGCCGGGTTTGAAGGGCTGGCGATCCGAGTGCCAGGATATGTTGCGCGCCGCTCATGAAGGGCTCGTTGGCCAATTACGGCTCGATCCCCAGCACATCGGCCCCTCAACGTCATGGCGGGCGCAGGCCCGCAATCCACGACTGACTGGGGTCTGACATTGCAAGACGTGGGTGGCGGGTCTTCGCCCGCCATGACGTTGAGGATGGGCCAGTTGTCCCATCGGCTTCACCCAAAGACGACCTTGGAGAAGATCTCCTCCACCCGTTTGAAGGCTTTGTCGACCGCCTGGGACGCGGTCATGCCGTTCTTGATGACATCGGCGTGGCATTGCCCCCAAAGCTGTTCGGCGGCGACCTTCCCCCAGGCCGGGTTGAAGCCGTTGTATTGGGCGACGGTCGGTCCCAGCACCGCCTCGTGCACATAGGCCGAACGGTGAGGATCGAGTTTCGCATCCAACCACCAGGGATCTTCCTTCACGATGGACGGGATGACAGGCACCCAGCGCCCCAATCCGTTTTTCAGGTTCTCGTTCATCACCTCGGGCCGCATGATATAGGTCATGAACTCCTTTGCCACGGCGATGTTCTTCGCCCCCTTCGGGATGAAGCCGCCGCCGGCGCCAAGTTGGGCGGGCATGACGGTGCCATCGTTGCGATTCGGCAGACCCCTCACCACCATTTCGTCCCAGTAGGCCTTCTTGTTCTTGATCATCGCCAGTTCGGTCGACAGCGTGCCGTCGAAATCCATCACGAACAATTTTTCGTGGTAGGCGTTGTTGTCATCGGCGTCGTTCCAACTCAAGGCCTCGGACGGCACGAAGCCATCCTTGTATTGTTTGGTCATAAACTCGACGGAGCGAATCGCGGCCTCTCGCACCTTGGGATCGCCGGTGTGCAGCTTGCCGTCCCTGGTGACGATGTCCTGGCCGCCGTTGGCAATCAAGAAATGCGCGAACAACCCGTTGCCGTCGTTGGGTCCGACGGTGGTGATCTGCAGGCCCATGGCGTACAGCTTGCGCATGCCTTGAGCGCGCAGCGCGGTTTGCACCGGCCTGAAGAACTCCCAGAACGCATCCCAGGTCTTCGGCGCGTCCGACAACTTGAACCCAGCCTTGGTCACCAGATCGCCCCAAATATGGAACGGCGCGCAGGCTTGTTTCACGGGTGCAAGATAGAAGGCGCGCTGCTTGGTCCGGCTGTTGTAGAAGCTGGAATTCAGCAAGGCGGTCTCGCTGAGTTTGGATTTCTGGTGTTCAACGACGTCGCTGACATCCTCGAGTTTATCGTCCCAGGCGTTTTGCGGCAGGATCGTCGTGGGGGCATCGTGGAAAATCAGGTCGGGCACATCCCCACTGGTCAGCGCGGCGATCGCCTTCTGATTCAGCGCCTGGAACGGCATGACGCTGCAGTCGATCTTGTTGCCGCTGAGTTTCTCGTACTCGGCGACGGTTTTGCGAAACGCTTCGTCCTCCTCCTTGACGAAGCCCTGCACTTGCCAGACGATGGCGGTGACCGCCGCCGCGTTGGCGATATGGGGCCTGGACAGAGCGGCCGTGGCCGCCGAACCAGCAACGAACGCACGTCGACTCACGTTTTTCATGGCCGATTTCCTTCCCTGTTCGGTAGGCGTCGTTCTTCTTATTGATTATTTCGTCCAGCCAGGAAGTGTCGGTTGTCGGTTAGCCCTTCACCCCCCCCATGGTCAGACCCGCCGCCATGTAGCGGCGTGAGCCGTAATACAAGGCGATCGGCGGTATCGCGTAGATGATGGCGGTGGCCATCATGTAGTTCCACGGCGATTCGTCGCTGTTGAGGAACTGGGCCAGCGCCACGGCCACCGTCATGCTCTGCGGCGTGGACAGCATCAGGAAGTTGTACAGATACTCGTTCCAGGCCAGCAGCAGCGCATAAGTGCCCACCGCCACCAGGGCCGGCGCCATCAAGGGCAGATAGATCTTGAAATAGATCTGCCAAGGGTTGGCGCCGTCGATGCGGGCGGACTCGTCCAGC
Source organism: uncultured Acetobacteraceae bacterium (assembly GCA_903924985.1). Lineage (GTDB taxonomy): Bacteria > Pseudomonadota > Alphaproteobacteria > Acetobacterales > Acetobacteraceae > Rhodopila. The sequence goes on from CAIYDT010000029.1 coordinate 21,514, forward strand.
TCCATCGGGATCGATTTGCCGTATTGCGAGAAGATGAAGATCGCATATGGCGTGGCGAAGGTTGTGAGAGTGGCGATCACCGACCAGAGGTTATTCGTCAGCCCGTAGATTTGCATGATCCGATACATCGGAATCGCCAGGAACGACGCGGGAATGACGTAGGTCATCAGCGCCGCGTTGGTCAGCATCCACCCGTTGCGCAAATGCAGCCGCCCAACGGTAAAACTTGCCAACGAGCCGATGAACAGAGTAAGAAATGTGACCATGCCTCCGACATAGAAGCTGTTGCCGAACTGGTGCCAGAACCGCTCCAGATACCAGAAATCCTGGGTGAAGACGACCCGGAAGCTCTCCAGTGTCGGGCTTTCCGGAAACAGTGTGCCGCTGAAGATCGCGTCGTGGCTGTCCAGCGCGATCGTCCACATGTTGTAGATCGGGGTCACCGACCAGATGACGATGATCAGGCCAAGAAGCAGACACACGCCCTCGGTCCCATAGTTCTGTAGCCGGTAATAAAGCTTCGAGTGCTTGCGTCCCTTGACGATCGACCCGCTCATAGCTGCCCCTCCGACATACGCAGTTTCCGCATTAGCAGGATGACCAGCGGGATCAGCAACGGCAGCGCCGACATCACCGCGGCCACGCCGAGACGCGGCACCGCGACGGTGAAGGCATAGCGAATACCAAGCGTGGCCAGAACCTCGGTTGCCATCGCGGGCCCACCGCCGGAGACGAAGAAGGTCGCGTTGAAGTCGCCCAAAGCGAAGACCATGTCGAGCAATGTGCAGACGAAATACAGGTTCGCCATCAACGGCAGTGTCACATGGATGAATTTGCGCAGGCCGGTGGCGCCGTCGACGGCGGCGGCTTCATAGAGTTCCTGCGGGACCGCCATCCGCCCGGCCAACAGAATGAGCGTCCAGAACGGCAGGGTTTTCCAGATATAGGCACCGATATTGCTGAACAGCCCGGTCCAGGCCTCGTTCAGGTAGACCGGGCCGTCGTAGCCGAAAAATTCGTACAGCGCGGTGTTCAACATGCCCCATTGGCCATTCAGGAACCAATGGATCGACATGAAGGCCGGCAGCGCGGGTGTCGCCCATGGCAGGATGAACAGCACCATGACGACTTTGGTCCACCATCGCTTCTGCATGAAGAAGCCGGACAGCATGAACGCGAGGAACATCTTCACGTTCACGCCGATACCGACGTACAGCAGGGTGTTGACGACGGCGGTCAAATAGCGGGGATCGGCGAACAATTCCCGATACAGCGCCGGGTCGCTGCCCATCCAAAGCCCGTAGCAGATGGGATAGATGACGAAAAACAGGAACACGACCGTGTAGGGCAACGCGAAGGCGATAGCCCAGGCATGTTCGGAGCCATGCAGCCCCACGAACCAGCCTCGACGGGTGGTCCGGGTTGCCGCGAAGCCCCCCCCGACCGAGAGACTCCGCTGTGTCGTGGTGCTCATGATCCGCTGCCCCTCGGCGATTACGCGAAGGTAAATTTCGCGAAGATCTCGTTGGCCCGCTTAAACGCCTTATCCAACGCCGCCTGCGGGGTCATGCCGTTTTTGACGACATCCGCGACGGTCGACATGAATAGCTGCTCCGCTTCGACCTGCCCCCAGGCGGGGTTGAAGCCGTTGTAGAGTGGCCTGGTCGCCCCGGTGGCCTGTTTCACATAGGCGACACGGTGCGGATCCGCCGGATCCGTCCACCACGGGTCGGTCTTGCAGAGGTCGGTAATCGCCGGCACCCAGCGCCCGAGCCCCGTCTTCAGGTTGGCGTTCATCACCTCGGGCTTCATGTAGTATTTCATGAAGTCCTTGGCCGCTTCGGCGTTCTTCGCGCCTTTCGGGATGAAACCGCCACCAGGCCCGATAAAGGCCCGCATGGTCGAGCCGTCGTTGCGCAGCGGCAGGCTCATGGTCACGGCGTCGTTGTATTTTTGCTTGTCGTGGATCATCGCGACCTCGGTCGAGATCGTGCCGTCCAGATCCATCAGGAACATCTTTTCATGAAAACCATTATTGTCGTCGGCGTCGTTCCAACTCAGCGCCTCCGGCGGCACGAATCCGCCCTTGTAGCATTCCGCCATCCAGGTCGTCGTCTTGATCGCGGCCTCCCGGACCGCCGGGTCGTCGGTGTGCAGCTTGCCGTCTGGCGTGACAATGTCGCCGCCGCCGTTGGCCTCCAGGAAGTGCTGATACAGGTTGGTGCTGTCGTTCGGCCCGACGGTCGTGACCTGGAGGCCCAGGGCATACATCTTGCGCATCCCCTTGGCGCGCAGGGGGGCCTGCATTTGCTTGAAGAAATCCCAGTATTTGTCCCAGGTCTTCGGCGCATCCTTCAGGTCGAACCCAGCCTTGGTAACCAGATCGCCCCAAATATGGAATGGGGTGGCGCCCATCTTGACCGGGCATAAATAGTAATCGCGCGCCTTGGTAGCACTATTATAGAAGCTGGAGCATTGCAGGGCGCTGGGGTTGAGCTTGTCCTTCTGCGTCGCGACGACGTCGGCGACCGGCAGCAGCTTATCGTTCCAGGCGTTTTGCGGCAGGATGGTGGCCGGAGCGTCATGGAAGATCAGGTCCGGGACGTCGCCGCTGGTGAGCGCCGAAATTGTTTTCTGGTTCAGCGCCATGAAGGGCATGATGCTGTATTCGATCTTGTTGCCGGTGAGCTTTTCGTAATCGGCGACCACCTGCTTGAAGGCGTCGTCTTCTTCCTTGACGAAACCCTGGTTGTTCCAAACGGTGGCCGTGGTGGCCGCGGCGTTGGCGATGTAGGGCCGAGCCAAAGCAGCACCTGCCGCGAGCCCCAAAGACGAACGCAACGCATTACGTCGGCTGATGTTGATCATAGCCGCTCTCCTTCCCTGTTTAGGCGCGTTCCAGAGGCCAATTCGCACTGGCGCCGCGCCGGTTTTTAGTATGGAAGGCAGCCTGCCTCGGCCCGGGCCGCTCGGTCAATCTTTTTTCATCGCTGCCATGATGAATTAGCATTAATGCACGCATGAGCTGTTAACGGCGCGGCGAACGCCCGCCGATGCGCGCCCTTACGCTGTTTACAAGCCATTGGATTCAAATGTAAATTTATTACAATTTTCCATTTGTCACATCGACCTCCACGATGACTTCGCGGGTGCAGCATTCCACCTGCCGGCGGCGCACTTGAGGCGATCAACCGCGAAGGGAAGACCCGATGAACAAGCCAAATGACTCCCCCGATGGGCTGGCTGGCGGCATGCTGCTTCCGTCCACCGCGCCTCATCTTACTACGACCATGCCGCGCAGATCGCCGCGCTGATCCAGAGCAAGAAGGGCACCTGATACCGACCGGCCGAACCATTGACTTACCGGTTGCTCGTTTTCGTCATGGCGGGCGCAGGCCCGCCATGACGCGGAGGGGTAGGTGCAACGGCTCGGGGAGCGATCCCCGAGCCGTTGTCGTTTGCGGGGTGGCGTGTAGGGTATGGGGATCGTCCAGGACATGGAGAAAAAAAATGAATCGTCTCGACGGCAAGATTGCTCTGATCTCCGGCGCCGCGCGCGGCATTGGCGGGGAGACCGCCCAGTTGATGGCGCAGGCCGGCGCCCAGGTGGTGATCGGGGACGTGCTGGACGAGCGCGGCCGGCAGACCGTCGCGGCCATCCGAGCGGCCGGTGGCCAGGCCGAATACGTGCATCTGGATGTGACACGGGAAGACGACTGGACCGCCGCCATCGGGGTCGCGGTGAGCCGCTTCGGTGCGTTGAACATCCTGGTCAACAACGCCGGCGTGTTCATCGGCAAAGGGATCGAGGAAATCAGCATGGCCGAATGGGACAAGCTGGTCGCGGTCAACATGACCGGCGTGTTCCTGGGGACTCGCATGTGCCTGCCTGCTTTGCGGGAATCGGCGAAGGGCGCCGAGCATGGCAGCGCCATCGTCAATTTGGCCTCGATCGCAGGCATCGTGGGCTCGCAGCTCGATCCCCTGTATTCGATGACCAAGGGCGGGGTGACCCTGTTCACCAAGTCCTGCGCGCTGGAGTTCGGGCGCAAGGGCTACCGCATCCGGGTGAACTCCATCCATCCCGGCGTCATCCAGACCGACATGGGCGAGCAGACCTTCGTGGCGCGCGCTCAGCGGTCCGGCAGCAACGACACCGCGCCGCACAAGCAGATGGTTACGGAGACAATCCCCTGGGGCCGGCTGGGCGTGCCGATGGATATCGCCAAGGGGATCGTGTTTTTGGCATCCGACGACGCCGGTTACATGAACGGGGCCGGGTTGGTGGTCGATGGTGGCGTGACGGCAGCCTGAGCGTGGCGTCGGGACCGCTGTCCGGGATCCGGATCCTGGAGTTCTCCGGCATCGGGCCTGGGCCGTTCTGCGGCATGCTGCTGTCGGACCTTGGTGCCGATATCCTGCGCATCGACCGCAAGGACGGCGACCGGGGGGAGAAGACGCATGTCACCCGCCGCGGGCGCAAGTCGGTGGCGCTGGACCTGAAGCGGCCGGAGGCGCGGGAGGCGTGCCTGCGGTTAATCGGTGAGGCCGATGCCTTGTACGAGGGGTTCCGGCCGGGGGTGATGGAGCGGCTTGGGCTCGGACCGGACGTTGCTTTGGCACGGAACCCCCGGTTGGTTTACGGGCGAATGACGGGGTGGGGCCAGGATGGTCCTCTGTCGCAGGCCGCCGGGCACGACATCAACTACATCGCCATCACCGGGGCGCTGCACGCGATCGGTGTTGCCGAAAAGCCGGTGCCGCCGCTGAACCTGATCGGCGACTTCGGGGGCGGCGCGATGTACTTGGCGCTCGGGTTGCTCGCGGGGTTGTTGCATGCGCGCGCCACCGGGGAGGGCCAGGTGGTGGATGCGGCCATGAGCGACGGGGCGGCGTCGTTGATGGCTGCGTTCTATGGGCACATGGCCGGCGGGCGGTGGAACGATACGCGGGAATCGAACGGGGTGGACGGCGGGGCGCCCTACTACGGGGTGTATCGGTGTCAGGACGGGAAGTTCGTGGCGCTCGGCTCCATCGAGAAGCAGTTCTTCGCCGAGTTGATGGACCGCCTGGGAATGACGGATTTCCCTCGGGACCGGCAGCGCGATCCCGCTTACTGGCCGGATTTGCGGTCTCGGCTGGAGGCTGTGTTCCTGACGAAGACCCAAGCGGAGTGGATGGCACTGATGGAGGGAAGCGACGCCTGCTTCGCGGGGGTCCTCAGTCTGGCCGACGCGCCGTCGCATCCGCACCACGTGGCGCGGGGAACGTTCGTAACGGTGGACGGAGTTTTGCAGCCGGCACCGGCGCCTCGGTTCTCGCGGACGCCGGGGGCGATCCAGGAAACGGACCCACGGATTGGGGCGCATAACGAGACGGGGTTGATGGATTGGGGGTTTTCGGCGACGGAAGTTGAATCGCTGCGGAGGTGCGGGACACTCAGCCCATGACATCGAAGAAGACCTTGAATGCCGCCAATCTGGAGACGCTGGGGGCCGCCCGGCTGGCCGAGCTGCTGATCGAAATCAGCGAGGGCAACGCCGCCGCGAAACGGCGATTGCGACTGGAACTGGTCGGCGCTGGCAGCCCCGCCGACGTTGCTAAGGAAATTAGGAAAAGGCTTGCGACCATCGCCCGGTCGCGCGGCTTTGTTGAGTGGCAAAACCGGAAGGCACTGATCGACGACCTGGAAGCGCAACGTCGCGCCATCGTCGAGCAGGTAGCAAAGCGCGCGCCCAACGAAGGACTGGAGCTGATGTGGCGCTTTGTCGATCTGGCTGCCTCGGTGTACGGGCGCACCGATGACAGTAGCGGCATTATATCTGGCGTTTTCCATACCGCTGTTGCCGACCTGGGTGAGATCGCCCAGACCGCGCGACCCGATCCGAAGCAGCTTGCCGATCAGGTATTCGCCGCGCTGAACCGCAACCGGTTCGGTCAATTCGATGGTCTGATCAAGACACTCAAGCCCGCCCTCGGGCCCGCGGGACTGGAACATCTGAAGCAACGCATGGTCGCGCTGTCGGCGGAGCCCGTGCAAAGGCCGGCCGACAACCAGCGCAAGGTCGTCGCCTACGGTTCGACCGGCACGATCTATGCCGACGAAATGGAAGAGCGCGCACGGGTCAGCACCGTCCGCCTTGCGCTTCAGGCAATCGCGGACGCCCAAGGGGACGTCGACGCGTTTATCGCCCAATATGACGAAGAAATCAGGAAGGCCCCAAAGATTGCCGCACAGATCGCGACGCGGCTGCTTGCGGCAGGACGAGCCGACGATGCCTGGCAAATCATCGAAGAATCCCAACCGCGACGCGGCTTCTGGCCGGATTTCGAGTGGGAGGATGCGCGGATCGCGGTGCTCGAAGCGCTCGGGCGTGGCGACGAGGCCCAGACAGCCCGTTGGGCGTGCTTCGAGCGGACCCTGTCCGCCCGGCATTTACGCGATTACCTGAAGAACTTGCCGGATTTCGACGATTTCGAGGCGGAACAGCGGGCGCTCGATTATGCGGAACGAGTCAACAGCGCGCTTCAGGCCATTTCGTTTCTGGTTCACTGGCCCGCGCTGGACCGAGCGGCAAGGGTGGTAATGCAACGGGCGAAGGATTTGGATGGCAATTCGTATGAGTTGTTGACGGCAACGGCCCAGACCCTCGCGGGCAAATATCCGCTCGCGGCGACCTTGCTGCTGCGGGCGATGATCGATTTCACGCTGAGGGAAGCCCGGTTCAAACGGTATGGGCATGCCGCTCGCCATTTACGGGAGTGCGAGGCCCTGGCGCCGACGATTCAGGATTATGGCACATTCGAGACGCACGATGCCTACCTCGCCAGGCTCCGGCGGGAGCATGGACGGAAACCGGCCTTTTGGAGCCGGGTTACCTGAACCGAACGCTCAAACCGGCAACCGCAACAGCTTGTCCGCATTCCCGTGCGCGATCTTCGCCTTATCCGCCGGCGACACCGGCAGCGAGTCCAGAAATGCCCGTGCCCGCGCATTCGAGGCGAAGGGGTAGTCGACCGAGAACATCAACCGGTCCACCCCAAACGCCATCAGCGCCGCCATGAACGGGATCATGGTGAAGAACCCGCTGGTGGTGACCCACACCTGATCGGTGATCATCTGGCGCAGCGACCGGCTGTAAAGGGTCTTGGCCGTGGCGGCAGTGGTTTCGTCGATGCGGTCGAGCATGAAGGGCAGCGCCTCCCCCATGTGTCCGATCACAAGCTTCAGGCCGGGATGGCGTTCCAACGCCCCGCTCAACGCCAGACGCAGTACATGGATGGCGGTATCGGCGTGCCAGCCCCATGCGGACAGCGCCATGGTGAAGCTGAAATTGCCTGGCAGCCCGTCGAAGTATGCGTTACGCACCGGCGCCGTGGGAATGCCGGGGTGAAGGTAGATTGGGACGTCCAGGGCTTCCGCCTGCGCCAGGATCGGCTCGAATTCCGGCGCGTCGAGGAAGCGGCCGTCGGTGGCGCCGTTCACCAGCACGCCGTGGAAGCCGAGCTGTTTGACGGCACGGTGTAATTCTTCGGCCGCCGCTCCGGGGGAGTGGAGCGGGAGGTGGGCGAAGCCTCGGAAGCGCGTGGGGTGCCGGGCGCAGGATTCAGCCAACGCGTCGTTGTAGGCCGAGGCAATGTCGATGCCCTTTTGGCCGGGGACGAGGTCGGCGCCTGGGCCGGCGACGGAGAGGACCTGCACCGTGATGCCGCTGGCATCCATGTCCTTTAAGCGGGCGTCCCCGAGGTCGGCGAGTTCGGCGCGTTTGATGGTTTGCGCCCAGGGGAAGTCGGGACCGGGAAAGCCTCGGGCGGCGATGGCGTCGGGGGAGATGCCGGCGACGATGCGGGGGACGGTGAAGTGTTCTTCGAGGGCTACAATGCGCACTTTTGGGGGACTCCTCCGGTTGGGTCGCGGGAAGGTGGCATGTCGGGGGACAGAGCGCTACCACGGGGGCAAGCGCACTTGTCGGGAAAGCGTCCGTATCGTTGTGTAAGCGCCGAACTATCGCACCGCCCGTAATGCCTCCACAATCCGTTCGACATCAGAATTAGAATTATACCCATGAAAACTAAACCGCACCCGCCCATGCCCATTCCAGGCCCACACCCCCTGCGCGGCCATCGCATCGACAATCGCCCGCGCCCGAGGGCTGGCAATACAAACGCTCGCCCCATGCCGCGCCGGATCGCGCGGCGTGGTTGACGGTATCTGCAAAGCCTCCAACCGCTCCAACAAAGCAACAGTCAAATCCTGCACATGCCCAAGCACATCATGCATTTCGAACTGAGATAAATAATCCAGCGCTCCATTCAAAACATAAATCGAAGCATGCGCCGGATTACCCCGGGTAAACCGCATCGCATCCGCCCGTAACGGCGGCACCGGATCGTACCCGCCCGCCGCCGACCCCAGAGAGTTCCATCCCGCCGAAGCCGGCATCCATCCCGGCTGCCGCACTCGGTTCCAATAGGCAACAGCCACCCCTGTCATGCCCAGCATCCACTTATAGCAAGCCGAGAATGCAAAATCGGCAACCGATGCCTCGATCGGCAAATATCCGGAAGCCTGAGTATAATCCACGACCAACAAAGCCCCGACCCGATCCGCGGCACGCCGTAATGGCGCGAGGTCGAACCGCTCCCCCGTCAGATACGACACCGCGCTGACGCCGATCAGCCGGGTACGCTCATTAACCAGTGAAGCAACCCGATCCGGCTCCCCACCGCCAGCAATAAGAAGTTCGATGGCCGGAGTCCGCCGCAACGCGAAGGGCCCAACAACCGAGGGATACTCATGCGTATCGATACAGATATTATCCCCCGCCCGCCAGTCCAGGCTTTCGGCGACAATGGAAACCCCCTCGGCCACATTGGAAACAAACCCGATCTCATCGGCCCCCACGTGCCACAACCGAGCCATGCCCGCTCGGGCACGCTCGATCTGTGCTTCTTGCCCCAGGCGGCCCGGCATGCCGTTGCTTTTGTCCTCGGCGTACTGAAGTAGCGCTCGGTCATGGCCATGCAGGAACGGAGTCTCGCCAGCGGCGCAGACATGCGCGATGCCGGGATCCAGGCGGAAGTCGGCAGGGTCGAACAGGGGCTTCATCACGCTTCCGGCTGGGTCACGGTCCCGGCCGTAATCCCCCCATCGATCACCAGCGTGTGCCCGGTCGTGAAGCTCCCGGCGGCAGACGCCAAAAACACCGCGGCCCCCGCGATCTCATCCGGCTCCCCGATGCGCTGCAACGGCGCCTGGCTCGTGGTTTTCTTGTACCGAACCGGATCTTCCCACAATGCCCGAGCGAAATCGGTGCGCACCAGACCGGGCGCGATGGCGTTGGCGCGAATGTTCGACGGCCCCCACTCCACGGCGATATTGCGGATCAGCGCCATATCGGCCGCTTTCGATATCCCGTAGATCCCTATCTTCGGTTGTCCGACAAGTCCGCCGATGGACGAAATGATTGTGAACGAGCCACCGCCACGCGCCACCATGTGCGGAATGGTCATGTTGGCCAACTGGAAATTCGCCCGCACGTTGGTGGCCATGATGCGGTCGAACACCTCATCCGACGCCCCGGCGGCCGGCCCGAAATACGGGTTGATCCCCGCGTTGGCGACCACGATGTCGATGCCGCCACACTGCGCCACGGTTTGGTCGACCAGATTCTGCAGCTCTTCCCGCCGTCCGACATGGCAGGGGATCGACACTGCTTTCCACCCCATCCCTCGGATCTCAGCCACCACCGCCTCGCACACCTCGGCCTTGCGGCTCGAAACCACGACGGTCGCCCCGTGCTCGGCCATCCGGCGCGCGATAGCGAGGCCGATGCCCTTGGTGGAGCCCGTGACGATGGCGACTTTGCCCGTCAGATCGAACAGCGATGACATGCGATGGGTTCCCTTGGTCTTGGTTCGGTGAGTATGCGGTCAGACGACATTACCATCAACATCCGCTTGGCGCGGCTGGCCAACACTGGCAGTGTACCCAGAGTGACAAGAATCGGTATCGGGCGAAACATAATGCCGTCAACGACAGCGCCGGGCTTATTGCATCGCGATCGCACGATAGCGGGACCAGGATTCAGCCGCTGGATGGTTCCGCCAGCCGCGCTCTGCGTACATCTGTGCATCGGCCAAGCCTACGCGATCAGCGTCTTCAACCTGCCGATGACCAAGTTGATCGGCATTACCAAGTCCGCGCCCGACGACTGGAACCTGACCGACCTCGGCTGGATTTTTAGCATCGGCATCGTGTTCCTCGGCCTGTCTGCCGCGGTCATGGGCCGCTGGGTGGAGGAAGGCGGGCCGCGGCGCGCCATGTTCACTGCCGCTTTGTGCTGGGCCGGCGGCTTCCTGGTCTCCGCCGTCGGCGTCAATATCCACAACATCTGGCTCATCTATCTCGGCTATGGGGTGCTCGGCGGCTGCGGCCTGGGGATTGGCTACATCTCCCCGGTTTCCACCTTGATAAAATGGTTCCCCGACCGGCCGGGCATGGCCACCGGCATGGCGATCATGGGTTTCGGCGGCGGGGCCTTCATCGCCTCCCCCCTTTCGGTGTGGCTGATGGCGCAATTCACCACCGCGACCCATGTCGGCGTCATGGAAACCTTTGTTGTCATGGGGGTCGTCTACTTCTGCTTCATGATGGTGGGTGCCGCGATTGTCCGCCTTCCCCCTCCCGGCTGGGCGCCGGAGGACTACGTCGTCCCGTCGGAATCCAACACCATGATCACCCCCCACAACGTCTACGTGTATGAGGCACTAAAAACCCCGCAGTTCTGGCTGATCTGGATCGTCCTCTGCATGAACGTCTCCGCCGGCATCGGCGTGCTTGGTCAGGCGTCGGCCATGAGCCAGGAGATGTTCCCCGGCAAGGTGACCGCCGTCGCGGCAGCCGGCTTCGTGGGATTACTGAGTCTGTTCAACATGGGCGGGCGGTTCTTCTGGGCCTCCATCTCCGACTACATCGGGCGCAAGAACACCTATTTCGTATTCTTCGTCCTGGGCTTCGTCCTCTACGCAGCGGTGCCGAGCCTGGGCGAGGCCGGCAGCCTGGGCCTGTTCGTGCTGTGCTTTTGCGTGATCCTGAGCATGTATGGCGGCGGCTTCGCCACCGTCCCCGCCTACCTGAGGGACATGTTCGGCACCCGCTACGTCGGCGCCATCCATGGCATGCTGCTGACCGCCTGGTCGACGGCGGGCGTCCTCGGCCCTGTCCTGGTGAACTATTTCCGCCAATATAACCTGGACCATGGGGTCGCCCCGCGCGACGCCTACAACGTCACGATGTACGTCCTGGCCGCGCTGCTGATCGTGGGCTTCATCGCCAACCTCAGCATCAGGGCCGTCGATAAAAAGCACCACATGTCCGAGATGGGGGAATGATCATGGACCGCAAAGGCACCACGCCGCTGCATTTGGCCCTCGCCTGGGGCTTCGTCGGCATCCCGCTGGCCCTGGGTGTCTACCAGACCGTGCTCAACGCATTAAAGCTGATCCAGTAGAAAGGCTCGAAATCAATGGAAGAAGAACGGGTAACCCCGGAGGCCTGGAAGGCCCTCTGGGGCTCGGCGATCGGCTATGCCATGGACGGCTTCGACCTGCTGATCCTGGGCTTCATGCTTCGCGCCATTTCGGCGGATTTGCATTTTACCCCGCCGCAAGCTGCGTCGCTTGTGACCGCCACCCTGGTCGGCGCCGTCCTCGGCGGCATCGGCTTCGGCATGCTGTCGGACCGCCTCGGCCGCGTGCGGGTGCTGACCTGGACCATCGTGGTCTTCGCCGTGTTTACCGGCCTGTGCGCGTTGGCGCAGGGCTATTGGGACCTGCTGGCCTACCGCACCGTCGCCGGCCTGGGCCTGGGCGGAGAATTCGGTATCGGCATGGCCATGGCGGCCGAGGCCTGGCCCGCGTCGAAACGCGCTCGGGTTTCATCCTATGTTGGGTTGGGCTGGCAATTCGGGGTGCTGATGGCGGCGCTGCTGACGCCGCTGCTGCTGCCGTCCATCGGTTGGCGCGGCATGTTCGTGCTGGGCATCTTCCCGGCCATCGTGGCCTTCATCGTCCGGCGCGCGTGTCCGGAGCCGGCCGTGTTCACGCAGAGCGAGCACGCCCCCACCTCGCCCTGCGCGTTGTTCAAGGACGGGCCCACCGCGCGGGTCAGCCTCGGGATGGTCATCCTCTGCTCGGTGCAGAACTTTGGGTACTACGGCGTGATGATCTGGCTGCCGAACTACCTGGCGACCCGGTTCCACTTCAACCTGACGCAGTCCGCCACCTGGACCGCCGTCACCATCGGCGGCATGGCGCTGGGCATCTTCGTGTTTGGCCACGCCGCCGACCGCATCGGCCGCCGCCCGTCCTTCATCGCCTGGATGGCCGGCGCCGCGATCATGGTGGTGGTCTATTCCCGCATGACCGACCCCACCGCTTTGCTCATCGCTGGCGCCGTCATGGGCTTCTTCGTCAACGGCATGCTGGGCGGCTATGGCGCTTTGATGAGCGAACTCTACCCCACCGCCGTCCGAGCGACGGCGCAGAACGTGCTATTCAACATCGGCCGCGCGGTGGGTGGGTTCGGGCCGGTGGCGGTGGGGGCCGTTGCCGCGGTGCACGGATTCGAGACCGCGATTGCCCTGCTGGCCGTGCTGTATGTCGTGGATATCGCCGCGATGTGGTTCCTGATCCCCGAGCTGAAGGGATCGGCACTGACATAACACTCGGCGGATTCAAGTTCCGGAGCGAACACCCCCGGACGCGAAAAATCCCTCACGCCTCGACGGAACGAACCAACGGGTCATCGCGAGCCTCTATGCCGGCTGGTATCGCGCGTGGGGTTGGTATGAGCCTGGAGCGTCGCCCACGTGACTGGAATCGCAGCTATGAGGCGATCGTGGTTCCGACGGCATGGCGGCAGGGCCCGGCGTATTCGCGGCA
>CAIYDT010000030.1 GCA_903924985.1 uncultured Acetobacteraceae bacterium
CCCGCGCTCCCGCCGGGAGCTCAGGCCGAGTATTCTGACGCTTGCGCCTCCGGTCGGGCTACGCCCTCCCTGCGCCGTAAGCGTCAGAAGACTTTCTCACCTTGATTGTCGCGCGTTCTCACGCTGATTGCCGCGCCGCATCGACGTCCACATTCACCCCGCAGGCTGTGTCCAGCAATTCAGCAATGACCGGACGGGCCACGCCAGGCTGATTGCCTGGATCAAGCCCCAGCAGCCGAGTCGCATCGTCTTCGAGGCGACCGGTGCCTCCCATCGCGGTCTGGAACGGGCGCTGGCAAAAGCCGCCCTGCCTGGCGTCAAGGTCAACCCCTGGCAGGCACGCCGCTTCGCCGAGGCTGCCGGGCGGCGGGCCAAGACCGATGAGGTTGACGCCGCCATGCTCGCCCGGTTCGGTGTGACGCTGCAGCCCGAGATCCGACCCGCCCGGTCGCCGGAGATCGATGTGTTGGCCGAACTGCTCGCCGCCCGCCGCGCCCTGGTCAAGCACCGGACCGCGGCACTCAACCGCGCCAAAAACCTAACTTTGCCGCTGCTGAAGCGTCAGAGCCAGCAACACCTCAAGCAGATCGAGACGCAGATCGCGGAGATTGACCGCGAACAGACCACGCTCATGGCGCAGCAGGCAGACCTCAAGGCCCGCGCCGGCATTCTCTGCGGTATCCCGGGATTGGGTCTGGTGACCGCCGTTGGGATGCTCATCGACATGCCGGAACTCGGCAGCATGGAGGCCAAGAAGGCCGCCAGCCTGGCAGGACTGGCAGCGATGACCCAGACGTCCGGCAAATGGCAGGGGAGAAGCTGCATCCAGGGCGGACGAGCGCAGCTGCGCCAGTCGCTTTACATGCCGGCGCTAATCGCAATCCGCTTCAATCCACCGCTCAAGGCAACCTACCTGGCCCTACGCAAGGCCGGCAAATTCGCCAAGGTCCCGACTGGCCGCGGGTGGACATAGACGCCGACGGCCTCTGGCACATGGCGCAATCGCAGCACGCCGCCGTCGCGGCGGAGTAGTAAACGGCGCGGCCCCGCCTTTTAAGGCAAGACCGCGATGCCGAATCAAACCCCCATCAGCTCTCGCCGCACCAGCCCGCCCGGCAGAGCGCCGGTGGCTTCGCCATTGCGGTACGTGACTTGCCCCGCCTTCACCGTCGCCACGTAGCCGCGGGCCTTTTGCATCAGGCGGCGCCCGCCGGCCGGCAGGTCGACCACCATCTGCGGCCGTTCCAGCGCCAGGTTGGCGAAGTCGATCACGTTGATGTCCGCCTTCATCCCCGGCGCCAGCACGCCCCGGTCATGGAGCCCCGCGAACTGAGCGGGCACCTTGGTCTGGCGGCGCACCAGATCGTGCAGCGGCATCCGCCCGTCTTCGCGATCCCGGCCCCAGTAGCTGAACAGGAAGGTGGGGAACGAGGCGTCGGAGATGAACGCCACATGCGCGCCGCCGTCCGACAGGCCGGGGATCACATGGTCCTTGCTGTACATCATCTTGACCGCTTCCAGGTCGTAGTTCGCGTAGTTCACGATGCAGGCGAAGATGAAGCCCTTGCCATCATCTTCCAGCAGCATGTCGTAGGCGACTTCCTGTGGCGTCACGCCCTTGCGCGCCGCGATGGCGCTGACGGAATCTTCCCGATCCGGCGTGTAGTTCAGCGGATTGGTGAAGGCGAACATCCGCTCGTAGCCGACGCGCACCAGCAACGACCACGTGTTGAACTCGGTCGGGTCCTCGGTCACGATCTTGGCGCGGATCGCCGGGTCGCGCATGACGCGCACCCGTTCCTCGACCGGCAGATGCGCGATCGAATGATAGGTCCGTGTTCCGGCGAAGGGGTTCTGCGAGCCGGTCAGCCCCAGCAGCGCCCCGATGGGCCGGGGTGGCGCCACGCAGCGGATCGGCAACCCGTCGGCGGCGGCGTCGCCGGAAAGCTGGAGGAGATCCTTCCACGCCTCGGTCCGGTCGTGCCGCTGGTTGATCGAGAACACCAACGGCCGGCCGGACGCATCCATGATCCGCCGCACCATCGCGAACTCGGTCGCCGGATCGGGGGTATTCCAGTCCGAGGTCATTTCGATCATGCCCCAGCCCGCGTCCTTCAACCCCATCGCGATGGCCATCAGCTCGCTCTCATGGGCGCGCAGCGTCGGGGTGTTGTCACCGGCCAAAGTCTTGTGCGCGATGGTGCGCGACGTGGAGAACCCCCAGGCGCCAGCGCGCACCGCCTCGGCAGTGAGTTCCCGCATCCGCTGGATGTCTTCCTGGTTGGCATCCTCCAGCGCCATCGCGCGATCGCCCATGACGTAGACCCGCAGCGGGGCATGCGGCAGCAAAGCGCAGAAATCGATGTCGTGCTTGCGGCGTTCCAGCGCGGTCAGGTACTCGCCAAAACTTTCCCAGGAGAAATCCAGACCCTCATTCAAGCAGGCGCCCGGCAGGTCTTCCACGCCCTCCATCAACGCGACGACGGCGTCCTGGGTGTTGGCGCGCACCGGCGCGAAACCGACGCCGCAATTGCCCATCACAACCGTGGTGACGCCGTGCCAGGACGAGGGCGCCAAATGGGAATCCCACATCGCCTGCCCGTCGTAATGGGTATGGATGTCCACGAAGCCCGGCGTCACCGTCAGGCCGGCCGCGTCGATCTCCTCCGCCCCGCTGCCGGAGATCGTGCCGACCGCGGCAATCTTGCCGCCCTTGACGGCGACGTCGCCGGTATAGGGGGTGCCGCCGTTGCCATCCATGATGGTGCCGCCGCGGATGACGATGTCGTATGCGCTGGACATGGGGACTCTTCCTGATTTGTTTGGAGCCAGTGTCGCGCCACGCAGCCGTCAGGTCAAACCGCCGGCCCTCTGCCGCCCTGCCGCTGATGCCGTTCCACCAAATCCAGCTCATGGCCTGCGCCGCGCTCGCTCGCCGCTACGCTTCGAAACGCCGGTGGCCCCGAGTCTGGCAACCGTCTGAAATCGTGAAAAATCAAAATTCACGATAATTCACGCAATACTCTCGTATGCGCCGACCGTATTCACGCTAACCGGTCTTTGGCGCGCGGCGGATTAGGATCACACTCTCGTCATTCCACGGTGAATGCTCCCACCAAGAGAGGCATAAATGACAAATCTGAATATGCTATTCCTCCCCGACCCCCTCGCGCCGATCGACGTCGCGACAATGATCGTTGTACCCTGCCAGCCCGTTGTGGTGGTCGTGAGCGACAACCCGGAGGTTGCCTCGGTCCTTGAAAATCTGTGCGACTTCCTTGGTTTCGGCATCGAGTTGCTATCCACGGACATGGACGTCTCACCGTTTCTGGAGCGCCACCAGCCCATGGCCGTCGTCGCCGAACTTGACGGTCGCGGACAGGATGGGTGCCATGTGATGATGCAAGTAGCGGATCACGATCCCGGCCTCCCGATCCTGATGCTCACGGGCCACGACCTCGGCCTCGCTGGCGCGGTGGATGCGGTGGAGGAAATGTGGAACCTGACTTGTGTCACCAAGTCGGCTGCCGTGCCGGAAATCGGGCAACTCGTAGAATTCCTGTTCCACGCCGGCCGCCGGGGCGATTGCGTGCGGATGATGCCGTCCTGACTTCCGTCCCCGGTTGCTGGCCTCCCACCGGTCCTTTACAGTCGTCGACAACAACGGAGTGGGGGATAATATGAGGGTGGGTGTATTGGCCGGTCTCGCGGCCATTGTAGTAATGGCCTTGGCGATGCCGGTTCGGGCCGAAGGGGATCTGGAACGCGGCAATTATCTGCTGAACAGCATCGTCGCGTGCGGCAACTGCCACACGCCGAAAGGACCGGACGGCAAAGCGATTGCCGGCCAGGCCCTCGCTGGCGGCACCGTGATCGAGGTGCCGGTGTTCCGGGCGGTAGCGCCGAACATCACCCCGGATAAGGAGACCGGGATCGGGGCCTGGACCGATGCGCAGATCGCGCTGGCGATACGCGAGGGGAAGCGCCCGGACGGCTCCATCATCGGGCCGCCCATGCCGGTCGAGTTCTACCGGTCGATGTCCGACAACGATCTGCGTGCCATCGTCGCCGCGCTACGCAAGGTGCCCCCGGTCGTCAACAAGGTGGGGAAATCGACCTATAAAATTCCGCTGCCGCCGGCCTACGGCCCGCCGGTCGGTCGTGTCGCGGATGTAGGGCGTGGCAACCCCGTGGCCTATGGGGGTTATCTCGCGGATATCGGGCATTGCATGGAATGCCACACGCCGGTCATCGACAAGGGGCGGCTGGACATGACGCGCGTCGGTGGCGGCGGACGGGAATTGCCCGTGTTTCCGGCGGGAACGGTGATCAGCGCCAACCTGACGCCGGGTAATCCGGCCGGGTTCGCCCATTGGACCAATGCGCAGTTCAAAGAGACAATGCGGACTGGCATCCGGCCCGACGGCCGCGCGCTTGTGCGGACGATGGCGTTCGACTGGTACAAAAACATAAAGGACGGGGATATGAATGCTCTGATCGCCTATCTGCGGACGCTGAAGCCGGTCAAGAACTGAGGTGACCGCGCCGTCCGACAAGAACCTCATCGTCATCATGTCGGACGAGCATAACCCGAAGGTCGCGGGTTATGCTGGCCATCCCATGATCGCAACGCCGCATCTGGACCGCGTCGCCGCGGCCTTCACCCCGCCGCCGGCCTCGGCGGGGCACTGAGGCCCCTACCGAACCCAGCGAGTTGCGGCGCCGATATGAATCGGCCCGTCATGGGCCCGCTCCAGCATTGGCAAGGCCGAGGCGTCGATGGCCAGAAGGGTGCTGCGCGCGACGCCCGCCTGACGGGTGATCAGACCCACTTTTTCCAGCGTGACGACCATGCCATGCACGGTGGCCCGGTAACGCGGAAAAACCGCTGCATGTCGGCCTCGGCTGTGTCTCGGGCCATCCGTGTTTCCCCAATCTCCCGCCGGTCGATATAACGCGCTCACCGATCGGCGCCACGCCGTCCAAGGAGGTCGCATGAACATCGTCCGCATTCTTCTCGCCGCCGCCATCCTGTGCGCCCTCGGCGTGACTGCCCGAGCAGAGGATTGCCCGCATGGGCAGTTGGACGTGCGGTATTGCGATAGGGATGGCGACATGGTCGCGGATGCGCCGACCGACCCGAAGCAGTGGCTCGATCCGTCCACGCTGGTGTTCGCCTACACCCCGGTCGAGGACCCGGAAGTCTACCGCAAGGTCTGGGACGGGTTTCTGCATCATATGGAGAAAGTGACCGGCAAGCGGGTACAATTCTTCGCGGTACAATCCAACGCGGCCCAGATCGAGGCGATGCGCGCCGGCCGCCTGCACGTCGCCGGCTTCAACACCGGCAGCAATCCCATCGCGGTGAACTGCGCCGGGTTCGTGCCCTTCGCCATGATGGCATCGAAGGAAAACGCCTTCGGCTACGAGATGGAAATCATCGTGCCGGCCGACAGCGCAATCAAAGCGGTGGCGGATTTGAAGGGCAAGACCTTCGCGTTTTCCGATCCGAACTCCAACTCCGGCTACAAAGCCCCGGCTGCGTTGCTGCGATCGGAGTTCGGATTGGAAGCGGAGAAGGACTACAAACCCGCGTTCTCCGGCAAACACGACAACACGGTGCTCGGCGTTGCCAACAAGGATTACGACGCGGGGGCGGTGGCGAACGCGGTGATGTACCGCATGATGGCGCGCGGCGTGGTGGAACGTTCCAAACTGCGCACCATCTACAAATCGCAGACCTTCCCCACCACGGGATACGGGTATGTTTACAACCTGAAGCCGGAATTGGTGGCCAAGGTGGAGGAAGCGTTCTTCACCTTCCCCTGGGACGGCAGCACGTTGCAGGCGGAATACAAAGGCTCCAACCCGCCGCAGGAGAAGTTCATCCCGATCTCTTACAAGGAGCAGTGGAACGTGATTCGTAAGATCGATGCCGCGATGAACGTGTCGTACTCGTGCAAGTAAGCGTATGCTGCAACTGACGGGGCTGACCAAGACATACGATCGGGGCGATGCGGCGCTGGACGCGGTCGATCTGACGATACCGGATGGAGAGGTCGTGGAGCTGATCGGTCCCTCCGGCGCGGGCAAAAGTACGCTGATCCGTTGCACCAACCGGCTGGTGGAACCCACGGCCGGATCTGTTGTCCTGGACGGCGTGGATATCACCGCGTTACCCGCATCGGGCCTGCGCGCGGCACGCCGCCGAATGGGCATGATCTTTCAGGAATTCGCCTTGATCGAGCGCCTGACGGTCATGGAAAACGTGCTATCGGGCCGCCTGGGCTACGTCGGGTTCTGGGCAAGCTGGTTCCGCCGCTTCCCGCCCGAGGATATCGGGCAGGCCTTCCATTTCCTCGAACGTGTCGGTCTGACCGGCTTCGAGAATAAGCGCGCCGATGCCCTGTCCGGTGGCCAACGCCAGCGTGTCGGCATCGCGCGCGCTGTGATGCAGTCCCCCGCGCTGCTCCTGGTTGACGAGCCAACCGCCAGCCTTGACCCTCGCACGTCCCACCAAATCATGCGCCTGATCCTGGAGTTGTGCGGCGAGCGCGGCCTCGCCGCCATCATCAACATCCACGACGTCGCCTTGGCGCGGCAGTTCGCGCACCGGGTCGTCGGGCTGCGGAAGGGCAGGGTGGTGTTCGACGGCAAGCCCGACGCGCTGACCCCGGACGCGCTCACCACGATCTACGGTGCCGAGGACTGGGCGGAACAGACGGATGACGCCTGACGCCCCCACCGTCTGGCGCAAACCACCCTTCATCGAGGCCGCGTGGCTGAGGTGGCTGATCGGCCTCGGGGTAGCGCTGTATCTCGCCGCCGCGTTGGGGGCGGTTGAAATCAACTGGGTCCGCCTTACCGCCGGTCTGCCGCGCGGCTGGCGCTTTGTGTCCTCGTTCTTCACCCCCGATTTCCTGTCGCGCGGGGATGAGATCGTCGATGGCCTGACCGAGAGCATCGCCATGACGGTGACCTCCACCGTTTTGGGCATCGTGCTCGCTATCCCCGTCGGCCTGGGCGCCGCGCGCAACCTCGCACCCCGGCCGGTGTATCTGGTCTGCCGCACGCTGATCGCAACGTCCCGCACGTTGCAGGAGCTGATCGTTGCCATCTTCTTCGTAAAGATGTTCGGCTTCGGCCCCTTTGCCGGGATGCTGACGCTAACCTTCTCCAGCATCGGCTTCATCGCCAAACTGATCGCGGAACGGATTGAAGCCGTGGAGACCGGCCCCCTCGACGCCATCCGTTCCACCGGGGCATCGTGGCTGCAATGGGTGAATTATGCCATTCAGCCGCAGGTGATGCCCCGGCTGGTGGGGCTGTCGCTGTATCGCCTCGACATCAACTTCCGGGAATCCGCCGTCCTGGGCATCGTCGGCGCCGGCGGCATCGGCGCCACGCTGAACACCGCGCTGGATCGCTACGAATATAATACGGCCGCCGCCATTCTTTTATCCATCATCCTGATCGTACTGATAGCGGAATACGCCAGCGGCCTCATCCGGGAGCGCCTGAAGTGACCCCCATCTGGCGCCGCCGCACCACCCGCGCGCAATGGGCCATCTGGGCCGGCTGGCTGCTCGGCGCCCTGGTGTTCGCGCAAAGTTGGCAGTTCATCAGCGAGGCCACCTTGTGGGACTTCGTCTGGGACGCTCCGGCGCAGGCCGGCGACATGCTGGGACGCATGATACCGCCGCGGTGGAGCTACGCCCCCGCTATCCTGAAACCCCTGTGGGACACAGTAAATATCGCGACCCTCGGCACGCTGCTGGCGATCCTGCTGGCGACGCCGGTGGCATTCCTGGCCGCGCGCAACACCAGCCCGCACGCGCTGGTCCTGCGCCCGCTCGCGCTGGGAATCATCGCGGTATCGCGGTCCATCAACACCCTGATCTGGGCGTTGTTGCTGGTCACCATCGTCGGCCCCGGCGTGCTGGCCGGGATCTTGTCCGTGGCCCTGCACTCCATCGGTTTCTTCGGCAAACTGCTCTACGAAGCCATTGAGGAAATCGACCCAACCCAGGTCGAGGCCATCGCCGCCACAGGCGCCAGCCGCGCGCAAATCCTGACATACGGCGTGGTGCCGCAGGTGATGCCCACTTTCGCGGGCGTATCGGTCTACCGCTGGGACATCAACATCCGCGAATCCGCCGTGCTCGGCATTGTCGGCGCCGGCGGGATCGGGCTGCAATTGAACGCGTCGGTGAGCCAACTGGCCTGGCCCCAGGTGACGCTGATCCTGATCGCGATCCTGGGGGCGGTGGTGGTGTCGGAGTATGTATCCGCGAAGGTACGGGCGGCGATCGTCTAGGTTCTACCTCCGCTTCGTAAACGCCGGCATCACCGCGTCGCTCACCCATTTGAACTGCTCCAGCATCCGCGCCTGTGAGGTGCCCATGGGGGTGCTCAGGTTGATGTGCTCCATGCCGGGGTAGCGGTTTTCCAGGTCTTTCAAATACGCGACCAGCCCCTCGGGCGGGCCGGCGTACCAGGCACCGGTTTCGATGAAGCTTTCCAAAGTGGGGACGCCGGCTTCGTACCAGCCGCCGCGCTTCGAAATTGCCTCGATATGCGCGGGTGTGGCACCGGGCAGGAAGCCCAAAGGCGCGAACATCTTGGCGTGTTCCTCGTAGACCGGACGCAGGTCCTTGATCGCCTGCTCCTTGGTGTCGGCCAGATGGAAGAAGATGCCGAGCATGAGGTTTTCGCCGAGTTTCAGGTCCTGGCCGGCGCGGGCCGCGGCATCGCGGTAGGCGGTGATCGGCCCTTGTTGCAGCGTCGCCGCGCCACCGCCGACCGCGCCCTTGATGCCGTGCCTGACCATGAAGTCCAGGCCGCGCGCGCCGGCGCTGACCACCGGCTGCCAGGTTTCCACCGGTAGATGGATCGGGCGGGGCACCAGGGTCAGTTCCTTGAGCTGGTAGCCGCGATAGGGGACCTCGGGCGGCAGGGTGTAGTGCTTGCCCTTGTGGGAAAACGATTCATTGTTGAAGGCTTTGAACAGGATTTCCACCTGCTCCTCGAACAGTTCGCGGTTGGCGTTCTGGTCGAGGATCGGCGCGCCGAAGGTCTCGACCTCCCGCGTGTGGTAGCCGCGGCCGACGCCGAACACGGTGCGGCCTTTCGTCAGGATGTCGGCGACCGCGTAGTCCTCGGCCAGGCGCAGGGGGTGCCACATGGGCGCGATGTTGAAGCCGCAGCCGGTTTTCAGGTTTTTGGTCAGATGCGCGAGGTGAACCGCCAGCATCAGCAAATTGGGGATGACCTCGTACCCTTCGAACTGGAAGTGGTGCTCGGCCATCCACAACGTGTCCCAACCGCCTTCGTCCATGACCTTCGCCACCGCTTCCGCCTTGGCGAAAACGCCGGCCAGCTCCTTGTTGGAGAAGCGGCGTTCGTTGGCCGGCGTGGCGTCCTGCCCGTGGTCGGGTAGATCGACATGGCCGGGGTAGACGGTGGCGAATTTGGTGATCATGGCATTTAACCCCCGTAGTAAACGCTGTCCCCGAGGTCCTTCATCTCCAGGATCGCGGCATCCGTGCGCCCTTCCGGGGCCTTCATCAAATGTGCCTCGGTCACCTCGGCCACCACCACGCTGTGGTCGCCCATTTCCAGCACTTCCTTCACGACGCACTCGACCGCGCCGATCGCGATATCGAGGATCGCGCAGCCGTTTGAGGCAAGTTTGTAGCTGAAGCCGTTCAGTTTGCCCTCTTCCACCTTGGCGGGTTTAAAGAAGGTGAAGGCGGCGCCTTTGCCGTCCTTGCCGAGCATGTTCAAGACGAACTTGCCGGTGCCTTTGACCACGGTGTGCGCGCCGGAGTCAGCCTTGACGCCGACAACCAGCAATGGCGGCGCGAAGGACGACTGGGTGACCCAGTTGACGGTAGCGGCACCCACGTTGCCTTTGCCGTCGTCGGCGGTAAGGATATAAATCCCATAAGGGATCATACGCAGGGTTGTTTTCTTGGCGGCGTCGTCCATTGGGTCCCTCCCAGGGGTTGGTTGATCTGGGAAGGACGATAGCCAGCGCGCGGTCCGGTGACCAGAGGGGCTCAGACCGGTTCGGTATCCAGCGCGTAGCCGGCGGTGCGGACCGTCCGGACCACGTCCAACTCGCCCTCGCCGTTGATCGATTTCCGCAATCGGCGGATGTGCACATCGACCGTCCGCGGCTCGACATGAATGTCCGGCCCCCACACGGCGTCCAGCAATTCCTCGCGCGCGAACACCCGGCGGGGGTGCTGCAGGAAGAACTCCAGCAGGCGGAACTCGGTCGGCCCCAGAGGGACACGGCGGGCGTTGCGGGTCACCCGGTGCGTCGCCAGATCCATTTCGATGTCGTGGAACGCCAGCTGCCCCTTCACCGGCACGGTCGAAGACCGGCGCAGCAGCGCCCGCATGCGCGCCATCAGCGCTTCGATGCTGAACGGTTTGGTCACGTAGTCGTCGGCGCCGGTGTTCAGCGCGCGGACGGCGTCCTGGTCCTCCACCCTGGCGGTGACCATGATCACCGGCAGATCGCGGGTGTTGGGGCGGCGGCGGAGCTGGCGGCAGACCTCAATGCCCGACATTGTTGGCAGCATCCAATCCAGCAGCACCAGATCGGGTTTGGTTTCGGCGATGCGGGTCAGTGCTTCCTGCCCGTCCGCCGCTTCCTCGACCCGGAAACCTTGTTTTTCCAGGTTGTAGCGCAGCATGGTGGCAAGAGCGGCTTCGTCCTCCACCACCATGATCAGGGGCTTCGGCAGGCTGGATACGCCATCGGGCATGGGTAATCTCCTGGCTTATTCTTGCGGCCGAACGACGGCGTAGGGGGAATTGTCGCCCTTGGGCCGAGCATCCGGGAGGGTTTCGCCACGCACTGCATAATACACCGTCTCGGCGATGTTGGTGGTGTGGTCACCGATCCGTTCGAGGTTCTTGGCGATGAACAGCAAATGCGTGCAGGGCGTGATGTTGCGCGGGTCTTCCATCATGTAGGTGATCAATTCGCGGAAGATGCCGTTGTAGACGTCGTCCACTGCCTGATCGGACCGCCAGACCTCGATCGCCTTGTCCGGATCTCCGGTGCCGACCGCATCGATGATGGATTTCAGTTGCTCTTGCACCAGCCGGAACATGTTCGCGAGGCCGGCGAGCGAGAACGGCAGGCTGAATTGCGAAAGAACGATGCTGCGCTTGGCGGCATTGGCGGCGTAGTCGCCAATACGTTCCAGGTCGCCGGTCATTTTCAGCGACGCGATGATGAAGCGCAGGTCCGCCGCCATGGGCTGGCGCAGCGCCAGCATGCGGATGATGAATTGCTCGACATCGCGCTCCAGGGCGTCGACTTTGGAGTCTTCCGCCACCGCCTTGGCCGCGGCTTCGCCG
The DNA here is from genome assembly GCA_903924985.1 of uncultured Acetobacteraceae bacterium. GTDB lineage: Bacteria > Pseudomonadota > Alphaproteobacteria > Acetobacterales > Acetobacteraceae > Rhodopila. The sequence continues at coordinate 11,380 of CAIYDT010000030.1, forward strand.
TCGCGTTGCAGAATGGCTTGCGCCGCCAGGGCGACCTGACTTTCCACGATGCCGCCCATTTCGGCCATCATGTCGCGCAGCCGATTCAGTTCCGTATCGTAGCTTTTGACGAGATGCTCCGGCATGGGTGTTGGTCCTTATGCGATCAGCCGAACCGGCCGGTGACGTATTCCTGGGTGCGCTTTTCCTTGGGCGCGGTGAATATCTGTTCGGCGGGGCCGACCTCGACCATTTCGCCCAAATAGAAGAATGCCACCTGGTCGGCGCAGCGCGCGGCCTGCTGCATGTTGTGGGTCACGATGGCGATGGTGAAATCGTTTTTCAGCTCGTCGATCAGTTCCTCGATTTTCAACGTGCTGATGGGATCGAGCGCGCTGGTCGGCTCATCCAGCAGGATGACTTCCGGCCGCACCGCGATGGTGCGCGCGATGCACAGGCGCTGCTGTTGCCCGCCGGACAATCCCATCGCCGACGTATTCAACCGGTCCTTCGCTTCTTCCCACAGCGCCGCCCGTGTCAGCGACCACTCCACCCGCTCATCCATGGCTGCCTTGGACAGTGTTTCGTGCAGCTTCACGCCGAACGCGATGTTGTCGTAGATCGACATCGGGAACGGGGTAGGCTTCTGGAACACCATGCCGATGCGCGCGCGCAACGCGTTCACATCGACGTCTGGGTCGATGATGTTCTGCCCGTCCATCATCACCTTGCCCTCGGCCCGCTGCCCCGGATACAGATCGTACATCCGGTTTAGCACCCGCAGCAGCGTGGACTTGCCGCAGCCGGATGGGCCGATCATGCCGGTCACCTTACGCTCCGGCAGGTTCAGATTGATCTGCTTCAGCGCTCTGTTGGACCCGTAGAAGAAATCCAGATCGCTGATAGCGATTCGTGTTTCGACTCCGGACTGGCCGACGGGATGGGTTACGGCGTCTGCCATGCGTAGGGTCGCTTCCTTGGTTTCGGAGGGCATGGTCGAATGCTCCTATCTATCGCGCACGCAGCAGCGCACGCGCGCCGACGCTGAGGCCCAGCACAGCCAAGGTGACCATCAGCGCGCCAGCCCAGGCCAAATCGTGCCAGGCATCGTAGGGGGACAAGGCGAACTGGAAGATCACGACGGGGATGTTCGCCATCGGCTCGGCCATGTTCCAGCTCCAGTATTGGTTGTTCAAGGCAGTGAACAGCAGCGGCGCGGTCTCGCCGCTGATCCGCGCGATGCCCAGCAGCAGGCCGGTCACCATGCCGGTGCGGGCCGCCGGGTAGATCACGCTGGAGATCATCTTCCACTTCGGCGCCCCCAGCGCCAGCGCGGCTTCCCGCAACGCGGTGGGCACCAGCCGCAGCGTCTCATCCGTTGTGCGCACGACGACCGGCAGCAGAATGAAGGCCAAAGCGATACCGCCCGCGTAGGCGGAGAAGTGTCCGGTCTGGCGCACCACCAACTCATAGACGAACAGGCCGATCACGATGGACGGGGCCGAGAGCAGAATGTCGTTGATGAAGCGCACGACCTCGGCGATGGCCTTGCCGTGGGCGAATTCCGCCAGATGCGTACCAGCCAGAATGCCGATCGGGGCGCCGATCAGAACCGCGAGCACGATCATCGCGAGACTGCCGGCCATCGCGTTCAACAGCCCGCCTTGCTCACCGGGCGCCGGAGTCATTTGGGTGAACAGGGCCAGATTGATGGCGCCGAGACCGTTGATAAGGGTCGTCGCCAGGATCCACACCAGCCAGAATAGCGCGAAAGCGGCGGCGGCGGTGGCGAGGGTGAGCGCGACCGCATTGCGGAAGCGCCGCTTCCGAGCCAGCGAGGCGGAACTGAACGCCATTAGGTGCCTCCCTGCTTGGCGAGCCGCATGAGCAGAATTTTCGCGCAGGCCAGCACGATGAATGTGACGACGAACAGCAGAAATCCCAGGCCGATCAGCGAAGACAGATAGATATCGGAATCGGCTTCGGTGAATTCGTTGGCGATGGCCGCGGCGATCGAATTGCCGGGTTCGAGCAGCGATGCCTTCAGATTATGCGCATTTCCCAGCACGAACGTCACAGCCATCGTCTCCCCCAGCGCTCGGCCCAGGCCGAGGAAGATGCCGCCGACCACTGCCGTGCGGGTGAAGGGCAGCACGACGCCGTGGATGACTTCCCAGCGGGTCGAGCCGAGGGCGTAGGCGGATTCGCGCAGCGGCCCCGGAACCAACGCGAACACATCGCGCATCACCGAGGAAATGAAGGGGATGACCATGATCGCCAGGATGATCCCGGCGGTGAGCATGCCGATCCCGAGGGGCGGGCCGGTGAACAGGGTTCCGAGGATGGGTATACCGTCGAAATGCTCGTTCATCCAGGGTTCGACGTGGTCGGACATGAAGGGGACGAACACGAACAGGCCCCACATGCCGTAGATGATGCTGGGAATGCCGGCGAGCAGCTCGATCGCGGTCGCGACCGGGCCGCGCATCCAGGATGGGGCCACTTCCGTCAGGAACACCGCGATCCCGAAACTGACGGGAATGGCGATCGTCATCGCGATCGTCGCGGTCACCAGGGTGCCGTAGATCGGCACCGCCGCGCCGAACTCCTGCGTGACGGCGTTCCAGTCGGTCCGCCACAGGAAGGCGATGCCGAACTTCGAGAAGGCCGGGATGCTGCCCCACAGCATGGAGATCGCGGCGGCGCCCAGGCTGACCAGCACGAAGAACGACGCCAGCGTCACCGCCCAGCGAAAAATCGTATCCCCGGCGGCGCCAGAGGACGCGCGTCTTTTCGGCCGATCCGCGAAGGCGCTCATGGGTTGCGAGGCACTCATGGTATTCCTATTGGCCCACTGGCTTGAGGCAATCCGCCGCCCGTGGACACGGGCGGCGGGGAGAACGAGCCTCAATTCTTGATGTTGGCGTGCCAGTAGGCTTCGATCTGGTCAACCAGGGGCTTCGGCAGCGGCACATAGTCGAGCTTGAGCGCCTGCTCCTGCCCATGTTCCAGCGCCCACTTGAAGAAATCGAGCGTCTGGGTGGTGCGGGCGGCGTCCTTGGGCTGCTTATACATCAGCACGAAGGAGGCAGCCGTGACCGGGTAGCTATCCGGCCCGGGGGCGTTCGTCATCACCAGGAAGAAGTCCTTCGAATTCGCCCAGTCGGCGGTCGCCGCGGCGGCCTGGAAGCTCGTGGCATCCGGCTTGACGTATCGGCCGGCGGCGTTTTCCAGCAGCGCGTAGGTCATTTTGTTTTGCAGGACGTAAGCGTATTCGACGTAGCCGACCGAACCCTTGATCCGGTTCACGTATTCCGCAACGCCTTCGTTGCCCTTGCCGCCAACGCCTTCCGGCCATGCGACCGAGGTGCCCTCGCCGACTTTGGCTTTCCAGTCCGGGCTGACCTTGGACAGATAGTTCACCCAGTTGAATGTTGTGCCCGATCCGTCGGACCGGTGCACCACGGTGATCGGCGCGTCCGGCAGCTTCACGCCCGGATTGACGGCCGCGATGGCCGCGTCGTTCCAGCGCTTGATTTTGCCGAGGTAGATGTCAGCCATCAACGGGCCGGTGAATTTCAGCTTGCCGGGTGCGATGCCGTCCAGGTTGACCACCGCCACCACGCCGCCGACGATCTCGGGGAACTGTGCCAGACCGGCGGCCGCCAACTGATCCGGCGACAGCGGCATGTCGGACGCACCAAAATCGACCGTCGCGGCCTTGATCTGCGCGATGCCGCCGCCGGAGCCGATCGACTGGTAGTTCACCTTGATGTTGGTCTTCGCCGAGTAGTCGGCCGACCACTTGGAAATGATCGGGTAGGGGAAGGTCGCCCCCGCGCCGGTGATCTGCTGGGCCTGTGCACTGGCCGATGCCGCCAGCCCAAGCGCCAGGGCGGTCATGGCGATCTTTATGGTCATGTTGTTCGAGTCCTTCTTGCGATCCGAGATGGCTGTGTAGGTCCGGCCAGAGACTCCCGTGTTTCAGTTACGTGAAGGATTGATGACAGTGTCCGGCCAAAATCGCGGATGACATAGGTCAAATGTATAGATCGGCAGGCAATTGCGCGCCTCTTTTCATGACAAGCGCCATTCTGCTGGTCCCGAGCCTGGCAATGCGGCAAGCTTCCCATGGTACCAATTGGAGATGCCCAATGCAGCGGTTCAGCGCATCGCTTTTACTCATTCTTGGCTTACTGACCGGCGTGGCGCAAGCCGGCGGCACGCTGCGCATTGGGCTGAATGAGGACCCGGACGCGCTCGACCCAGCCCGTGGCGGCAGCTTTGTCGGACGGGTGGTGTTCGCCGCCGTGTGCGACAAGCTGGTGGACACAGACCCCAACAACGACATCGTCCCGCAACTCGCCACCGCCTGGCGCTGGTCGCCCGACAACCTGGCTCTGACACTGACGCTGCGTTCGGGCGTCATCTTCCAGGATGGGGAGAAGCTGGACGCCGAGTCAGTGAAGGCCAATCTGGAACGCTACCGCTCCGCCCCCGAAAGCGTGCGCAAGGGGGAGTTGAAGCCGGTCGCCTCGGTTGAAATCGTCGACCCCCAAACTGTCGTGCTGCATCTCTCGCGGCCTTATGCGCCGTTGCTCACGGTGCTGGCGGACCGCGCGGGCATGATGATGTCGCCCAAGGCCATGGCGCGGCTGGGTGGCGCCAACATCGCCAACGAGCTGCCCTGCGCCGGTCCGTTCAAACTGACGGAGCGGGTGGCGCAGGACCGCATCGTGGTGGACAGCTTCCCCGGCTATTGGGATGCCGCGTCGATCAAGCTGGATCGCATTGTGTATCAGCCCATCCCCGACACCTCCGTGCGGCTGGTCAATCTGCGGGCAGGGCAGCTCGATATGGCCGAGCGCCTGGGGGCGACGGACGCCGCCGCGGTGAAGAAGGACCCGAAGCTGCGCCTGATCGCGCAGCCCGCGCTGGCGTACGAGACGATGGGCTTCAACCTGGCCGGCAACAGCCCGTTGAAGAACCCGCTGGTGCGGGAAGCCCTGGAAGCCTCGATCGACCGGGGGGTGATCAATCAGGTGGTGATGGACGGTCAGTTCATTCCCTCCAACCAGTTCGAGGCGCCGGGCAGCCGCTATTGGAATGCCGCGCGTCCGTCACCGCCGCGCGATCTGGCGCGCGCCAAGGCGCTATTGCGGCAGGCCGGCGTGCCGCATCCGGTTTTCACCCTGACTGTCGGCAACGAGCCGGTGGTGCAGCAGGTCGGGCAGGTGATCCAGTCCCTCGCGGCCGAGGCAGGCTTCGACATCAAGCTGCGCGCGCTGGAGGCCAACGCCATGATAGCCGCCGCCAAAGCCGGCGAGTACGACGCGGTCATGGCGATCTGGAGCGGCCGAGCGGATCCCGACGGCAACGTGCAGATTTGGCTGGCCAGCGACGGGTTCCTGAACTGGGGCAAATACAGCAACCCCCGCTTCGACGATTTGCTGACCCAGGCCCGCGGCACGACCGAGGTTGCCGCCCGTCAGGCGCTGTATCGCGACCTGTCGGACGTTTATCTGGCCGACCGGCCGCATCTGGTGCTGTATCACATGCAGTGGCTGTGGGGCCTGAGCGAGCGGGTCACCGGCTTCGTGCCGACCCCGGATGGGCTGATCCGGGTGCGGGGCGTTGAGCTGAGATAATGCCAATAGGTGGTGGGACTAATTCATAGGACAGTGGTGCCGCGTCATGCCGGCGCAAGCCCCCCTCCGATCATGTTGAACTGCACGCGCCACCCCGGAGCCACGCAAATGCCCACCATCGACCCCGCCCGCCTGCTGGCCGACCTCCATGCCCTCCGCGCCATCGGCACCTACAAGTCCGGTGTCCATCGCCCCACGTACGGCGCGGACGACGTGCGCTCCCGCCATTGGCTGGCCGAGCGGCTGACTCAGGCCGGGCTGACCGCCACCATCGACGGGATCGGCAATGTCATCGGCCTCGACCCCACCCCCGGCCGCAAGCTCCTGCTCGGCAGCCACCTCGAAACCCAGAACCACGCCGGCTGGCTGGATGGCGCCATGGGAGTGATCTACGCCTTGGAGGTCGCGCGCACGCTGGGGCAGGGGATCGACGTCGCCGGCTGGGCGGATGAGGAGGGGCACTTCGGCTCCTTCCTCGGCAGCCGTTCTTACGCCGGCTTGCTGCCGGAAGCTGAGATCGACGCGTGCAAAAGCGTCGACGACGGCACCCCCCTGCGCGCCGCGCTGGAAACCGCCGGGTTCGCCGGCAAGCCACGCCTGCAAGCCGACCTCGCCCGCTACCACGGCTACCTGGAAGCCCATATCGAGCAAGGCGCCACGCTGGAGGACGCCGGGCAGCGCATCGGCATCGTCACCGCCATCGTCGGCAGTCACCGCTTCCGCATCGTGTTCGAGGGGCAACAGAACCACGCCGGCACCACCCGCATGGCGGTCCGCAAGGACGCCGGCGTCGCGCTCATCAAGCTGGCCGCCGCCATCGAGGACCGTTTCCCGAAAATCGTCGGCCCCCGCACGGTGTGGACTATCGGCCGCATCACCCTGGACCCCGGTGCGCCCAGCATCGTGCCGGGACGGGCGGAAATGCTGTTCCAATTCCGCGATACCGATCAGGCGCTGCTGTTCACGCTGGAAAGGGAGTTGGAAGCCCTGGTGGAACAGGCCAACCAAGGCCCATGCCGCGTCACCGTCGCCCATCGCGGCCGGTCGGTGCCGCGCCAGATGGACGAAGGCTTCCAAGCAGCCTTCGAACGCGCCGCCGAAAAGCACGCCCCCGGCCTGCACCAGCGGATGCCGAGCGGCGCCGGCCACGATGCGCAGATCATGGCGGAGCGGATGCCGTCCGGCATGTTGTTCGTGCCTAGCATCGGCGGCATCAGCCACCATTTTAGCGAGGACACGAGCGAGGCTGACATCGTCCTCGGATGCCAGGTGTTTGCCGACGCGGCGGCGGAAGTTCTGGCCTTGGCATAAAGGGTAGAAGAACATGCATGGCGTGCCAGAGCCGGTCCTGCATCCCATATCGATTGCGGACCTCCGCCCCACACAGATCACCGTGGGCATGCGGGAGGTCGAGGAAAAGCGCCGGGCCTGGCGGGAAAAGGGAGATAAGGCGGCGACGTTCCTCGGCAGCCATATGATCCCGGTCGTCCTGGGCCCGAAGCGCCGCAACTACATCCTGGACCACCACCATCTGGCGCTGGCTCTGCACCTGGAGGGGGTGGAGCATATCCTGACCTCGGTCGTGGAGGACCTTAGTATCCTGGACAAGGAGACGTTCTGGTTCGTCCTGGCGCACAAGAACTGGATGCACGTCTACGACGCCGCCGGGAAGCGCCGCACCCACGACGATATCCCGAAATCGGTGACGGGGATGCAGGACGACCCCTTCCGGTCCCTGGCTGGGGAACTGCGGCGCGCCGGCGGTTATGCCAAAGATACCGCGTTATACAGCGAGTTCCTCTGGGCGGACTATTTGCGGCGCAACATCGAGGCCAAGCTGGTGGTCGACGATTTCAGTCGCGCTTTGAAACGGGCGGTGGAATTGTCGCAGGACCGGCAGGCCCAGTACCTGCCGGGTTGGTGCGGGCCGCTGGCGGGCGCGTGAACCGGGCTTAGAACCGCTCCACCCAGGGGCGCAGCTCGACCTCCCACGTCCAGGCCGAACGGGGCTGGTTCGCGACATGCCAGTAGTTTTCCGCGATGGCGTCGGGGTCCAGCAAACTGTCGGGGTTGTCGTTGGGGTTCTGCCGGACCGCGCTGCGAATACCCCCGTCGATTACGAAATGCGCGACATGCACGCCCTTGGGGGCCAGTTCGCGCGCCATGCTCTGTGCCAGCCCGCGCAGCGCGAACTTGCCCATCGCGAAGGCAGCCGACTGCGGATAGCCCTTCACGCTGGCGGATGCTCCGGTCAGCAAAATCGCCCCGCTGCCGCGTGCGACCATATGGCGCGCCGATTGCTGCGCCACCAGGAACCCGCCGAATGCGCTGACCGCGATGGAACGAGCCACCGCATCCGACTCCACGTCCGTGATGGGGCCGCGGGCGCGGGCGGAGGCGTTGTAGACCACGATGTCCGGCACCCCCTGGGTGGCGATCACGACGTCGAACAGGGCGGCGACTTCCTCGGGTTCGGTTGCCTCGCAGGCGAAGGTGGCGGCGGCGGTTTCATGCGCCAACGCGGCGAGTTTGTCGGTATCGCGGGCGGCCAGCGCCACCTGCAGCCCGTGCCTGGCGAACAGCCGCGCGAGGGAGGCGCTCAGGCCCGGCCCCACGCCGACGATCAAAGCGGATTTCAGGTCCATGTCAGCGTCCCCCCGAGATCGGTACGATGATCCCCGTGATGTAAGATGCTTCGTCCGACGCCAGCCACAAGACCGCCGTCGCCACTTCGTCGGCGCTGCCGGTGCGGCCCATGGGCACGCCGCCGACCAGCCTTGTGAGGCGATCGGGCAGCCCGGCGCGGGCGTGCAGATCGGTTTCGATCAGGCCGGGGCTGACGGCGTTGACCCGGATGCCGCGCGGTGCCAGCTCCCGCGCCGATCCGATGGTCAGGCTGTCGACCGCGCCCTTGGATGCGGCGTAGTGGATCCACTCGTTGGCCCCACCGATCTCCGCCGCGCGGGACGAGATATTGACGATCGCGCCGCCCTTGCCGCCGAGGTCGGTGGCCATGCGCTTGATCGCCTCCCGCGTTGTCAGGAAGGGCGCGCGGACGTTGACGGTGAGCACGGCGTCCAGCGCTTCGGCGGTGATCGCGTCGATCTTGCACACCGGGCCGGGTCCGCCGGCATTGTTCACCAGCACGGTGACGGGACCGAGTTCGCGGTCCACCGTCGCGAACAGCGACAGGATCGCCGCTTCGTCGGCCATCTCGGCCTGGATCGCCAGCGCCTTGCCGCCGCCCGCCTCGATATCGCGCACCACGGCGTCGGCCATGTCGCGATTGGACTGGTAGGTCAGCGCCACCGTGTAACCCCGAGCACCCGCCATGCGGGCAACGGCGGCGCCGATGCCCTGGCTGCCCCCGGTCACGATCATGACTGGCCGCATCATTCTCCCCTTTTGTCCGCCGCGTGTCGGCGTATCATCGGCCCACAATCGCCCGGCGACAACGCCGGCAATCGGAGGCACCGTCATGCTCGGCCTGATGCAATCGCAGAACCTGTTGATCTCGGGCCTGTTGAAGCACGCCGCCCGCAATCATGCGGCGGGACAGATCGTGTCCCGCACGCATGAGGGCACAACCCACCGCTATACCTGGGCCGAGTCCGAACGCCGCGCCCGCCGCCTGGTCCGCGCGCTGCAACGACTGGGCGTGCGGGAGAGCGACCGGCTCGGCACGCTGGCGATGAACGGCTACCGACATCTGGAGGTCTACTACGCGGCCCCCGGCATGGGCGCGATCTGCCACACCATCAACCCGCGCCTGCACCCGGACGACATCGATTACATCGTCAACCATGCCGGCGACCGGGTTCTGTTCGCCGACCCCGGTTTCGCATCGCTGGTCTCGACCATCGCGGACGCCATCAAAGGCTGCGTCCGCGATGTGGTGATCCTGACGGATGCGGCCAACATGCCGGACGTGACCCTTGCCCCCGGCATGACGCTGCACTGCTACGAAACGCTCATGGATACGGCGGACGAGGACTATGCCTGGCCGGATTTCGATGAGAATACCGCGAGCGCGCTTTGCTATACCTCTGGTACCACCGGTCGTCCGAAAGGCGTGTTGTACAGTCACCGCTCCACGGTTCTGCACGCCTATGCCGGCGCGTTGCCGGATCTGTTCTGCAACAAGGCGACCGACCGCATTTTGCCGGTGGTGCCGATGTTCCACGTCAACGCCTGGGGCATACCCTACGGCTGCGCGCTGACCGGCTCCGCGCTGGTCATGCCGGGCCGGCATATGGATGGCGCCAGCCTGGCCAACATGATGAACGACGAGCGGGTCAACATGACAGCCGGCGTGCCCACCATCTGGCTTGGTTTGTTGCAGCATTTGCGCGCGTCCGGGGACCGTCTGACGACGGTGAAGCGCATCGTCACCGGCGGTTCGGCCGCCCCGCCCATGCTGATCGAGGCGTTCCGCGACGAGTACGGCATCCGGGTCGAGCACGCCTGGGGCATGACCGAAATGAGCCCCCTCGGTACCTACAATAGCCCGAAGGTCGCGCAAGCGGGGCTGGAGGGTGCGGCGGCGGTGAAGCACATGCTGAAGCAGGGCCGTATCGGGCCCGGTATCGACATGAAGATCGTGGATGGGGAGGGTAAGGAACTCCCCTGGGACGGCGTTGCGTTCGGCGATCTGAAGGTGCGCGGACCCTGGATCGCCAGCGCCTATTTCGGCGATGAACCGGGGGCGGCGCTGGACCAGAATGGTTGGTTCGCCACCGGCGACGTGTCGACCATCGACCCCGAGGGGTTCATGGAAATCACCGACCGGTCGAAGGACGTGATCAAGTCGGGCGGCGAGTGGATCAGCTCGATCGCGCTGGAGAACATCGCCGTCTCCCACCCAGATGTAGCCGAGGCCGCGGTGATCGCCGCCCGCCACCCCAAATGGGATGAACGGCCTTTATTGCTGGTGACGGCCAAGCCGGGCCACACGATCGATCCGGCATCGGTGCTGAAGGTCTACGAGGGCCAGATCGCCAAATGGTGGCTGCCGGATGAGGTGCTGGTGGTGGAGGAATTGCCCCATACCGCGACGGGGAAACTGCAGAAGACGACGTTACGGATAAAATACAAGGACCACTACATGGGGGCAGCGGGGTAAATCTTGGGAGGGCGCCTCATGGCGATCGCCCCGGGTGGTTTCGTTAAAGCTGTACGGAATGATATCATATCGATTAACCTCTGTGGCTTGATCTTCCTTAGTGCGTTCTGTGCGAAACCTTGCGCTGGCGCGGCCACGTGGACATCGGGATGCCGCACTGAAGCCGCGCTGCCCATCCCCCTGCCGACCGTCGGATTCTGGAGCTACTCGCGGGACGACGACGGCAACGCGCACGGCTGTTCGGTGACGCAGCGTATGCGGCCGATCCAGCCCGGCAAGTTCACGATGGGGTCGCCGAAGGACGAGCCGGGCGGGCCATTGTGAGCGCCATGATCTCGTCCGTGGTCATTGCGACATCGCCCCGTCCAGCCAGATGCGCGACGATACGGGCGGCGCGCCCTTCGCGGGTTGGGGACCTGGCGCGTACGATCCGTAAGGCCCGGCCGTCGAACTCGACCTCGGTACCTGGTAGCAGGCCCGCCTGCTACCGGATCGCAAGCCTTGCCTCACCCCCGGTGCAGCCGCCTATCCAGCGCCAGCAGTGCGGTGCTCAGCGTCGCGGCAAACAGCACCAACAGCAGCGTCACCGCCATGATCACCGGCACGTTCTGCAACCCGATGGCCGTCATCAGCAGGAAGCCCAACCCCTTCTGAGACCCGAACATCTCCCCCAGCAGCGTCCCGATCAGCGTCAGCGAAAACCCAATGCGCAGGCCGGAGAAAATCTCCGGCAGGGCCGCCGGCCAGACGATGCAGCGCAGCGTATCGCTACGCGACAAGCGCATCGCCCGCGCCGTCCGCAGCAAGACCGGGCTGACCTGGCGCACCCCCGCCATGGCGAAAATCGCCACCGGGATCACCCCATGGATCGCCCCGAACGCGATTTTCGCAGGCAACCCAATCCCGAAAATCAATAAAACAATGGGATAAAGCACGATCTTCGGCACCGCGTAGGCGGACACCAACACCGGCTCCGCGATCTCCGCCGCCAGCTTGTTCAGCCCGAATGGCAGCCCCATCCCGAGGCCCAGCACCACCGACAGCACCAGCGCCACGCCGAACGCCCGCCCGGTTTCCAGCAAATGGTCCCAGAATGGTGCTGTGCCGAGCAGGTGACCGAGAAACAGAACGGTCTCAATGGGCGGGGACAACGCATGCGCGCCGGCGAACAGGAACAACGCCTGCCAAACGGCCAGCAACCCGGTAACGAGCAAAAGACCGTTGCGCATCAGCGGCCCCGGCGCGTCAGCAACGTCCGCTCCCACGTGTGCAGCGACATGTTCAGCCCGGCGCTGAGCAGCAGGATCAGCAGGATCAGCGGGTACATAATGCTATTATCGAAATTATTATAAGCGAAGTTTATTTCGTATCCCAACCCATCCCGGGACATGATGAACTCCGCCCCAACCACGCCGATGAACGCATAGGACACCGCCAGCTTCACGCCCGTGACCAGGAACGGCGCGGCGCAGGGCAGGGTAATCCGCCGCGCCGTCTCCAACGGCCCGAGCCGATACGCTCGGGCGGTGCGCAGCAGCACCCTCGGCACCCGGTCCAGCCCCGACAGCGTGTTCATCAGCATCGCGATCATCGCCAGCATGAACCCAATCAACACCTGCGGTGTGCTGCCCAGTCCGAACAGCACGATGAACAGCGGGTAAAACGCGTAGACAGGGATGGCGTAGTAAGTGGCGAACAGAGGCTCCAACGCCTCCCGCAGCGCGCGCCAGCGGTGGATCGCCACCCCCAGAACGATGCCCACGGCCACGGACAAAACGACAGCCATCGCCACATCCTGCAATGTCTTCACGATCGCGGCGGTCATGCTGCCGGAGACCAGGATGCGCGAAAGGTCCCGCACGATCAGGCTGGGCGCCGGCATGGTAAATGGGGTGATGGCGCCGGAACGGCACAGGCCCTCAAGCGCCGCCAGCAACGCCCCGACGATCAGCAGCCGGTACAGGCCCGCTCGGCGCATGCGCTATTTGTGCGGCTTCAGGTCGTCGGGCAGGAAGCTGGTGTCGACGAGCTTGCTCCAGTCGGCCGTACCGGTGAATGCGCCCACCACGGTCTGGGCGTGGATCATGCGGTCCATGCCGGCGAAGTCGAAGCCGCCCGGTCCCCAATAATGCACCCCGGATTTGGCGTGGCTTGTGGTCAGGCGGTTGACCGCGGCCTTCACCACCGCCGGCTCCAGGTTGTAGACCTTGGCGATGATCTCCCCGGCATCGTCTGGATGGGCATACATGAACTCAACCGCCTTGCGCCGGCCGCGGATGATGGCGCGCACGAAATCGGGGTGGGCGTTGGCGGCGGCGCCCGTGGTGACTCCGATCACGTTGCACAATGGCGGCAGCACATCGGCGGCGAACACGATCGGCTGCAGGTCGGCGGCGTTCTTCGACCACACCGGATCGGCGAGCGTTGCCACATCGATGGACCCCAGGTTCAGCGCTACGATCTGCTCCCCGAAGCCGCCGACGCGCACCAGCTCGGCATCGGTGGGTTTCAGGCCGATGGTCTCCAGCAGCAGCACGTCCAGCGCCTGGCTGGTGGATTTCGGGTTGGTGTAGCCAATTTTGTGCCCCTTGAGGTCGGCCAGCGCCTTGATGGGGGAGCCTTTCTTGGCGGCCCAGGCGAACTCCGCCGTTGTCAGGACATTGTCGCTGACGATGCGAAGATCGGCACCGCCCTGAATGGCGGCGACGGTGCCGGCGAGGTCGATCTCCCCATACGCCAGGTTGCCGCCCAGCATGATGCGCACCGTGGTGCCTCCGCCGGAGGACGACAGAATGCCGGAAATGTCAGCTCCTTCTTGCTGGAAGAAGCCTTTTTCCATTGCCACGGCGTAAGGCATGCCATTGGCGGCGACGCCGTAATTGCTGACGACGATCTGCTCCGCCGCTCGGGCGGCGGGCGCGCCGAGCAGGAGCGTGGCCAGCAAAAGTAGGATAGGACGAAGGCGCGGCATGGTGTTTCCCCAGTTGATCTTGCGCGCAGTGTGTCGCGGCGGCGGCGGGGAGGGAAGGGGCCGATGCCGCTTCAGTCCGCCGCGTTCAACCCCGCGGCGACAGCCTCCGCCACCCGTATCCCATCGACGCCCGCCGACAGGATTCCCCCCGCGTAGCCCGCCCCCTCCCCAGCTGGGAACAACCCCCGCGTATTCAGACTCTGAAAATCCCGTCCCCGCGTGATCCGCAGCGGGGCGGAGGTTCGGGTTTCCACCCCGGTCAGCACTGCGTCGTCCATCGCGAACCCCGGAATCTGTCGAGCGAAGACCGGCAGAGCCTCCCGTATCGCGGCGATGGCGTAATCGGGCAGGCACTCGGATAAGTCTGTTGGCCGCACCCCGGGTTTATAGGATGGCACGACCGATCCGAATCCCTCCGATGGGCGTCCGGCGAGGAAGTCCCCGACACGCTGCCCCGGCGCGGCATACGTGCCCCCGCCAGCCTCGAACGCGCGCCGTTCCCAGAAACGCTGGAACTCCATCCCGGCCAGCACGCCGCCGGGGTAATCCTCCGGCCCGATCCCAACCACGATTCCGGCGTTGGCGTTGAACTCGGCGCGCGAATACTGGCTCATGCCGTTGGTCGCCACGCACCCGGCTTCGGAGGTCGCCGCGACCACCCGCCCGCCGGGGCACATGCAGAAACTGTAGACAGACCGCCCGTTCGAGGCGTGATGCACCAGCTTGTAGTCCGCCGCCCCCAGCACCGGATGGCCGGCGAACGTACCGAACCGGGCTGCATCGATCACCGCCTGAGGATGCTCGATCCGGAACCCGATGGAGAACGGTTTCGGGTCCAAATGCACGCCGAGCCGGTGCAGCATCCCGAATGTGTCCCGCGCGCTGTGCCCGATCGCCAGCACCACCGCCGGGGTTTCGATCGTTTCCCCATTCGCCAGCACAACGCCACGAACGGCATGTTCGCGATCCAACACGATGTCCTCGACCCGCGCCCCGAACCGGTATTCTCCGCCCAGCGACTCGATGCGGGCGCGAATGCCCTCCACCACCGTTACCAGCCGGAACGTGCCGATATGGGGTTTGCTGACGTACAGGATTTCCTCCGGCGCCCCGGCGGCCACGAATTCCGTCATCACCTTCCGCCCGAGGTGCCGCTTGTCCTGAATGCCACTGTACAGCTTTCCGTCGGAGAAGGTGCCGGCCCCGCCCTCCCCGAACTGCACGTTGCTCTCGGGGGTCAGGACGGAGCGCCGCCATAACGCCCAGGTGTCCTTGGTGCGCTCGCGTACGATCTTGCCGCGTTCGAGGATGATGGGGCGGAAGCCCATCTCGGCCAGGATGAGTGCCGCCATCAACCCGCAGGGGCCGGCGCCGATCACCACCGGCCGTGGTCCAATGCCTGGGCGCGCCCGCGGGGGCGGCACGTAGGTCGTATCCGGGGTCACCGCGATATCGGGCAACCGTCGCCGCACCGCGGTCTCATCCGCCAGCGTGACATCCAGCGTGTAGACCAGATGGATGTCCCGCTTTCGCCGGGCGTCGTAGCCGCGACGGGCGACCTCGCAGCTCAGAATGGCTTCGGCCGGCACGCCCAGCCGTGCGGCCGCCGCGGCGCGTAGGGCGTCCGGTTCGTGGTCCAGCGGCAGCTTCAGTTCGGTCAGGCGCAGCATGCGGGCAAAAATCCAGGGGGAGACGTTCGGGCGGGCTTGCATCATAAGCCACCGGCCTTCGCAACCGGGCACGAGAAATGCCCCAGGGATCGATATGCACGACTGGAAAACCCTGCTGACCACGCCGCGCTTCCGGTCGCTTTGGCTGGCGCTGGTCTGCAACAACCTCGGCAGCTGGTGCGTCATGGCCGCGCTTCCCATCCTGGTGGCGGAGCGATTCGGCGCGGGGAGCGAGTTGGTGCTCAGTCTTGGCCTGCGCATTTTGCCAAAAATTGTACTGGCGCCCCTCTCCGGCGGATTCCTGCGGCGTTACGGCGCGATCCGGGTGGCCGGCTGCGCTTTGGTGGCGGAGGGGGCGCTCACCGCGATCCTGCCGTGGTGCCACGATTTCGCACTGCTCCAGGTCGCGATCGCCACCATCGGGACGCTGGATGTGTTCGTGAACCCGTCGCTGCTGTCGCTGCGCGGCCCCTCGACGCCACCGGGCCTGTCCATGGCGGCCAACACGCTGTGTTCGGTGGCCGATCGGCTGGCGAAGATCGTGGGGCCGATTATTGGGGGCATCGCGGTGCTCGGTGGGTTCGTGCCGGCGTTTCTGGCCTTTGGGCTGGTCATCATGTGCGCCGCCATCCCGGTCGCGCGCCTGCCGGCCCCAGATGCACAACAGCCTGACCGGCACGGCTTCATCGCCTCCCCGATGGAGTTCGTGGCGATGCTGCGCGGCGACCGGGTCATGACAGGGCTGCTGATCGCCGCCGTCACCTACATGGTGATGCTCGGCGGGCTGCGACCCTTCCTGTTCTGGGCTAACCGCGATTGGTACGGTGCCTCCGACGCAGCCTGGACCGGGTTGCTGTCCGCTCAGGGTATCGGAGCACTCATTGGCGCCGTTGTCTCCGGCCTGTTCGGGCGCTGGTTGCAACGCCTGATGTCGGCCTATGCGTTGACGCTGGTGACCGGCCTGTTGGAGGGCGCATTGCATCTGGCGCTGCTGGCGGCCGTCAGTGGCTCGCAGGCCATGGTCGTGCTGGCACTGGCGAGCATCCCGGAAATACTCTCGACCGCGACTTGGTTCACCGCCATGCAGGAACGGCTGACGCCGCAGCAGCAGGGCATCTTCTTCACCTTCGCCATGCCCGTCTGGGATTGCGCCTTTGCCGTGGGTGTCTTGTCGGCTGGGCTGAGAGCGAACGGCAGCTTGAGCCTGACGGCGTTCTGGGCGCTGGTGTCGTTAAGCGCGACGCTGCCGCTGGTTCCGCTGCTGCTGATGCACGGGTGGAAAAGCGTGCCGCGTTAACCTTTCGTTCATACTGTCCCGGTATCGTTGGGTCGACCCGATCGACCGGACCCGACATGAACCTGGTTCTCCCCTCCCGTATCGCCGCGGAAACACGCTACCGAGACATCCGCCTCGCCGCCCACAAAGCGGCCGAGACCATCGTGCGGGAGGAATGGGCTGGGCACCCGAACCGCCGATACCCCTGGCCGTGGCAGGCGATGCTGGACAACCTCCGGAAGAACGAACCCGATCGGTTTGAGCTGGCGCTATGGAGTGAGAACACGTTGTGCGGCCTCGCTGTCGGGTCGACCCGAAGGTCGTTCTGCCGGGTGGACTATCTTGAGGGCTCGCCCGAGCCGGACCATCCGCTGAAAGGATATGTCGCGATGATCATGGTAGGCGCCGTGGTGGCGTATGCGACCGCGTTGAATAGACCGGAAGTACGATTGTGTGATCCGATCCCGGTAATGACCAGAAAATACCAATCCCTTGGTTTTTCCCTTGTCACGCCCAGGGGCGAAGCCCCATATTGCGCGTGGAAGGTCATATGAACATGCTCGCTCTCAGGTCCCAGACCGATGCGCCGACCGTCCCTGACATGGGGGACTTCGTGACGCGCCCGCTCCACGTCACCGCGCCCAGTTCGGGCGCCGTGGCACGCCGCCTCGCGGCCCTGACCGCGGCGGCAATGCCGTGGCTGCGCAAGGATGTCCGCCTGACCCCGCCGGATGGCGGGCCGGAAGTATTCGGTGCCCCCATCCGTTGACCCTATGAAAGCGGCGTGACCGACCGCCGCCCCGCGTGGCTTATTGGGTCGGCGGAACGACGGGAAGCGGGGAGGTGTAGGGTTCGATACGCAACGTGTCGTTCTTGAACACCGCGATGCGCCGTAACGGTGCCTGTTGCAAATTGCCGCTCGCGTCGCGCCCCACCGCGTATTGCCAGACGGTCATTTGCCCGTCGGCGGCCAGATGCCGAGCGAGGTTGTCCAGGTCGGATGCGGTTCCGAAGCTGTGGAGTTCGGTGGTGGTCAGCCCGATCGTCACCTCATCCTTGGGGCTGACGATTTTGAATAACTTGACCTGATCCTGCGCCATCGCGGCGACACCGAATCCCGCGGTCAGGAGTGTGGCGAGGCAAGCAATCCGGATGTTCATCGTTTCCCTCCAGCGGTGCGTTCCATCTCATGGTAGTTTATGGCACGCCGATTCGTTGATACAAATCAAGGCGGCGTGATGGTTCGCCCCGCATTCCTGGCGATCTTTGATCCAGGACACCCGCCATGCCCGAACAGGCCGAACCGTTGCACGACATCGCCCATCTCGGCGCGGTGGAGCTTCTGACGCCCAAGCCGGCCGAAAGCCTGTGGTTCTTCCGCGACGTGTTGGGTATGGAGTTGGTGCACGAAGATCGGGGCAGCGTTTGGCTGCGCGGCTACGGCGATTACGCCGCGGCGACCCTGAAGCTGACGGAGGCGCTCGCACCGGGTGTGGGCACCATCGCCTGGCGCGCCACCAGCCCCCAGGCGTTGCAACGGCGGGCCAAGGCGCTGACCGAGGCCGGCCTTGGGGACGGCTGGACCAACGGCGATTACGGGCGTGGCCCCTCCTTCCGCTGCCGCGATCCGGAGGGCCACCGCATCGAGCTTTACTATGAGGAGCAGCGCTACCAACCCACCCCCGCCACGCAGTCGAAGCTGAAGAACCAGCCGTCCCGCTACCCGGCGCGCGGCGTCGGCGTGCGGCGGATCGACCACGTTGCCTTGCTCTGCAAGGACGTTCCCGCCAACCGTGCCTTCGCCGCGGACCTGCTCGGCATGTCGTTACGGGAGCAGGTGCTGTACAACGATGGCAAAACGGAAATCGGCTCCTGGCTCAGTCCGTCGCCGGTGCATCACGAGGTCGCTTATGTCCTGGACGTGAAACGCGGTAACGCCCGGCTGCATCATTTCTCCCTGTGGGTGGATGAGCGGGAGGACGTGCTGCGCGCCGCCGATATTCTTTCCGAAAACGGCATCTTCATCGAGGCCGGGCCGGCGAAGCACAACAACTCCCAGGGGTTCTACCTCTACAGCTACGAACCTGGCGGCAACCGCGTGGAAATCTACGCCGGCAGCTTCCTGGTGTTCGCCCCGGACTTTGAGGTCGTACGCTGGAACGAGGCCGAACGTGGCACCGGGGTTTACTGGGGCGGGGCGCTGCCCGCGAGTTTTCTCCAGTACGCCACGCCGGACCTGCCGAACGCCGAGGCAACTCCGGCGCCGGCTTTCGACCCGCGTTAACGGCGGCCGCGCGCCGGAGCAGCGGTCTTCGGGGCCGGCGGCAGGTCTTCCTCCAGGATCGTCATGGTCAGGGAGTAGGACGTTTCTCCGTCATCCACATCCTTGTGCAGGGTGCCGACGATCTCGTCTTTCACCGCGACCTCGGTGGACAGGCCCTTGCGCATGGGCGGCACTATCTTGATCTGGTCGGTGCCAAACAAGCTGCGCAGGTAGGTTTGCACCCGATCGATATCGGTGGGGGTCATAATGGGCACTCATGCAGTGGGTGGGGAGTCAGGACGACGCGGCCGCTTCATACGCCGTCGCGTCGTCCGCCAGCAACAGGCGGTCTCGCAGGAGGGTTTCTGTCACCCCTTTTACGGCGGCGGCGTAGGACCTTGGGGCGCCGTATAGTTCGGTTAGGCGCGCTTCAGGGAACGCCAGGAAGGTGCCGTCGCGGTCGGCCAACTCGCCGGCGGGGTGCGGCTCCTTATAGAGGTTCCAGCCAGTGAAAATGCCGCGTGGCACGGCGATATCGGGCAGCTTGATCCCCGCCAGCTCGTTCCCATCCGGCCCGACCTGAGGCACCAGCGCGCCGTACGACCGGGACGCGGGCTTGGGATCGGTCCAGTCGGGCAGGGGGGAAACATCGTTGGCGGCGCGCGGCGGGGTTAGGCCCGGGATTTTCGGGAAGGCGACCTTGGAGGCTGGCACCAGCGTGCCGTCGGCGATGGTGGGGACTCGGCTGGGCGGGGGGGCGCGGCCTGTGGTCACCCACTCATCCAACGCCACCAGCAGGGCGCGAACCGCCGGCATGGGGTCGTGCCAGTTGCGGGGGTTCACGCAGGGGCCGTTGTCGCGCGGCATCCCCGCTTTGCCGCCGTGCTGGGTGCCGGGGATCAGGTAGGCTCGGACGTTCGCCGGCAGCGGGAGGTCGCGGGTGCCGAGCGGATCGGTGTGCAGCAGGGGTGCGCCCTTCTGCCAGTATTCGGTGGAGGTGTTGGTCTCGATCAGCTTGGGATCCGTGTCGTTGCCCCTTAGCAGCGCGCCTGAGGCACCGGCGATGGGGTCGTCCATCGGGATGGCGGAGAAGGGGAACGCGACCTCCGGGAAGTCATGGTCCTCATGCCAGGTGCGGGTGCGGAAGGGCTGGGCGAAGGGCGTGTTGTGAAAAACGCGCCCGATGCCGGCGACGTGCGACAGGACGCCGTCGAAGACGCGCGCGCCATTTTCATCGGCGTTGAAGCCCTGGGCAATGTGGTCGCGCAGATAGCGTCCGGCCTGGGAGATGCCGAACGCCAGGGTGTGGGTGATGCGGCGGCCGGTCAGGTTTTCTTCGGTCTGGCGAAGGTGGCTGACGATGTCGCGCGTGGCGGCGAAGCCGATGCCATTCACGCGGGGATTGGTGGCGTCGTATTTGACTTCGTAGATCGAGCCGATGGTGGGCTTGGTCCCGTCGGGCAGCAGGCGGATGGTCCGGTTGTCAGCGAATGCGAAGGCGACGGGGGTTTTCTCCCCAGTTTGGGAACGGCGGACGGTGACGGTCGCGTCGGTGCGGGCGGCGTCGTGCGAGAGTTTGAAGACCTCGTGGATACCGAGGCGGGTGCCGGAGACGAATTCCTCCCGGATGCGCCTGGTCAGGTTGGGGACGGTGGGGACGTCCAATCCGAGGCCCGTGGCTTTCGGCGCGCCGGGGTCCCACCCGGTCCACAGGAGCGAAAAACCGAGGCGCAGGGGCAGGGCGTTGCCGAGTTCTTTGGCGTCGGTCCACCGATTGCCCACGATGCCGGCGCAGAGGTTGTGCACCATCATGATGCGGCCGCGGTTGTTGACCTCATACAGCAGGCGGCCGTTGCCGAGGGCGGGGTCGGCGGGAGTCAACAGGACGAAGGCGGATTTGTATTCGACCAGGCCGGCGGCGTTGCGGGGGGCTTGGGCCAGGAGGGCGATGCCTCGGTTGGCAGGGTGTGTGGGGTCCAGCCTGCCGGTGGCAGTGCCCTCGATCCGGTCGTAGGCGCCGCTGGCACCGAAGGGAGCGCCACCCACCAGCGGAGAGCGGGCTTCGATTTCAATGCCGACGATCATGGGGTTTCCTTCGGTACCTCTGGGGTGCGCGTAACGGCTTAATGTTCATTGATAAGGAGTTTCGCGAAGTCGGGTTGCAGCCTCAGGGACGTGGTTGCCGTGATATGATTGTTGTCTGCGCGATACACAATGAAACCGTCCTTAATCGCGGGGCATTTTTTGCTATCGCAAAAGCGGTCGGAAAGATCCAATAGTTCGACACCAGGAATATTACGGGCAACATCGACATCCGGCGCTTCGGGGGGGACCGCCTGGGAACGCGGGGTAGCACAACCATCCGGAGCGCTTGTCTCCAGGCATTCGGTGCCGAATTGCTTCGCGTTGACGGGGGTATCGCGTACGACGCCGACGCGTGGGCTTATGCTGAGGAGCCTTATCAAAGTATCCTTGAAACCAGCCTTCCAGATCTCCAGAGATTTCGATTTCTCAATTCTTTTTCCCGACTGAGGATCGTGGAGCGAGACCGCGCCAGCGTTCGCGGACGAGACAACAATCAAATCCGGCTTGTATGCGGCCAATGCCCTGAATGCCTCGGTATGGAATTGCTTACAGGCCGTATCGCCGTTGAAAAAATCGATCGGCGTACAGCCGCCGCGTACCCATACGCGAAGCTCCCAACCGGCGGACGCCGCCGCGGCATCCAGCCCGTCGAAAATCTGTTCGGCGTGGCTATCCCCAAAGAGAGCAATTTTTTTGGGGCCGCCGGGCTTGCCGAACGCGCAGACACCGGTTTCGGCGTCCCGCATCGTTGTGCACGTTGCTCGAATCAGGCGCGCACCGTCGTTTTTCGCCTCGATAAGACGTTTCAGAATCTCGCCTCTCGCCGACGAATAGGCGGGATCGAAATGCGGCAGAGCAACAACGAACCCCGCCCCCAGGCAACACGACGAAATCGCCAATCCCATCAGTTTCCGGGAAGAAAGCCGGATCGGGGCGGCGACGCGCAGCGGTTGCTCGACCCAGGCGAATGCCAAGCCCGAGATCAGGAACACAAGCACGATCGCGAGCCCTCGGCCGATCGCGGGTGCGACGAACACCAACACAGGCCAGTGCCACAAATAAATGCTGTAAGACCTGCGACCGATCCACTGCATGACGGCATTATCGAGTAGCGCATTCGCGGCGTAGGCCTGGGAACGCGCGCCGCCATACAGTGCCGCCGCGGTCGCCAATGCCGGAATGAGCGAGGCTACGCGCGGGTTCGACGGAAGCTCGTCGAGCAGACCGATGCTGAGCAGCAATCCAATCAGGCCGGCCCAGCCGATTGCAGCGGAACGTGTCGAAAGGCCGCGGTTAACGGGTTGCCCGACCGCGAGCAGCGCGCCGATCGCGAGCTGCCAAACACGCGATTCTGTATCGAAAAAGGCTCTCGATGGCGCGACTTGCGCCCAATATAGCATAACGCAGAAGGATGCCGCGGCGAGCAGACCTAAAAAAAGCAGCGTGACCGCTCTGTTAAATTGCCCGAACAGCCACAAGCCGAGCATGAGGACGATCGGCCAAAAGGCGTAGAATTGCTCCTCGACGCTGAGCGACCAGAAATGCAGCGCCGGGCTCGATTGCACGCCTTGGTCGAAATAATCCAATGCTCTTGTGGAAAATCGAAAATTGGCGAAATAAAGCAACGCGGCCGCGACATCGTGCGCGCCGGCCTCTCGTGTCAGGACGGGGGACATTGTCATAATGCCCGCGATCGTGACAAGGAGCGTTAGGATAGCATTCGGTAACAATCTGGCAGCGCGGCGGCCCCAAAATCTCAGCAGATCGACGGTATTGTTGTTTTCCATCTCCCGTACGAGAACGCCGGTGATCAGAAATCCGGAGATAACGAAAAAAGCGTCGACTCCGACATAGCCGGATGAAAAACCAGGTAATTCGGCGTGGTAAAGAAGGACTGCGAGAATCGAGATCGCTCGCAGACCCTCAATGTCGGGACGGAAGGCCTTTGTCGATTGCATACGGCGTCTACTCCGCACGGCGCAAAAGCGCCTCCGTCCGATCCTGCAACGCCTCGAACGTCAGCCCCGGCACCATGTCCCGCACCACGAACCCTGCCGGTGTCACGTCCAGCACCGCCAGATCGGTGTAAACCCGCCGCACCACGCCCTTCGCCGTCAGCGGATACGAGCACACCCGCCGGATGCGGGACCCGCCGCCGCCCTTGGTGTTGTGCTCCATCGCCACCCACAAACGTTGGGCGCCCACGGCCAGATCCATCGCCCCGCCCACCTGCTTCACCGGCTCATCCGCCGCCCGCGCCCAATTCGCGATGTCGCCATTTTCGGAAACCTCGAAGGCGCCGAGCACGCACAGGTCCAAATGCCCGCCGCGGGCGATGGCGAAGCTGTCGGCATGGTGCACGTAGGCGCCGCCGGTGCGGATGGTGACGTGCTGCACGCCGGCGTTCACCAGATAGGGGTTCTCCGACCCGGGTGCCGGCGCAGGGCCGATGCCGATGACGCCGTTCTCGGCATGGAAGATGACCTCCCGGTCCTCCGGCACATGGTCGGAAACGGCCGTGGGAATGCCGATGCCGAGGTTGACGAACCAGCCCTCGGGGATGTCCTGGGCGATGCGGGCGGCGATGCCGTTGCGGTCGAGCGGTTTGAACACCGAAACCTCCTTCAAACCGGCACGTGCAGCACGCGCTGCACGAACACCCCGGCGGTGTGGACATTGGCCGGCGGGATGGCGCCGAGCGGCACCACATGCGCGGTTTGCACGATCGCCAGCTTCGCCGCCATTGCCATGATCGGGTTGAAATTGCGGGCGGAGTCGCGGTGCGTCAGGTTGCCCCAGCGGTCCGCCTCCCAAGCGTCGATCAGCGCAACGTCGCCATTGATAGGAAATTCCAGTAGGCAGAGCCGGCCGTTGATGACGCGGGTTTCTCGCCCCTCGGCCAGCAGGGTGTCGGCGGCGGTGGGGGTGTAGAAGCCCTGCACGCCAGCCCCTCCGGCGCGAATGCGTTCGGCGAGGGTGCCCTGCGGCACGATCTCCAGTTCCAGCTTGCCGGCGCTGAACAGGCGGGCGGCGACGCTGGCGGGGCGGACGAAGCTGCAAATCAGTTTCCGCACGCGCTCGGTGGCCAGCAGATCGGCGATGGGCCCGTCGTCCCGGCCGCCGGCGTTGCAAACCAGGGTCAAATCGCGGGCGCCCTGCTCGATCAGGCCCGCGACAAGGTGCTCGGGCGTCCCAGCGCCAAACCCCGCCAGCAGCACGGTCGAACCATCCGCGACACCCGCCACGGCTTCGGCCGTGGTTGCAACAAACTTATCGATCACAGCATCACCGTCCCGCCATCCACCGCGATTGTTTGCCCCGTCACGAACTGGCTGCCGTCGCCGATCAGCCACGCCACCGTGCCCGAGAGGTCCGCGGGCACCAGAGTCCGCTGGATCGACTGCCCGGCCCGGATCACGTCCAGCCCCTTGTCATACTTGTCCCCCAGAAACTCATGCGTCCCCTCGGTCTCCACCGCGCTCGGCGCCAAAGCATTCACCCGGATGTTGTCGCGCCCCAGCTCCCGCGCCAACCCGCGCGTCAGCCCGATCACGGCGGCTTTCGACGTCGTGTAGTGCAGCGCATAGGGCATGCCATAAGTCGCGGCCAAGGAGGCCACGTTCACGATGGAGCCGCCGCCACCTTGCCGCATCGCCGGCACCACCGCCTTGCAGCAGTTCCAGATGCCTTTGACGTTGACGGCCATCGCGGCGTCCCAGTCATTTTCAGGAATCTGGTTGAACCGCCCGCCGCGCAACGATCCATACAGAGCGGCGTTGTTCACGATCGCGTCCACCCGGCCGAACGCGGCCATCGCGGCGGCGACCATCGCCTCGCACGACGCCATGTCGGTCACGTCCAGCCGCACCCCAATCGCGCCGGTGCCGGCCGCCGCCGCGGCATCCGTGCAGTCGGAGACATCGCCCGCCACGACATGCGCACCCTGAGCGCCCAGCGCCCGCGCGTACTCGAAGCCAAGACCGCGTGCGGCGCCCGTGATCAATACGATTTTTCCGGATACGCTCATGCCCAACTCCCCATTCCGTCATCCTCGGGCCCGACCCGAGGACCGTCGTCAGCACCGGTCCCTCATGACTTGTGCCCGCGGCGATGCTCGGGTCAAGCCCGAGCATGACTGTGCGGGAAGCCGGTTGCCGGGTGGCGCAACCCGGCATAGGCTCGATCCCTGACCGAACCGCACCGAAAGACCCCTTCATGGCGCCCAATACCAAGCGCGTGTTCTACGTGAACGCCCTCTCCGCCCCGGTCTACATCGATATCCTGGCGAAGCGGCCGGACGTCCAGCTCGACAAGCTGGTCAATGACAGCCCGGAAGACGAGGCCGAACGCGTGCTGTCACAGGCGCACGCCTACCAGATCGGTTCGTCCCGCCAGGAGCTGGCGATGAAGTACCAGGGCTACACGCCGCTGCTGCGGCGCTGCCCTAACCTGGTGGTGCTCTCGACCAATGGCGCGGGCTTCGACACCGTGTCTTTGGCGGATGCCACCGCCGCCGGCGTCGCGGTTGTCAACCAGGCCGGCGGCAACAAGGAAGGCGTGGCCGAACACGTGATGGCCATGATGCTCGGCCTGTCCAAGAAGCTGATGCTGTCGGACCACCAGATGCGCGCCGGCGGCACCTACAACCGCCGCGACTATATGGGCGACGACGTGCAGGGGCGCGCGATCGGCATCATCGGGCTGGGCAATGTCGGCGGACGAGTCGCGGAACTCTGCCGCGGGCTGTTCCGTATGCGGGTGATGACCTACGACCCATACATCACCGCCGAACAGGCCGCCGCGCAGGGCGTGGAGAAGATGGATTCTCTCCAGTCCATGCTGAGTCAGGCCGACTATGTGTCGATCAACTGCCCGCACACCGCCGAGACGCGCGGCATGATGGGCGCGGCGCAGTTCGCTGCCATGCAGCCGCATGCGTATTTCATCACCACCGCCCGCGGCGGCATCCATGACGAAGCGGCGCTCGCCGCCGCCCTAACGGCGAAGCAGATCGCCGGCGCCGGGCTGGACGTGTGGGAAGATGAGCCGCCGCCGTCGGATCACCCGCTACTGGCGTTCGACAATGTGCTGGTCAGCCCGCATACGGCGGGGATCACAAGGCAGTCCCGTCACAACATCGCGAAGATCGCGGCGGAGCAGATGCTGGACATCCTGGACGGCAAGAAGCCGCCCCGCCTGCTGAACCCCGAGGTTTGGCCCGCCTATAGGAATCGGTTCGCACGTATTCTGGGGTTCATGCCGGAATTATAACGGATGAACGATGGCGCCATTGCCCTATGACATAGGATAGCAGGCGCTGACCTTGAGGGCAGTGAAATTGAACGGCTGCGCCAGGATGGCCAGCGCTCCCTGGTTGAAGTACGAACTCGAGATCGAGACCGTGTAGAACGTCCGCGGCGGATCGCTGAAGCCCTTGCAGGAGGTCGCGCCGCTTATGACGGTGACATCGCCGGCGGCGATCACGCCATTAAGAATCTGGGCGGACGCCTGGGTAACCGCATAGGCCTGCACCTGAACGGCGGTGGTGCAACCAGTCGCGGCGATAGCGCCGCAGCGCGCCGCCATTGCCGCGGAAGACTGCAACCCAACCATGGCCCAAAGCGCCAGCCCGGCACCGAGGACGGCGAGTGTCAGCGTGACCAGTGCGCTGCCGATGATAGCGAATTCAACTGTGGTAACACCTCGCCGCGCCGCCATCCGGCGAGACCGCGTTCCCCACCCCAGTGGCCAGATCGTCATTGCAACGGGACGGTGGCGCTGTAAGTGGCCGTCGCACCGACAAAATTGCTGTAGAGCGGCATGATTGCCGGATAGGCATAGGTGGCCTGTATGACCGCGTAATAGGAGCTTGTCGTCACACCGTCCGGACATGCGACGCCGGAATAGGTCGCTTTATCGGTGCACAAGGTGCCGGTGCCGCCAGGATTGCTGGCCTGAGCGGTCAACACCAGCGATGGCGATGTGCCGGTAACGCAGTAGCACGCCGGTCCATGCACATTGAACGTGAGGCCGGACAGGCCCGACGCCGCTGTGACCAGCGACTGAATTTTGGCCGCCGTCACCCCGGTGCCGGTCAGGAAGGCATACTGCCCGGCTGCCTGAATGCCGCTGTTCAACCGGGCCCGCGCCAGGTTGAACAGCCCGAAATCCGCCGCACCGCCCAGCAACATGAGCAAGGCTGGGCTCGTGAGGGCGAACTCAACCGCCGCGACCGCCCGTCTGGTACGCATCAATCGCTTCGGCATCAGCCGTTTCACTGCTTCAGAGCAACAGCCGACGGGATGGGCAGGCTGCCGAATTGCGCCGCGCCGTAGGCCGCGCACCCGGTGGAAGCAAGATCGACATTACCCGAAATCGTGATTTTTTCCGCGACAAGCTCCGCGCAGCCGACGGCACCGTCGGTGGCATTACCGGAGAAGGTCAGGTTGCCGTTTGGAACGTAGAACACGCCGGAGAAAGGAAAGGCGTCATTGCCGGTGAACGACGAGGACCCGGTTGTCAGGCTGGCGAAGACGATGCCGGGGATCGCGGCGGTCGTCCCAGTCCCAACATTCGCCGTCGTCGCCGCGGTCAGCGCCACGCTGCTGTTGCCGCTTACGGTCGCCGTATTCGGATTGTTGTTCGTTCCGGCCGCCATCAGGATCGTCACGCCGGACCCTGAGATTGTTGTATTGCCGGACAGGCTGACATTGCCGGTCACGACATACATCCCGGGTTTCAGCGTCAGCGTCGTGTTGCCGCTCGCATTGAAGTTCGCGTAAGTTCCGGGACTGGCAGTGCACCCCGATTGCGTGCAGGTTACTAACCCGCTCGGTCCCGTGCAGGTGGAATTCGAGCATTGCAGGCCGGTTGTCGCGGTCGCGCTGTTGGCCGCCGTCAGGGCGTTCTGTAGCGTCGTATCGGTCGCGTAGGGGTCGGGGATCTGGCCGGCGGATGAATGCTTGGTCCCGACAAGCGTGGCGTTGCCGGAGATGGAGATTGCGCCGCCTGCGTAGAAACCGTCCGTTGTGACATCGACATTGCCGCTGAACGTTATCCCGGCGTTGGACCGGATGGTGCAACTGGACATGCTGACCGATGCGTTGCCCGACAGCGTGATGTCGTTCCCGGTCGTGATCCCGTTGTCGTCGCCGTTCAGGGCGATCATGCAGGGCTGACCGCTGGCCGTGATGTTGGCCGCGACGGCGGCGGGGACAGAGGTACTGGTCGTGCTGGTCGCCGCGTTGCTGCTGACGGAGGTGGTGACGGTCGCCGAGCCCGAAGTGGACACGGTCGTACTGTTGCCGGCCCCGAACACCGACGCCAGCCCATCCGCCACAGTTTTTGAAATGTTGACCGCCACCACCGCGCCGGAGGATGTCCCACCGGTCCCCGGGGTAACGGTCACCGTGATCTGATTGTCGGTCAGCGTATTGGTGCTGCTGTTCCAGCTCGGCGTGGCGGTGCCGGTGGCGCCGTTCAATTCCGCGACTTTGGCGGCGGCGGTCGCGGCGGTCTGGGCATTGAGGGTGGCCTTGTAGGTCAAGGCACCTTTAAGGGCGGCGGCATCCTGGGAACCCTGTAGTATATTGCGGTTCACAATCCAGTTGCCGGCGTCCACGGTCACCACGGTAGAGGTGATCAGCAGGGGCATCGACATTGCGACCCAGATCGCGACCGCGCCCCGGCGGTCGCGGGAAAATAACCCGGCTAGATGCGTATTCATCGTTCAGCCCCTTCTAAATCATACGATGCGCCGGCTCTTGCATCCAATTTACGGTGCTTATTTTATTTTTTATTCAAGTCCGGTTGGATGCCAAGTGCCAAAAACAGATTCAGCGTCGCCGCCTAGCGCCTTTCCCTACTCGCCACCGAGAGGCTTCATGTTCCGTTCGACAGCCCGCCGCAGCAGCGCAGCAGACCGATATACCCCATGAACCATCTTGGAATAGGGCAGTAGCAGAAACAACGCCAGGATGCAACCTAGATGAATTGCCAGCGCGATCCCCATCGCGCCACTGGCGCGCACCGCCAGTAAAAACAACCCGGTTACCGCCGCCAGCGCCAGCAGCAGCAGCATCGCCACGTCCCCGCCGAGCAGCCGGCGCACGACGGGCATCGGGTCTTCGACCAGTTTCATCGCGAAAAGCCCAACGGTACCAATGGTTAGCAGGATGCCGCCCACGGTCCCGAGGAGTACGGGCAGGCTGATGAAAGGGTAGGGAGCGGGCCAGCCCAGGAAGGCGTGGTAGATGAAACCCACGGTGGTAGCAGCGAAGCACAGCATGAACCCGCCGGCCATCGC
>CAIYDT010000031.1 GCA_903924985.1 uncultured Acetobacteraceae bacterium
AGACCCTCCACCCATATCGACAGACCAGCTTCGGATTCAGCATCAAGTCCGTGCCAAAGGTGGCGAGCATCACTTACCGGGGTGTGGGTTAGAGTAAGTCGATTGATCGGGGCTCCAGGCCATGAGGCCCCAGTTTGCGCTGATACCGCATCGAGCCCCGACCGCCACAGCGCCAAAGCCTGCAAAGCCGTCGTCTTCCCCGAATTATTCGGTCCGATGAAGACGACAGTCTGCCCCAGCTCGATATCGAGCGACTCCAGATTCTTGAAATTTCGAACCCGCAGCCGCGTCAGCATCAATCATCCAGGAAGCTGCGCAGCTTCCGGCTCCGGCTCGGGTGCTTCAGCTTGCGCAGCGCCTTCGCCTCGATCTGGCGAATACGCTCGCGAGTCACGTTGAACTGTTGGCCAACCTCTTCCAGCGTGTGGTCGGTGTTCATCCCAATCCCAAACCGCATGCGCAGCACGCGTTCCTCACGCGGGGTGAGGGACGACAGCACGCGGGTGGTGGCTTCGCGCAGATTGGCCTGGATGGCCGCATCCAGCGGGATCACCGCCGCCTTGTCCTCAATGAAGTCGCCGAGGTGCGAATCTTCCTCATCGCCAATCGGCGTCTCCAGGCTGATCGGCTCTTTGGCGATTTTCAGGACCTTGCGCACTTTCTCCAGCGGCATGCCCAGCTTTTCCGCCAGTTCTTCCGGTGCCGGCTCACGCCCGATCTCGTGCAGCATCTGGCGGCTCGTGCGCACCAGCTTGTTGATCGTCTCGATCATATGCACGGGAATGCGGATGGTCCGGGCCTGATCGGCGATCGAGCGCGTGATCGCCTGCCGGATCCACCAGGTCGCGTAGGTCGAGAACTTGTAGCCCCGGCGATACTCGAACTTATCCACCGCCTTCATCAGGCCGATATTGCCCTCCTGGATCAGGTCCAGGAATTGCAGGCCGCGGTTGGTGTATTTCTTGGCGATGGAGATCACCAGGCGCAGGTTGGCCTCGATCATCTCCTTCTTCGCCCGGGCGCTGTCGCGCTCGCCGCGGGACACTGTCATGTAGACGCGGCGGAATTCAGCGATCGGCAAGCTGGCATCGGTCGCAACGGCGGAGATTTGCGCGCGCACGTTGCCGATGTCGGTCGGGTGCTTGGCGGCGAACAGACGCCAGCCCTTGCCGGTCAGGTGGCTAACCTTCTCCAGCCAGTTCGGGTCCAACTCGGCGCCGCGGTAGTTCTTCAGGAACTCCTCGCGATTGACCTTGCAGCCCTCGGCCATGCGCATGAGCTGGCCTTCCAGCGTGGTCAGGCGCTGGTTGAGCTGCTTGAGCTGGGTGACCAGCTCCTCAATGCGGTTGTTGTGCAGGCGGACCTGGCCGACTTTCTGGACCAGTTCCTCGCGGATCTTCTCGTAGCCCTTTTCAGACCGAGCGGTGAGATCTTCGCCGGAAGTCATGGTCTCGAGGCGGCGGTGCTGCATTTTGTGCAGCTTCTTATACAGGCTTTCGATTTCTTCGA
This sequence comes from uncultured Acetobacteraceae bacterium, assembly GCA_903924985.1. Taxonomy (GTDB): domain Bacteria; phylum Pseudomonadota; class Alphaproteobacteria; order Acetobacterales; family Acetobacteraceae; genus Rhodopila. Next base: position 1,510 of record CAIYDT010000031.1, read on the forward strand.
AGTTCGTCAGCACTTCCGGCTTCAGTTTTTCCTCAAGCGCCGACAGAGACATGCTAGGTCCCTCGTTCTCGTCGTCGCCGTCCAGATCCTCGGGCGGGGGGGCGAAGGCTTCCACCGGGGGGGCGCCTTCGTCGACTTCGCCGGTGGCGTCGGGCGGGGGCGCACCGGCGCCTTGCGTGGCTTCCAGATCGATAATGTCGCGCAGCAGCATCCGGCCGGCTTTGAGCTGGTCATGCCAGGAAATGATCGCCTTGAAGGTCAGCGGGCTTTCGCATAGCCCGTTGATCATCATGTCGCGGCCGGCTTCGATCCGCTTGGCGATGGCGATTTCGCCCTCACGCGATAGCAGTTCGACGCTGCCCATCTCGCGCAGGTACATGCGGACGGGGTCGTCGGTGCGGCCGAGGCTCGCTTCGTCGACGTTGCCGGTCTGCTCCTCGGCTTCCTCTTCCTCGGCCTTTTCGGCCTTGACGGCGGGGAGTTCGCCTTCCTCGTTTTCCTCGGACTCGACGACCTGGATGCCCATTTCAGAGAAATTGGCCATCACGTCTTCGATCTGTTCGGACGAGTTCTGCTCGGGCGACAGGACCGCGTTCAGCTCATCGAAGGTGATGTAGCCACGCTCCTTGCCTTTCGCGATCAGCTTCTTGACGGCGACGGTCTGGGTATCCAGCAGGTTGGACTCAACGTCCTGTTCGGTGGTCACGGTTTCCGTGGTGGCGGTGGTCGGCTTCGTGGCCATCGGTCAAGACACTCCTACATCGGTCGGGGCAAAGGCCCCCTATATTAAGCGGCGGCGAGATCCACGCCGTCCGGTTCGCCGCGCTGCACTTTCAAAAGCGCTTCCTTCAGGGCCACCTGCCGACGCACGGTGTCGCCTGTCAGGTTTCGCGCCGCCTCGGCTTCCGCCAGGGTCAGCTCTTCCCGCAGACGGTCCACGTTGAGGAACCCGAAGATATGCCACCATCCCGTCGCGGCTTCCGCCGGCATGGCGGCCACAGCCGCGCATTCCGGCAGAGGAACCGGCACCGCTGCCATAACCTGCCCAACTTCCGCCGATAGCCCAGCCGACGACAGGTGGTCCATCAGGCTGCCAGAGTCAAGGTTGTCTGTGTGTGAAGCCCATTCCCGCAACGCATCCCGCACCCGCGCGAGCGAACCGGCCAGCTCCAGATCGGCGTAAGCGTGGTCGACGTCGTGCAGCAAACCGGGGTGATGGATCAGGATGGCGGTCAGGATGCGGGTACGCTCCCGCGCGGTGATGTCCATCGCCGGATGCGGCCGGGGGGCGGTGCGTCTGAAAGGTTGCGGCGCGAACCCTTTCATGGGGCGCCCGGAGGGACCGCGTTTGCGACTGGCGAAGAACCGATCCAGCAGGGCGCCGCGGTATTCGCTGGCCAGCGACTTGTCGGGGATGCGTTTGGCGGCTTCCTCCAGTCTGGTACGGAAGGCGGCGCGGAGTTCGGGGGTGGCGTCGCCGCCGGCCTGCCGCAGCAGGTCGTAGAGCGCATCGGCCAGTGGGGAGGCTGCCTCCAGCACGGCATCGAAACCGGCCTTGCCCTGGCGGCGGACCAAACTGTCCGGGTCCTCCCCGGTTGGCAGCGTCGCGAGCTTCAGCGTCCGGTCCGGCGCCAGCAGGGGCAGCGCCATTTCCGCGGCCCTCGCCGCTGCTCGGGCGCCGGCCGCGTCGCCGTCGAAACAGAGGATGGGCATGGGGGATAGGTGCCACAGCTCCCCCATCTGGTCCTCGGTCAGCGCGGTGCCGAGGGGCGCGACGGCGCCGGCAAAGCCGGCCTGGGCGAGGGCGATGACGTCCATGTAGCCCTCGACCACCACCAGGGTGGCGCCTTTGCGCACGCCCTCGCGGGCCAGGTCCAACCCATAAAGGTTGCGGCGCTTGGAGAACAGCGGCGTCTCCGGCCCGTTCACGTATTTCGGCTGCCCGTCACCCATGATCCGCCCGCCGAAGCTGATGGTGCGGCCGCGGCGGTCGCGGATCGGGAACATCACGCGGTTGAAAAACAGGTCATAGACGCGGCCGGAGTCCTCATCGCGGCGCATCAGGCCGGACTCCACGAGTTGATCTGGCGTGATTCCGTCACGGGTCAGGTCGGCGGTCAGGGCTCCGCGTCCCTCCCCGGACCAGCCGAGGCCGAAGCGTTCGATGGTTTCGTCCGTTAGGCCCCGGCCGCGCAGGTAGTCGAGTGCGGCGCGTCCCTCGGGTAGATGCAGGCGGCGAATGTAGGCGGCTTCGGCCGCTTGCAGGACGCTGACGAGGGTGTGGCGTTCGCGTTCCGCCTCGGCCGCCTCCGGGGTGGGTTTGGGCACGTCGAGGCCGGCTTCGGCGGCCAGCTGCTCCACTGCCTCCATGAAGCCGGAGCCCTGGCTTTGCATGACGAAGCCGATGGCGTCACCGTGCGCGCCGCAGCCGAAGCAGTGGAAATGGTCGTCGTAGACGTAGAAGCTGGGGGTTTTCTCCCCGTGGAAGGGGCAGCACCCTTTCCATTGCCGCCCGGACCTTGCCAGCCGCACCCGCCGCCCGATCACCGCCGGCAGCGGGGTGCGGGCGCGCAGTTCGTCCAGAAAGTTGGGCGGCAGCGCCATCAGGCCGAGAGCTTGGCTTTGACGATCGGGCCGGCCTTGGCCATGTCCAGCGTCGCGGCGTATTTCGCGCGCAGCACCGCCATGACCTTGCCCATGTCCTTAATACTGGCGGCACCAGTTTCGGCGATGGCATCGGCGACCGCCTGTTCGGAGGCGGCTTCGTCCATCTGCCGCGGCAGGAAACCCTCGATCACCGCGATCTCGGCTTCCTCCTTCGCCGCCAGCTCGGGGCGGTTACCCTGGCGGTAGAGGTCCACCGACTCGCGGCGGGATTTCACCATGCCGCGCAGGGCGGACAGCACCTCCTCATCCGGGACCTTGTCGATGCCCTTGGGGCGGGCGGCGATGTCGGCATCCTTCACCTTGGACAAGATCATGCGCAGGGTAGAGACCCTCGGAGCGTCGCCGGCCCGCATCGCGGTTTTGAGTTCATCGGTGAATTGGTCGCGTAGCGCCATGGTCGTGGTCCCCGGGGAGAATAGCCCTCTACTATAAGGCTGTTTGTCGCCTCGCGTCAGGGGCGGAAAAAATTTCCGGTTACCAATTCGTTAACTTGCGGCCGGAAATTACCTCCCGTAAGTTGGCCGCATGACAACCACCGTGGACGCCATCATCGACCGTCTGGGCGGGGCCGACGCCGCCGCCCGCCTGACCGGGGTCAGCACCGAGGCCGTGCGCAAATGGCGCCAGGCCGGGGCCATCCCGTCCCGCCACTGGGCGACGGTGATCGCCGCCACCGGGTTTTCGCTCAACGATTTGCAACCCGAATACGTCGGAGAGACAACCGCCATGACCGATGTCCCCGAAGGCGCCACCGCCTGTCTCCTTCTCGCTGACGGCGCCGTGTTCTGGGGACGCGGCTTCGGCGCCCATACCGCGCCCGAGGGACCGGTCGGTGAGGTGTGCTTCAACACCGGCATGACCGGGTACCAGGAGACTTTGACCGACCCGTCCTACGCCGGCCAGATCATCACCTTCACGTTTCCCCATATCGGCAACGTCGGCACCAACAATGAGGACCTGGAAGCGGGAACTATCGCCGCACGCGGTCTGGTGGTGCAGCAGGACGTCACCGAACCCTCAAACTGGCGGTCGGCCGTGGGTCTGGACGCCTGGCTGAAAGCGCGCGGCATCGCCGGCGTGGCCGGCGTGGACACCCGCGCGATCACCGTGCGTATCCGCGACGGCGGTGCCCCGACCGGCGTGCTGGCCTTCCCCGCCGACGGCCGCTTCGATTTGGCGGCGCTGCGGGCTCGGGCCGTGGCCTGGCCGGGGCTGGAGGGCATGGACCTCGCGAAGGACGTCACCTGCGCGCAGACGTACGAGTGGGACGAAACCCAATGGGCATGGGGCGAGGGCAACGGCCGGCAGACGGCGCCGAAGCACCATGTGGTGGCGGTGGATTACGGGGCGAAGCGCAACATCCTGCGCTGCCTGGCATCGGCTGGGTGCCGCGTGACCGTGGTGCCGGCTTCGAGTTCCGCCGAGGACATTCTGCGGCACAAGCCGGACGGCGTTTTTCTCTCCAACGGCCCTGGCGATCCGTCGGCAACGGGGGTTTATGCGGTGCCGGCGATCCAGGGCGTCATGGCGGCGGGGTTGCCGGTGTTCGGCATCTGCCTCGGGCATCAGCTGCTGGCGCGGGCTTTGGGTGCGTCCACCTACAAGATGGACCGGGGGCATCGGGGCGCCAACCAGCCGGTGCAGGACCTGACGACCGGCAAGGTGGAGATCACCAGCCAGAACCACGGCTTCGCGGTGGACCCGAAGACCCTGCCGGCGACGGCGACGGTGACGCATGTCTCGCTGTTCGATGGGTCGAATGAGGGTTTGGCCTGCACCGACCGCCCAGCGTTCTCCGTGCAGTACCACCCGGAGGCCAGCCCAGGTCCGTCCGACAGCCATTATCTGTTCGGGCGCTTCGTCGACATGATCGAGCGGGTTCGGGCGTGAGATGGACGCCATTGCGTTGCTGCTCGCGACGGCCCTGAGGCACCGGATCAACGAGCCGAACATCGAGGCGGGGTTCGAGCGGTTCTCGGCGTTGTCCGGCAGTGCGGTGGAATATGGCGCGTTCTGCGATGCGGTGGCGGCGTGTTTGCGCGACGGGCTTATCCGCGAGCCGATCCGGCTGCCGGAGGGGGCGTTGCAGTGCCACTGGCATTTGGAATTGACACCAGACGGGGTCGCGGCGGCACGTAAACAATGTAAACAAAGTGTGCGAATTATATGCGCACTCTGATAAACTTGCTATAAATGGACATCTTCCAGAACCCCTTCGTGCCGGGCGCTGGCGTGCAGCCCCCGGAACTGCCGGGCCGGCACGACCTGCTGGACCTCGCGCGCATCGCCCTCGGGCGGGCGCGGGCCGGAAGGCCGGTGAAAAGCCTGATCGCGATCGGCCTGCGCGGCACGGGAAAAACCGTTCTGTTGCAACGCATTCGCGCCATGGCGGATACCGACGGCTACCATACCTGCTTTATCGAGGCCCATGACGGCGCGCGGTTCGCCGAGATTGTTATCCCCCATCTGCGCCGCCTTCTCCTGGAGTTCGACCGGCTCGGGGCGTTGAACGAGCAGGTCAAGCGCGGTCTGCGGGTGCTGAAAAGCTTCATGTCGGGGTTCAAGATCAGCTACGCGGACATGTCGCTGGAACTGGGTGTCGGCGCGGAAACCGGATCGGCCGATAGCGGCAATCTGGAAGCGGATTTGGGTGATCTGTTGCTCGCGGTGGGTCGAGCGGCGGCGGCGCGGCAGACCGGGGTCGCGTTGCTGATCGATGAGGTGCAGATGCTCGGGCAGCGGGACCTCTCGGCACTGATCATGGCGTTGCACCGCTGCGCGCAATACGCGGTGCCGGTGATCCTGGTCGCGGTGGGGCTGCCGCAAACGATGAACATGACCGGGCAGACCCGGTCCTACGCCGAACGGATGTTCGAGTTTCCGGCCGTGGGCGCACTGAACCGGACGGATACCAACCAGGCTTTGACGGTACCGACCGGCCGCCAAGGAGTCTCTTGGAGCGACGCAGCGCTGGAGCGCGTGTGGCTGGATACGGCGGGGTACCCGTATTTCCTACAGGAATGGGGCTATCACAGCTGGAACGTCGCCTCCGGTTCGGAGATCACGGTCGAGGATGTCGATAAAGCCCGGGCCGCGGCGATCATGCAGTTGGACGAGAATTTCTTCCGCGTGCGGTTCGGGCGTCTGACGCCGAAGGAGCGGGATTACGTCCGCGCCATGGCGGAACTCGGGCCGGGGCCGCACCGGTCGAGCGCGGTGGCGGCGCTGATGGGCGTGCGGGTGCAGGCGTTGAGTTCGTATCGGTCCCGGTTGATCGATAAGGGCATGATTTACAGCCCCGAGCATGGGGATACGGCATTTTCGGTGCCGTTGTTCGACCGGTTCATGAAGCGGATCATGCCGGATTGGGCGCCTGGTTCGGTGGGGGGCTGAGGAGGATGTGTCCGCCAGTCGCCACCAACCATTTAGCGGAAGTTTATGTGTTTAGGCGGATTTTTGCGCCTAAATCGATAAACTCCGTATAAGGGACGAAATCACGATGTCATTTAATATAGACGGCTTTTTCTCGCCGGACATGGAGCAGTTCCGAGCGGCGGTGACCAGCCAGGGCCCTGCCAAGGTGTGGTTCGATTGTGCACACGAGTTGAGCCGGTTCGCACTGGCGATGGTTGCCGGTCTGGATATGCCGCCTTTGGCGGACATTCAGCATTTTACGTTGGCTGCGTTGTTCATCCGCGCGCATCAGTCCACGCAAGCAGCCTTAATCCTGGCCGAACGTGGGATGATTGGAGATGCGCGCACTGTTCTCCGAAGTGCGTCGGAAGGCGTAATCGCGATGTACGGACTCGCTGCCGATCCTGGGTTCATCGATCAGGTCGTTTATGATTACCAGTTGAACCAGCAAAAGCTGGCTCGGGTCGTTCTCGATGAACCTGCCTTCCGCAAATCGTACTCACCTGCGGAAATTGCTCAGATGGAGGCCACCTGCCGCGAAGTTGCGGCGTTGCGGGCGAACATCGATGAAACCAAGCGTCGTAAGGCTATCATTTGGGATCAGATCGCTGCGAAGCACTGTCCTGACCTGTATACGTTGATTTATCGACCACTTTCCATGGACGGGACCCATACGAACATGGATGCCATCAATCGGCATGTCCAAACGGACAAATCAGGTCGGGTCGTTGGCCTCAAAGGAGGGCCGGATGCAGAGGGAATACAAGAGGTCCTGAAGTTTGCCACACTCGTATTACTGTGGGCGCTCGTGGCGATGTCGCGAGCCTTCCCCAAGGAGGTTCGTGAGGATTGTATCCAGGGCTTTTTCGAACGTTTCAACGCGCTCCCAGGAAGCGCGGCATGACCTTCCAACGCTCTCCGCTGGCCAATATAACAAAATTTACCATATATACCAAAAAATCCTGTAACATCTGGTAAACTCCCTTACAATGGACCCCATCCAGAACCCATACGCCCCCGGCGCCGGCACGCCGCCCCCCGAACTCAGCGGTCGCCAGGACCTGCTGGAGGAGGTGCGGATTGCCATCGGCCGCACGCAGCTGCACCGCCCGACGAAGGGGTTCATCGCGGTTGGTCTGCGCGGCGTCGGCAAGACCGTGCTGCTGCGCGAAGCGTTGTCGATGGCCACTGCCGCCAAGTTCCACACGTGCTTTATCGAAGCGCACGAACACAAGCGGCTGGGGGAGTTGCTGGTGCCCCATCTGCGCCGCCTCCTGCTCGATCTCGACCGTCTTGGGCGCTTGGCGGCGGAGGTCAAACGCGGGCTGCGCGTTCTGAAAAGTTTTCTGTCCGGTCTCAAGCTCACATACGGCGACGCGGAACTCGCTCTCGATATCGATCCGGAAACCGGGGCCGCCGATAGCGGCGACCTCGAAGCCGATCTATCCGAGTTGTTTTCCGCCATCGGCCGAGCGGCTAAGGCGCGCGACGTTCAGGTCGCGTTGTTCATTGATGAAATCCAATATTTGGGGCAGAAGGACCTGGGTGCGCTGATCATGGCGTTGCACCGCTGCACGCAGGAGCGACTGCCCATTCTCTTGATCGCGGCGGGTCTGCCCCAAATGGCCGGGTTGGCTGGTCATGCGAAATCCTATGCCGAACGCATGTTCGATTTCCCGCCCCTCGGCGCGCTGTCGCGCGCGGATGCTGATCGGGCAGTTCTGACACCCGCCGAGGCCCAACAGGTAACGGTGACGCAAGACGGCCTTGATGCCATCAACGAGGCGGCCAGAGGTTACCCCTATTTCATCCAGGAGTGGGCCTATCATGCCTGGAATGCGGCGCCGGGCCCGCGGATCGATCGCGGTGTGGTGCTGGCGGCGTCGCCCGCCGCGTTAAAACGTCTCGACGACGGTTTTTTCCGTGTGCGCTTCGACCGCCTCACACCCCGCGAAAAGCACTATGTCCGGGCCATGGCCTCGCTCGGCTCCGGTCCTTGGCGGGCCGGCGAAGTCGCCGAACGCCTGGCTGTCAAGCCAACCTCCCTGGCCCCACTGCGTAGCATCCTGATCGGAAAGGGCATGGTCTACAGCCCCCGCCACGGTGAGACCGCCTTCACAGTTCCGATGTTCGACGATTTTCTCCGCCGTATCATGCCCGATTGGGCACCTCCTTCCGCGAGAACCTGATCCAAATGCCCAAACGCACCGACCTAAAATCCATCATGATCATCGGCGCCGGCCCCATCGTTATCGGGCAGGCGTGCGAGTTCGACTATTCCGGCGCCCAGGCCTGCAAGGCCCTCAAGGCCGAGGGGTATCGGGTTATCCTGGTGAACTCCAACCCCGCCACCATCATGACCGACCCCGGCCTGGCGGACGCCACCTATATCGAGCCGATTACGCCGGAGATGGTGGAAAAAATCATCGCCAAGGAGCGTCCCGACGCCATTCTTCCAACGATGGGCGGGCAGACGGCGCTGAACACGGCCATGAAGCTCGACGCCAGCGGGGTACTTAAAAAGTACAACGTCGAACTCATCGGCGCCAAAGCCGACGTGATCGATCGCGCCGAGGACCGGCTGAAATTCCGCGATGCCATGTCGGAAATCGGCATCGAATCCCCCCGCTCCACCATCGCCCACACGATGGAAGAAGCCCGCGCCGGCCTCGCGATCACCGGCCTTCCCGCCGTCATTCGCCCCAGCTTCACCCTCGGCGGCACCGGCGGCGGCATCGCCTACAATAAGGAAGAATTCGAACAGATCGTCGCTGGCGGCCTGGAAGCCTCCCCCACTACCGAAGTGCTGATCGAAGAATCCGTCCTAGGCTGGAAAGAGTACGAGATGGAGGTGGTCCGCGACAGCAAGGACAACTGCATCATCGTCTGCTCGATCGAGAACGTGGACCCCATGGGCATCCACACCGGCGACAGCGTCACCGTCGCGCCCGCGCTAACGCTGACCGACAAAGAATACCAGCGGATGCGGGACGCCTCGATCGCCTGCTTGCGCAAGATCGGGGTGGATACTGGCGGGTCCAACGTGCAGTTCGGGCTGAACCCGGCCGACGGGCGCATGGTGGTCATCGAGATGAACCCGCGGGTGTCCCGCTCCTCGGCACTGGCGTCCAAGGCCACCGGGTTCCCGATCGCCAAGATCGCCGCCAAGCTGGCGGTCGGCTACACGCTGGACGAGTTGACCAACGACATCACGATGGTCACCCCGGCCAGCTTCGAGCCGACCATCGACTACGTGGTCGTGAAGATCCCCCGCTTCACCTTCGAGAAATTCCCCGGCACCCCGGCCCTGCTGACCACCTCGATGAAGTCGGTGGGTGAGGCCATGGCCATCGGCCGCTCCTTCGCCGAAGCGCTGCAAAAGGGTTTCCGCAGCATGGAGACGGGTCTATCCGGCCTGGACGAAATCGATGCCCCCGGCGACGGCACGCCCGACGCATTCCGAGCGGCGCTGTCCACGCCACGGCCGGACCGGCTGTTGATGGCGGCGCAAGCACTCAGGGCCGGCCTGTCCATCGAGGACATTCACGACGCCACCAAGTTCGATCCGTGGTTCCTGCGCCAGCTGGAATCGATCGTCGCGGCGGAGAAGACGGTCAAAACCCTCGGCTTGCCGCGGCAGGTGGGCGAGTTGCGCCGGTTGAAGGCAATGGGTTTCTCCGACAAGACCCTGGGCAAGCTGACCGGGCGCACGGAGGACGACATCGCCAAAGCCCGGAACGCCCTTGGCGTGGTCGCCGTCTACAAGCGCATCGACACGTGCGCGGCCGAGTTCGCCTCCGCCACACCCTATATGTACTCCACCTACGAAGGCGGTTACGGCACGCCAGTGTGTGAATCGGATCCCACGGATCGCCAGAAAATCATCATCCTCGGCGGTGGTCCGAACCGGATCGGGCAGGGCATCGAGTTCGACTATTGCTGCGTCCACGCCGCCTACGCCCTGAAGGACGCGGGGTTCGAGACCATCATGGTCAACTGCAATCCCGAAACCGTGTCCACCGACTACGACACCTCCGACCGGCTGTATTTCGAGCCGCTGACGGCCGAGGACGTTATTTCCCTCATACGCCGCGAACAGCAGAACGGCACCTTGCTGGGCTGCATCGTGCAGTACGGCGGGCAAACCCCGCTGAAGCTCTCGCAGGCGCTATCGAAGGCCGGCATTCCGATCCTGGGCACCAGCGCCGACGCCATCGACATGGCGGAAGACCGGGAGCGGTTCCAGCAACTGCTCCACCGCCTCGGCCTGCTACAGCCGGAAAACGGCATCGCCCGCTCCGCCGAGGAAGCGGAAACCATCACCGAACGCATCGGCTATCCCGTCGTCATCCGTCCCAGCTACGTGCTGGGCGGGCGTGCCATGGAAATCGTCTACGACCGCCAGAGCCTGCACCGCTACATGCGCGAAGCCGTGCAGGTGTCCGGCGACAATCCCGTTCTGATCGACCGCTACCTGAACGACGCCATCGAAGTGGATGTGGACTGCATCTGCGACGGCGACACCGTTTACGTCGCTGGGGTGATGGAACACATTGAGGAAGCCGGCATCCATTCCGGCGACTCCGCCTGCTCCCTGCCGCCCTACACCTTGTCCCCGGCCATGGTCACCGAACTGAAGGCGGAAACCGAGGCGATGGCCAAGGCGCTGGGCGTGGTCGGGCTGATGAACGTACAGTACGCCATCCAGGACGCCACCATCTATGTGCTGGAGGTGAACCCTCGGGCGTCCCGTACGGTTCCCTTCGTCGCCAAGGCCACCGGGGTTCCGGTCGCCAAGATCGGCGCCCGCGTCATGGCCGGCGCCAAGCTGGCGGATTTCAACCTGGACGACGACTCCATCGCCCCGCATGTCGCGGTGAAGGAAGCGGTCTTCCCCTTCGCCCGCTTCCCCGGCGTCGACACGATCCTGGGGCCGGAAATGCGCTCCACCGGCGAAGTCATGGGCCTCGATTCCTCCTTCGAGCGTGCTTTCGCCAAGGCCCAGCTCGGCGCCGGCGTCATCCTGCCGGAGAAGGGCGCGGTGTTCCTGTCGGTCAAGGACAGCGACAAGAAGGGGTTGCCCGCGCTCGCCCGCCGGTTGATCGATATGGGATTCACCGTCGTGGCGACCCGCGGCACGGCTGCCGGCATCAAGAAGGCCGGATTGCCGGTTACCGTGGTCAACAAAGTGCTGGAGGGGCGGCCGCACTGCGTGGACGCCATCAAATCGGGCGAAATCCAGCTGGTGATCAACACCGCCTCCACCCCGCAATCGGTCGCGGACAGCTTCACCATCCGCCGCGGGGCCCTCACGCAAGGGGTGCCGCACTACACCACCTTTGCCGGCGCCAGGGCCGCCGTGCATGCAATCGCGGCTTTACGCGCGGGAACGCTTGAAGTCGCGCCGCTTCAGTCTTACTTTCGCCGTTCGTTCTGAGCCGGTCGCCGCGTGCGAGGTATCGTTTACCCCGGCGCGCTATCGGTGCTTGACTGAACCCCAAGGTGAACCCGCCGACCGAAGGACCCATACGTGCAGAAGTTTCCGATGACCGCCCCCGGCCTGCAGCGGCTGGAAGACGAGCTTCGTCAGCTCAGGTCGAAAGAACGCCCCGCCGTGATCCGCGCGATCGCGGAGGCTCGGGCGCATGGCGACCTGTCGGAGAACGCCGAGTACCACGCGGCGCGCGAACGACAATCCTTCATCGAGGGCCGCATCGAAGAGCTGGAGATGATCGTCTCCGCCGCCGAGGTCATCGACCCGTCCTCCCTGACCGGGGAGCACGTGAAGTTCGGCGCGCATGTCTGGCTGATCGACGAGGAGACGGAGAGGGAAGCCACCTACCAGATCGTCGGCGTGCACGAGGCCGACATCAAGCACGCCCGCCTGTCGCTGTCGTCCCCGCTTGCCAAGGCGCTAATCGGTAAGAAGGTGGGCGACAGCATATCGGTGCCCGCGCCGGGTGGGGATCGGTCGTACGAGATTCTGGGTATCAAGTTCATTTAACCCGGCTAGCTCGGGAAGCGGTGGCACCGCGCGGCAAGGCTGCCATGTTAACATGCTGAAGCTGGCCTGAGGTGACTGGGTCAAGCCCGGCCATGACACTCTTTCTTCCGTCGTAGGGCGGCCTCGGAGCAGCAGTATGATCACGCTCACGGACATCGAAGCGGCAGCCGAGCGGATTGCTGTACGCGTTATCCGTACGCCAACCTTGCCGAGTTATGCAGTCTCGCAGGCGACCGGCGCGGATGTGGTGCTGAAGCTCGACCATCTCCAGGTGACCGGCGCCTTCAAGGAACGCGGCGCGGCGAATCGTCTGGCGCTGCTGTCCGACGCGGAACGGGCGCGCGGCGTCATCGCCGTCTCAGCCGGCAATCACGCCCAGGCAGTGGCGCGGCATGCCCAGCTTCTCGGCATCAAAGCGACCATTGTGATGCCGAAGTTCACCCCCTCCACCAAGATCACCCGAACCGCCGCATGGGGCGCCGAGGTGGTGCTGCACGGCATGGACTTCACCGAGGCCGTCGCCCACGCGGCCGAACTCGGCGAGCAGCGCCAACTGGTAACGGTGCATCCGTTCAACGATCTCGGCATCATCGCTGGCCAGGGCACCCTGGCGCTGGAGATGCTGGCGGATGCGCCGGACCTCGACGCGATCGTGATTCCGGTCGGCGGCGGCGGCCTGATCGCCGGGTGCCTGATCGCGGCGACGGCGCTGAAACCGGGGATCGCGGTCTATGGGGTGGAGGTCGAAACCTACGCCGCCATGGCGCAGCGCATCGCGGGGCGGGCGGTGTCCGTGGGCGGCCCGACCATTGCCGAGGGCATCGCGGTGCGCGACATTGGGGAGATCCCCTTCGAAATCGTCCGCCGCCGCCTGACCGATATTCTGGTGGTGCCCGAACGCGCCATCGAGGAAGCCATCGGCCTGCTGGCCGAGGGCGCCAAAACGGTGGCGGAGGGCGCCGGCGCGGCGGGTATCGCCGCGTTATTGACCTTCCCTGAACGCTTTCGCGGCAAAAAGGTGGGAGTCGCCATCACCGGCGGCAACATCGACGCGCGCATCCTGTCCGACGTGTTGCTCCGCAACCTTCTGCGGGACGGTCGGTTGCTGCGGCTGCAATTGGCGATTCCCGACCGGCCGGGCGTGCTGGCCGACATCGCCGGCAAGATCGGCAATGAGGGTGGGAACATCATCGAAGTCTCCCATCAGCGGCTGCACGCGGCGTCTTCGGTGCAAGCCGCCGATTTGGGGCTGATGGTGGAGGCGCGCGACTCCGCGCATGCCGCGGCGATCATCGAGGCGCTGGAAAAGACCTACGTCGTCCGGCGGGAATGATATGGTTACTCCCCATTGCATCGCCAAATTTAGAAAATAAAACTTTCTATCCGCCGATATATTGCCATTGACAGAAAAATATTCCGTATTGGCCGCAACGCCAAACGGATAGATCCACCATGACGCAGCCACAAGCCGACTGGGTGCCCACCAGCAGCCTTCCCGACTACGATGGTTGGGGCACGCAAGCCACGCTGGAGGACCTGATTGGCCGCGCCTTCCCCGGCCGCATCGCGCTTGTCTCATCCTTCGGCGCTGAAAGCGCGGTCCTGCTGCACCTCGTCGCCGGCATCGACCCGAGCGTCCCGGTGGTCTTTCTGGATACGGGCAAGTTGTTTCCGGAAACGCTGCGCTACCGCGACACGCTGGCCGAAAAGGTTCGGCCTGCGCGATGCGCGGTCGGTGCAGCCCAACCCCCAAACGTTGGCCATCGCGGACCCAATGGGGGCCATGTGGGAAAGCGATCCGGATCGGTGCTGCTGGCACCGCAAAGTGGAACCCCTCGACGAAGCACTAACGGGCTTCGCCGCCTGGATCACCGGCCGCAAACGCTTCCAGGGCGGGCTGCGCGAAGCCCTGCCGGTCATCGAACATCAACCGGACGGCACGATCAAAGCGAACCCTCTGACGAGCTGGAGCACCGAACGGCTCCACCGGTACACGGTGGAGCACGACCTGCCCCGGCATCCTCTATGGGATTGCGGTTTTCGCTCGATCGGCTGTGCCCCATGCACCAGGGTTGCCGCACCCGGGGAGGATGCGCGCGCCGGTCGTTGGGCCGGCTTTGCCAAGACCGAGTGCGGTATCCATCTCGCTCGTCGGGTCAGCCTCGCGCAGATGGGAATTGCGGACCAGGCTTCGGATCGTTAGGCACACCCCTGCGATGGATGATTTTTTCTCTCTGCCTTCCAGGACTCCCAAAGCATGACCATGCGCCCCGCGCATCTGAAGGCACTCGAGGCCGAAAGTATCCATATCCTGCGGGAGGTCGCGGCCCAGGCGGTGCGCCCAGTGCTACTCTATTCCATCGGCAAGGATTCGTCGGTGCTGCTGCACCTGGCGCGCAAGGCTTTCTTCCCCGCGAAACCGCCATTTCCGCTACTGCATATCGATACGACCTGGAAATTCCGGGACATGATTACGTTCCGCGACGCCACCGTGAAACGCTTCGGGTTCGAGTTGCGGCTCCATACCAATCCGGAAGGCCTGGAACAGAATATCAACCCTTTCGACCATGGCAGCGTCTACACGCAGGTGATGAAAACCGACGCGCTGAAACAGGCTTTGACCGACGGCAAATACGACTTCGCCATCGGCGGCGCCCGCCGCGATGAGGAGCGGTCCCGCGCCAAGGAGCGAGTGTTCTCTGTTCGCGGGCCGGGGCACACGTGGGAACCGAAACGCCAGCGCCCGGAACTGTGGCATTTGTATAATGGCAACCTGGCGCCCGGCGAGACGTTGCGGGTTTTCCCATTGTCGAATTGGACCGAGCTCGATGTCTGGACCTACATCCAGGCGGAAGGGATCGACGTGGTGCCGCTGTATTTCGCGGCGGAGCGGCCGACCGTGATGCGCGACGGGCAGATCATCGTCGTGGACGACGAACGCATGCGCTTCCTGCCGGGTGAAACGCCCGAAACGAAGCTGGTGCGATTCCGTTCGTTGGGCTGCTACCCACTGTCGGCGGCGGTGGACTCGCCCGCGACGACGCTGGACGACATCGTGACAGAAATGAAGAACACACGCGTATCGGAGCGCGCGGGGCGGTTGATCGATCAGGATCAGGATGCCTCGATGGAGAAAAAGAAGCGCGAGGGATACTTCTGATGCCCGACTCCCTTCTGCGCGTCCTGACCTGCGGCAGCGTCGACGACGGTAAATCCACTTTGATCGGGCGGCTGCTGTTCGAATGCGGCTCCATCCCCGACGACGTGCTGGTGGCGCTGGAACGGGATTCCCGCCGGTTCGGCACCGTCGAGGGCGGCACCGACTACGCGCTGCTGGTCGATGGGCTGGCGGCGGAGCGGGAGCAGGGGGTGACGATCGACGTCGCCTACCGCTTCTTCGAAACGCCGAAGCGCCGATTCATCCTGGCGGACTCGCCGGGGCACCAGCAGTACACCCGCAACATGGTGACGGGAGCATCGACCTCGGATTTCGCGGTGTTGTTGGTGGATGCGCGCAAAGGGTTGCTGGCGCAGACCCGCCGCCATGCCGCCATCGTGTCGCTGCTGGGCATCCGCGACGTGGTGCTGGCGGTGAACAAGATGGATCTGGTGGGGTTCGAGCAATCCGTGTTCGACACCATCGTCGCCGATTTCCAGGCGCTGCTGGACCGCCTGGGTCCGTTGTCGGTCACCGCCATTCCGGTCTGTGCTCGCGACGGGGATAACGTGACGCGGCGCAGCGACAACATGCCGTGGTATACTGGGGCGACGCTGCTGACGGCGCTGGAACAGGCAGAGCCGGCCGTGCCAGCGGGCAAAAAACCGTTCCGAATGCCGGTGCAATACGTCAACCGCCCCGACCACACCTTCCGGGGTTACGCCGGCACCATCGAGGCCGGCGTGCTGCGTCCCGGCGACACGGTCGTCAACACGACGTCGCGGACAGAGGCGAAAATCGAGCGCATCGTCACCATGGACGGCGATCTGGCCGAAGCCGGGCGGGACGAGCCCGTGACGCTGGTGCTGGACCGCGAAATCGACGTCTCCCGCGGCGACGTGCTGGCGGCCGACCCGCTGCCGGCGCTGGCCGATCAGATCGACGCCTGGGTGGTCTGGATGGATGAGACCCCGCTGTTCCGGGGACGCGCCTACCAGTTCATGTTGGGCACCAAATCGGTCATGGGCACGATCACCGACATCACCAACCGGCTCGACGTCGATAGCCTGCAAGAAGTCGCGGTGCGGGAGCTGGCGCTGAACGAGATCGGCCGCGTGTCGATCTCCCTGTCGCATCCCGTGGCCTGCGAGCCGTACAGCGACAGCCGCACCCTCGGCGGTTTCATCCTGGTGGACCGGCTGACTCGCAACACCGTGGGCGCCGGGATGGTTACCGGCATCAAAGCCGCCCGGTCCGACGTCTATTGGCACCGCCTCGACGTCAACAAGGAGGCTCGGTCGCTGCTGAACGGCCAGAAACCGGCGGTGCTGTGGTTCACCGGCCTGTCCGGCGCCGGCAAATCCACCATCGCCAATCTGGTGGAAAAGCAGCTTCTCGCCAGCGGCCGTCACACCATGACTCTCGACGGCGACAATGTGCGCCATGGGCTGAACCGCGACCTCGGGTTTTCGGAAGCCGACCGGGTGGAGAACATCCGGCGGATCGCGGAGGTGTCGAAGCTGTTCGTTGAGGCCGGGCTGATCGTGCTGGTGTCCTTCATTTCCCCTTACCGGAACGAACGCATGCTGGCGCGCGACTGCGTGGAGGAAGGCGAGTTCCTGGAGATCTACGTCGATACCCCGGTCGACGAGTGCCGCCGCCGCGATCCGAAGGGCCTGTATCAGAAGGCCGACGCTGGTCAGCTTCGCAACTTCACCGGTGTCGATGCGCCATACGAGGCACCGCTGGACCCGGAGATACGGCTGGCCACGCTGGAAGGCTCTCCGGAAATTCTGGCGGCGAAGGTGATCGATGAACTGCGCCTCCGCGGCATTGTTGGCTGACGCCGCGGCGGAGGTTCGCGCCTGCCGCCACTGCGCCGCCGTCCTGCCGCTCGGCCCCCGGCCGGTGTTTCGCGTGTCCGCAACCGCGACGGTGCTGATCGCTGGGCAGGCGCCAGGGACCAAAGTGCATGAGACGGGGATTCCGTGGAACGATCCGTCGGGCGACCGGCTGCGCCGCTGGTTGGATATGGATCGGGACATTTTCTACGACGAAAGCCGCATCGCGATTCTTCCGATGGGTTTCTGCTACCCCGGCCGCTTGCCGAACGGCGGCGATGCGCCGCCTCGGCCGGAGTGCGCGCCGCTTTGGCGGGAGCGGCTGTTGAGGTTGATGCCAGCGATCAAGCTGACTTTGCTGGTTGGAAGCTACGCCCAAAACTACACGCTCGGGCGTGCGCCGATGACGGAGAGGGTGCGGGATTTCCGCGCGTTTCTGCCAGACCGGTTCCCGTTGCCGCATCCTTCGTGGCGAACGACGATGTGGGAGCGGCGGAACCCCTGGTTCGAGGCTGAGGCCCTGCCGGCCTTGCGAGCGGCCGTCGGGGTCGCGTTGACACCAACAAGTGCTGAAACCGGCACTCCGGGCCTCACTAACCCATCATGCCGGCGAACCGTAATTCTTCTTTCGTCATCCTCGGGTCAAGCCCGAGGATGACGATAATAGACATTCGCGACCCTTTTTTATTCCTTTACCGGATTGCCATATGATGTTGCTCATACGGCATGTCGGTCTAAACACCCTTCGGTATTACTGCATCTCTTCCTCGATCGCCG
>CAIYDT010000032.1 GCA_903924985.1 uncultured Acetobacteraceae bacterium
AACTGGCGGTTGTTCACCCGAGGGGTGACTGACCGCACCTGGGATTTGCTGGGTCATACCGGCAGAATCCAACGATTCTCCCGGGCTTGGCAATCATCCAACTGCCGGATTTAGGTTCATGGTGAATTCCGATAAAAACGGGATCTGTAATGTATCATGAAGATGCTGCGTGGTTTTCGGATCGAATAAGCGCCATTTTTCGTCCGGAAAGCGTACAATCCGACCTTGCCCGATTCCTCGTGGCATGCGGCGACACACGGGGTCACAAGACAATATTGCGCTCTATTAGTAACCACGCAGCCGGTCGATACGGCCTCCCGGGCTTGCAACGGGGAGGCAACCGTTGAAAACGGACGTGCCCGATCTATGGCGTCTACCGCCCCCCGACAGCACGGTGAAGACAGTAGTAAATTCAGCTAAATCCCCCTCGCGCCGCCACCGGCCACAAACACTCCACCCGCCCCTTCCGCACGCCCACATACCAGTCGAACCGGTCCACCGTCGGATCGCAATGGCCGGGCACCAGCCGCAGCTTTTCCCCCAGCTTCGGGGCGGCTGTCTCCGATCCGACCTCCAGCTTCCCATGCTCGTCCGAGGCGCTGACGTAGCGCACGTCCGGCCGCCGCCACACGGTCGGCATGCCGGAGTCGATCGATACCGCCTTATGCCCGGCATCCAGCACCGCGATACCCGGGCGAGAGGCACTCATGACGGTGGACAGCACGAACAGCGAGTGCCGGAATGTGCTGACCGGCGCACCGTTCTCATCCAGGTTGCGGGCGTAGTCGGCATCCATGAATACGTAGCTGCCGGCTTGCATTTCGGTGTAAACGCCAGAGGAGGCCTCGATCTGGAACGACCCCGTACCGGCGCCGCCGACGATCGGGCAGGACAGGCCTTGTTGCCGCAACTGCTCCACCGTGCGGCGTGACGCGTCGATGGCCGCGCCGATCAGCGTGCGGCGCTCCCCGACGGTGCGCTTGTGTTGCGCGCTGCCCTGGTAGGCCTGCAAGCCGCCGAACATCAGGTGCTTGGAGGCGGCAATGCGCTGCGCCAACGCCACCGCCTCGGGTCCAGCTTCGACGCCCGCGCGCCCGGCGCCGACGTCGATCTCCACCAGCACCGACATGCGCACGCCCGCATCGGCGGCCGCGGCTTCGATGGCGGCGATCTGCGCGCCGTCATCGACGCACACCGCAACCTTGGCGATGCTCGACAAAGCACAGAGACGAGCGAGCTTGGCCGGGCCGACAACTTCGTTCGACACCAGGATGTCGCCGATGCCGCCCCAGGCCAGGATTTCGGCTTCGCCCACCTTCTGCACGCACTGCCCCACCGCACCGCGTGCCATTTGCAGCTTGGCGATGACGGGGGATTTGTGGGTTTTGGCATGCGCCCTCAGCTTCACCCCGGTGGGGGCGAGCAACGCTGCCATGTGGTCCAGGTTGTATTCGAACGCGTCCAGATCGACGACCAAAGCGGGGGTGTCGATCTCGTCCTCGCGCATGCCGGGTTGGGCGGGGGGTGACTGCAACATGGGTTTCCTCCGGCTGATCCGGTGTCCCAGTAGCCGAATTCGGCAAGACAGGGTAGGGAGCAGGCAAACAATCCGTCGGAGCGCCCCATGTCCCAACCCCTCTTGTTCCAGCCGCTGACCATTCGCGGGGTCACCTTGAAGAACCGCGTCGTGCTGGCGCCGATGCACCAGTACGCCTCCAACCAGGGCTTCGCCACCGATTGGCATCTGATGAACGCCGGGAAGTTCGCGGCCGGGGGCTGCGGGCTGGTTATGGTGGAGTCGACCAAAGTGGAGCGGCGCGGCTGCGGCACTGTCGGAGACCTCGGCCTGTGGAAGGATGAATTCATCCCCGGCCTGAAGCGCATCACCGACTTCATCAAGGGTCAGGGCGCTGTTTCCGCCATCCAGATCGGACACTCCGGCCGCAAGGCCCGCCTGACCCGCCCGTGGGAGGGCCAGCAGCCGCAAACCCCTGACCACCCGGAGATGTTCGACTGGGAAGGCTGGGAGCTGGTTGCCCCGTCCGCCATCGCCCACAGCGACCGTATGCCGCCCCCGCGCGCCTTCAGCCGCGACGAAATCCCCGAGGTCGTGACCCATTGGGGCCAGGCCGCCGCCCGCGCCAATGCCGCCGGCTTCGAAGTCCTGGAGATCCACGGCGCCCACGGCTACCTGATCCACCAGTTTCTTTCTCCGGTCTCCAACCGCCGCAACGACGAGTATGGCGGGTCCGACACCAACCGCATGCGCTTCGCGCTGGAAGTCGCCGAATGCGTGCGCGCCAACTGGCCGGCCGAGAAGCCGCTGTTCATGCGCCTGTCCTGCGAGGACGACGCGGGCTGGGGCCTGGAACAGAGCGTGGCGCTGTCGAAGGAACTGAAGCTGCGTGGGGTGGACGTGATTGATTGCTCCGGCGGCGGCATGCTGGAACGCTCCCCCATGGATGGCATCCGGTCGCAGAAATACGGCTACCAGGTGCCCTACGCCGAGAAAATCCGTGCCGAGGCCGGCATGATGACCATGGCCGTCGGCCACATCGTGCACGCGGACCAGGCCGAGGCTATTTTGCAGGCAGGCAAAGCCGATCTGATCGCTATCGCGCGGGAACTGCTGTACAACCCAAACTGGGCCATGGACGCGGCGCAGAAACTGGGCGCCGATCCCGACTTCACGTCGGTGCCCCCAGCGTATTCCTACTGGCTCGGCAAGCGTGCAAAATCGAAGTTCGAGGGTGTGCCCTCGACCTACAAGCAGGGGATGATGGCGGCGGAGTAAGCTCGTCCGCTAGCTAAACGCGTATGTATCCATCCGCAGCACGCCGTACGAGGTACTGGCGTGCAACCGGATGGCTTTCGCACCGTCTCCACCGGCACCCAGCGCCACGTATAGCGGCAGCAAGTGCTCGTCCGTCGGGTGCTGCACGGCCGCGTACGGCGCTCGGCGGCGGTAATCCAATAAATCGTCCGTCCGTCCCTCGATCAGTGCGTCGTGCATCCACTCCGCGAAAGCATCGACATCGGGCGCGGCGGGGCTGTTTTCCTCTGGCGCCCGCTGGCGGCGCAGGTTGTGAGTCAGACCGCCCGAGCCGATGACCAGCACCCCGTTCTTCCGCAGCGAGGCCAACGCTTTGCCCAGCAGCAAATGGTGTTCGGGACCGAGATAAGACTGCAACGAAAGCTGCATCACCGGAATGTCGTGTTCGGGATACATCAGCAGTAACGGAACCCAGGCGCCGTGATCCAGGCCGCGTTCCCGGTCCAGCTCCGCCCCCAGCATCCCCGCGATCTCCGCTGCCAAGGCCGCATCGCCCGGTGCCGGATACCGCAGCGCATACAGTGCCGGCGGGAAACCGTAGAAATCGTAGATGGTGTCGTTCGTCGCGACCGCGCTGACCTCCGGCCGTTCGGTGTCCCAATGCGCGGAGGCCACCAGGATCGCTCGGGGACGCTCCAATTGTGCGCCGAGCCCGCTTAGGAAGTCGCGCGCGAGTTGGTCCCGCAGCGGCATCATGGGGGAGCCGTGGCTGATGAATAAACTAGGCAGCATGGGTGGAACTCCGGTTGCTACGGGCCGTAAAGCGCCCGAGCATTATCGTAATAGAACCCGCGGCGCTGCGTGTCCGTGACGGGGAAGGGCAGCACGGCGTCGGGATCGTCGAAATCCCAATGGGGGTAGTCCGACGCGAACAGCAAGCGGTCCCATCCGATCCACTCGATCAGGTCCAGCGCGTGTGGCTTCTGCGGCGGCTCCTCCATCGGCTGGGTCGTGGCCCAGACCTGGGAGCGAATGTATTCCGACGGCAGGCGGGACAGAGGCGGGCCGTCGTTGGTCAGGCGCTTAACCAGCTTATCCAGGCGCCAGCAGAAGGATGGCAGCCAGCCAAATCCACCCTCGATCATGAGGAAGCGCAGTTTCGGTAATCGTTCGAACACGCCCTCGACCACCATGCTGGTCAGGTGCGCCTGGAAGGCGTTGGCGTGGGCGACCATGTCCTCCAGATAGAACGACGGCCAGCCGGCGGCGGTGGGCTTGTGGCCGCCGAAGCCGAAGGCGTGCATGGCGACGGGGAGACCGGCTTCAGTCGCAGCTTGCAGGATCGGGAAGTATTGGCGTTGGCCCAGCGGCGCGGCGGTGCGGGACATGAACATGACGTGGCCGTAGCCTTGGATGGAGGCGCAGCGCTCGATCTCCTTCACCGCGGCGGTGGGGTCTTCGTAGTTGATGGTGACCGATGCCCGCAGGCGGGGCTCCGGCCGCACCAGTTCGTCGATCTGCCACTGGTTCAGCGCGTGGCACATCGCGTTGCCCAAATCCGGCGTCATGAAGCTCTGGCTGGGCAGCGGCGGATTGATCAGCCCGAGCTGCACGTTGTAGCGGTCGAGGTGCTGGAGGCGGGTGAACTCCAGGTTCGTTCCGGGC
>CAIYDT010000033.1 GCA_903924985.1 uncultured Acetobacteraceae bacterium
CCGCAAAAAACGCCAAGTTCTCCGCCACCGTCAGGCCCGGCTTGATCGCGTCCAGATGCCCGACATAGGCCACCCGATCGGCATGTTCCGCGCGATCCGTCAGCGCGTCCTCCCCATCCCATAGCAGCCGCCCCGCCGCCGCGCGCCCGAGTCCCGCCAGCAGGCGCAGCAGCGTGGACTTGCCTGAACCGTTCGGCCCCGCCAGCACCAGGGCCTGACCGGCCGAAACGGCGAAGCTCAGGTCGCGGAAGACCAGCCGCTCCCCGCGAAATGCCGCCAGACCCTCTGCTTTCAGCACCGCGGCTCCTAAATCACAGTTGGCAGGTGGACGATCCCCCACCGCATAGGCTAAATCCCCCGCGATTCAGCACCCAGCAGACGGAACCGGGCATATGACAGCGATCGGGCAGGACACACTCAAAACACGCCGGACCCTTATGGTCGAGGGCAAGGCTTACGATTACTACTCCCTGCCGGAAGCGGCGAAGACCCTGGGGGATATCTCCCGCCTGCCGGTCAGCCTCAAGGTGCTGCTGGAAAATACCCTGCGTTTCGAAGACGGCCGCAGCTACACCACCGCGGACGCCAAGGCCGTTGTCGGCTGGCTCGCCAAGGGTAGCTCCACCCAGGAAGTGCCGTTCAAACCCGCCCGCATCCTGCTGCAGGATTTCACCGGCGTGCCGGCGGTGGTCGATCTGGCCGCGATGCGCGACGGTCTCACCCGTTTGGGCGGCAATCCCGCCAAGGTGAACCCGCTGGTGCCCGTCGATCTCGTGATCGACCACTCGGTGATGGTGGACCATTTCGGCACCGCCACAGCCGAACAGGAGAACGTCAATGTCGAGTTCGAGCGTAATGGTGAGCGGTACCGCTTCCTGCGCTGGGGCCAGGATGCGTTCGACAATTTCCGCGTCGTGCCGCCCGGCACCGGCATCTGCCACCAGGTGAACCTGGAATATCTCGGCCAGACCGTCTGGACCTCGCAGAACGGCGGCACCACTTTCGCTTATCCGGACACGCTGTACGGCACCGACAGCCACACCACGATGGTCAATGGTCTGGGCATCCTCGGCTGGGGCGTTGGCGGCATTGAGGCGGAAGCGGCCATGCTCGGCCAGCCGATCGCGATGCTGATCCCCGATGTCATTGGGTTCCGCCTGACGGGCAAAACGGCCGAGGGCGTGACCGCCACCGACGTCGTGCTGACCGTCACGCAGATGCTGCGCAAGAAGGGCGTTGTCGGCAAGTTCGTGGAATTCTATGGCCCGGGCCTGGACGATCTCGGCCTGCCGGATCGCGCCACTATCGGCAACATGGCCCCGGAATACGGCGCCACCTGCGGCTTCTTCCCGGTCGACAAGGTTGCGCTCGACTATCTCATGCTGACCGGGCGCGACGCGCACCGGGTTGCGCTGGTCGAAGCCTATCTCAAGGCGCAGGGCATGTTCCGTGAGCCCGGCCAGCCGGATCCGGTCTTCACCGACACGCTGGAACTCGACCTGTCCACGGTTCTGCCGAGCATGGCCGGCCCGAAGCGCCCGCAGGACCGCGTGCTGCTGAAGGATATTTCGTCCACGTTCAAGATGGAGCTCACCAAGAGCCTGGGCGTGCCGGCCAACGAGTTGACGACGTCGGTCCAGGTCGAGGGCAAGAACTACGAGCTGACCCATGGCGATGTGGTGCTGGCGGCGATCACGTCCTGCACCAACACCTCCAACCCGTCGGTGCTGGTCGCGGCCGGGCTGGTGGCGCGTAAGGCGCATGCCAAGGGCCTGCGGCCGAAGCCCTGGGTGAAGACCTCGCTCGCGCCGGGCTCGCAGGTGGTGACCGAATATCTCGACAAGTCCGGCCTGACGGCTGATCTCGACGCGATCGGGTTCAACACGGTTGGCTATGGCTGCACGACCTGCATCGGGAACTCCGGCCCGCTCGACGACGCCATCGTCGATGCGATCGAGGATCATCGTCTGGTTGGCACCGCCGTGATCTCCGGCAACCGCAACTTCGAAGGCCGCGTGCATGCGAACGTGCGGGCGAACTACCTCGCCTCCCCGCCGCTGGTGGTTGCTTACGCGCTGCTGGGCAAGGTGACGCAGGACATCACGACGGAGCCGCTGGGTGTCGGCAATGACGGCAACCCGGTCTATCTGCGCGACGTCTGGCCGACGAACAAGGAAATCTCCGACATTCTCGCGACCTGCCTGTCGCGTGACCAGTTCCTCAAGCGCTACGGCGAGGTCTTCAAGGGCCCGAAGCAGTGGCAGGAGATCGAGGTCGAGGGCGACAGCGCCACCTATCGCTGGTCCGATGGTTCCACCTACGTCAAGAACCCGCCCTATTTCGAGGGCATCACGATGGAACCGGCGCCCGTCGGCAACATCGCCGGTGCGCGCATTCTGGCGGAACTCGGCGACAGCATCACGACCGACCACATCTCCCCGGCCGGCAATATCCGCAAGACCTCCCCCGCGGGTGAATACCTGGGTGAACGTCAGGTGCAGCAGAAGGATTTCAACAGCTACGGCGCCCGCCGCGGCAACCACGAAATCATGATGCGCGGCACCTTCGCCAACATCCGAATCCGCAATGAGATGCTGACCAACGTCGAAGGCGGCATGACCAGGCACCTGCCCTCCGGCGAGCAAATGCCGATCTACGACGCGGCCATGAAATACAAGGCCGAGGGCGTGCCGCTGGTGATCTTCGGCGGCAAGGAATACGGCACCGGCTCGTCCCGCGACTGGGCGGCCAAAGGCACCTTCCTGCTCGGTGTTAAGGCCGTGATCGTGGAGAGCTTCGAGCGCATCCACCGTTCCAACCTCGTGGGCATGGGCGTGCTGCCCCTGACCTTCAAGGAAGGCACCGACCGCAAGACGCTGGGCCTGGTGGGCGACGAACTCATCGACATCGTGGGGCTGGATACCATTACCCCACGCATGGATCTGTCGCTGGTGATCCACCGGTCCAACGGTGTTGTCGATACCGTTCCGGTCACCTGCCGCATCGATACGGTGGATGAGGTCGGCTACTACCAGCACGGCGGTATCCTGCAGTACGTGCTGCGCCAAATGGCGGCGGCGTAAGCAGCCTTCTTCTATCGTCATGGCGGGCGAAAGCCCGCCACCCACGACTTGCTTTGGAGACTTGAATGCAGGTCGGAATCCAGTTCTTCCCCGACATCGGTCCCGAGGTCCAATCCGGCCGAGACTATTGGCAGGACGCGCTAAAACTGGTCGGTCTGGTCGACCGGTACGGCTACGCCCATGTCCGCACGGTCGAACACTATTTTCTGCCATACGGCGGATACAGCCCCAACCCGATCGTCTTTCTGGCGGCGGCGGCGCAGGTGACCAAACGTGCCCGCCTGGTGACGGGCGCTGTACTGCCGGCGTTCAACAACCCGCTGAAGATCGCAGGCGAACTGGCGTTGCTCGACGCACTCTGCGACGGACGCCTGGACGCCGGGTTCGCTCGGGCGTTCCTGCCGCACGAGTTCGAACGGTTCGGCGTTCCCATGGACGAAAGCCGCGCCCGGTTCGACGAAGGGGTCGAACAGGTCAGGCAGTTGCTGGAGGACGAGAACGTCACCAGCAAGGGGCGCTTCCACTCGTTCGCGAATGTGACCTCCCTGCCCCGGCCTACGCAATTGCCCCGGCCGCCGTTTTTCATCGCGGCGTTGGCCACGAAGGAATCGTTCGAACGGGCGGGTGCGGCCGGCTATGGCATCATGGCCATCCCGATGGCCGGCGGCGCCATGAAGGATCTGTTGGATATCTACCGGGATGCTCGGGCACGTGCCGGCCATGAAGGCCCAGGCACCGTCATGCTGGCGTTTCACATGCTGTGCCACCAGGACCAGCAACAGGCCGAAGAAATCGCACGCGGCCCGATTAACCGGTATTTGGGGTCTCTGGTCTCAGCCGCATCCGACTGGACGACCGGCGCGCAATCCGCCGATTATCCAGGCTATGACAAGGTGATCGAGGGTTTGTCGCGAGAGAATTTCGACACCCAGGTCGCGAAATGCGCGGCGTGGGTGGGAACACCGGAGCGCATTCTGGACACCATCAGCAGCTACCGCCGGCAGGTCGGCGATTTCGAGATCGCGTCGTTGCAGGTAAATTTCAACGATGTGCCGCTGACTGCAGCGATGGATTCGATGCGGTTGTTCGGGGAAAAGGTTTTGCCTCGGGTGTAAGCGGCACCCGCTGCTTTAATTGACAACAGTTGGGCACTGCTACAAATCGCACCATGAAGGCGACACTCCTGATCCAACGGCGCGAGCGTCCGCGGCCGGGAACCTTCGCTGGGGACACCAGCGCCGTTTGGCGGGATCGACAACCTGCCCTATCCTGACCGCCAACCAATCGCCCCGAAGGAAACGCCATGACTCCCCCCGACCGCCTGCGCGCCGTGCTGAAAGAACCCGGCCTTATCACCATGCCCGCCGTATGGGACGGCCTGAGCGCCAAGATGACCGCCGCCGCCGGCTTCAAGACCGCCTTCCTGTCGGGCTCCTGTGTCGCCGCCAGCCGCCTGGGCGGGCCTGACCTTGATCTGATTTCCTTCGCGGAGATGTTCGATTCCTTCAACATGGTGCGCGGCGCCGCCCCTGACCTGCTGATCCTGGCCGACGGCGACCATGGCTACGGCAACGCGATGAACGTGCAGCGCACCGTCCGTGCCTATGGCCGCGCTGGCGCCGCCGCGATCCTGATCGAGGACAAGATCACCCCACGTGCCCTCACCGCCGCCGGCAAGCCCTGCATGCCGCGCGAGGAAGCCCGTATGAAGATCCGCGCCGCCGTGCAGGCCGCCAAGGACTCCGGCATCCTGATTTTGGCCCGCACCGACTGCCGCCCCACCCAGGGCATTGATGAGGCCGTCGCCCGCATCGAGATGTACGTCGAAGAAGGCGCCGACATCCTGTTCCTCGACTCGCCCGCCGACGACGCCGAAATCCGCCGCGCCGTCGCCGCCGCCAAAGGCCGCCCGTCTTTCGCCGTGCTGTCTCCCGGCGCACCGCGCGCCACCCCCTCCAAGACCGAGGCCGAGGCGCTCGGCTTCAAAATCGGCACCTACCCCACCGGCATGCTCTCGCCGGCCGTGGCGGGCATCAAGGCCGGATTGGACGCCTTGCTCGCGGGCGGCAATCAGGCGGCCAGCGCCATGCCGGCCGCCGTGTTGCGCGCGACGCTGGGATATCCGGACTACGACGCGCAGGCGAAACAGTTCATCATCCCGGGGTAGCATGAGCGGCCGGCTGGTCGCCGGTCGCCCACACCTCGGCTTTTAGCGCCTGGATGCCTGGGAACCCGCGGTTGGTCAGTTCGTCGTCCCGGTGCCATGGAACCGCGGGCGGCGTCGGTGCGGCGTCCACCGCCGGTGGCGGCGTTTCAGGGCGTAAGGGTCCTGTGCGAGAAGTTTTTCGCGGCTTTTCCGGTACCGGCAAGGCCAGGAGAACCGCGCGCATCAACCCCTCGATCGAACGGACCAGACGCAACACCATGACGTCGTCGTGGCCGGGTTCCGCGAGGCGTTTGCTGGCGCTGGCCCGCACCGCACCGAGCAATGCGATCAGCTCGGGCGATAACCCGCGCGGCAGGCCGGCGTCCTTGCGGACCATCCGCAGACAGCGCGCCAATCCGACGACCGAACGGTAGAACTGTAACGCGAGCGCCAGCGGCATCGAGGATTTCATGGACCGGTCGGCAGCATCGCGCAGAGCAGCTTCCAGTCCGGCGAGATTTTCCGAGCTGAAATCGTTGGATTGATTGACCATGGCCAGCCTCCGGCGGTGGTGGTTAAGTTCGATGTCTGTTCCTTTAATCCGAGCTTCCGTCTTCGCGTTACATCAAGTCCCTGAAAAGACTCGAATCATCGCGTGGAACCCCTCTCAAACGTAGCCATGTAATATCATTCTTTAGACTTGTACGGGGAGGCCATATGTGCA
>CAIYDT010000034.1 GCA_903924985.1 uncultured Acetobacteraceae bacterium
CGGCACCTGCCGCGCGGCGGGTCTCATGCGGGCCGTCGAGCGGCAAGCGACGCTGGCTGTCACGGCAGGAGCTCGGGCCGCCGGAGGCTATCCCAAAAAGCAGAACAGCACCCGGCAACGCAAAGGTGCACCAGTGAGCGATATCCCCCCTGCCCGAGCGATCACCGACACGCATGATTTCGCGCCATATGTGCGGATACTGGGGCGTGGCCCGGGCAAGTCCCGCTCGTTGACCCGAACCGAGGCGCGCCACGCGCTGGGCATGGTGCTGCGCGGCGAAGCCACACGCGAGCAAATCGGCGCGATGCTGATGCTGCTGCGCTACCGGGGCGAGGCGGTGGATGAAATGACCGGCCTGGTGGAGGCTGCCCGAGACCATGCCTCCCTTCCCTGGACCTTCGCGCGGTCGGTAGACCTCGACTGGCCGAGCTACGCGGACGGCCGAACCCGTGGCCTGCCCTGGTATTTGCTGGCCGCGCTATTGCTGGCGCGCTCCGGCCTAAGGGTGCTGATGCACGGGCCGCTCCAGGGACCCGGCCGCGTGCCGCTGGTCGAGTCGCTGAGGCTGCTGGGCATCGCCCCTGCCACGTCCGCCACCGAAGCCGATGCCGCCCTAACAAACACCGGCTTCGCCTTCGTCCCCCTGGAAGCCCTGAACCCCGCGCTCGCCGACCTGCTAGCGCTGCGCGGCGTGCTCGGCCTCCGGTCCCCGTTGAACACGGTCGGCCGGCTGCTCAACCCAGCCGACGCGCGCGGGGGGGTCGATGGCGTCTTCCACCCCGCCTACATCGCTGTCCACGTTGGCACCGCCGCCCTGCTCGGGCGCCAGGTCTCCGTGCTGAAAGGCGGAGGCGGGGAAGCGGAATGGAGCGGAGCCAAGCCCTTGGTGGTCACGACTCCGACAGGCGAACAGACCTGGCCAGCGATCAGCGCCGCCGGCAAGCCGGACAGCACGACGCCAGCAGACCTGATCGCGGTTTGGCATGGCGAACGCGCCGATCCCACCGGCGAAGCGACTACGATCGCCACAGCGGCCGTCGCACTACAGGCCGCGGGCTACGACTCGGACCCGGCAATGTGCCTGATCCGAGCACAAACTCTGTGGGAAGAGCGTTAGCCGGCGTTACCTGATAGATACTCGATCGCTGCCTGCACGCCGCCCGATTTATGCGGGATGCCTGCGACCCGCAGACCCATCTCGACGCCGCTGAGGGTCCCCATCAGCTGCAACGGGCTGAGGTCGCCCATGTGGCCGATGCGGAACACTTTGCCCTCGATCGGGCCGAGGCCGTTGCCCAGGCTCATGTTGTACTTGGCCAGGATGACGGCGCGCAGATTGTCGGCGTTGTGACCGTCCGGCACGCGGATCGCGGTCACGCCTGGATTGTAGGCGGCGGGATCGGCGCATTGCAGTTCCAACCCCCAGGCGCGGACGGTGCGGCGGGTGGCCTCGGCATAGCGTTCGTGGCGGGCGTAGACGTTGGTCAGGCCCTCTTCCAGCAGCATGTCCAGCGCCGCGTTCAATCCGTACAGCAGGTTGACGGAGGGAGTGTAGGGGAAGAAGCCGGTCTTGTTGGAGGCAACCAGCGGCGCCCAATCCCAGTAGCTGCGGGCGGACCCAGTGGCGGCCTTCGCCAAAGCCTTCTCGCTGATCGCGACGAACGACAGACCGGGCGGGGTCATCAGTCCCTTCTGCGAACCGGCGATCGTCACGTCGACCTTCCACTCGTCGTGCCGGTAATCGGCGCAGGCGAGGGACGAAATCGCATCCACCATCAGCATCGCCGGATGCCCAGCCTTGTCCATCGCCGCGCGGACGGCAGGAACACTGGTCATGCAGCTGGTCGAGGTCTCGGAGTGCACAACGCACACCGCCTTGATCCGGTGCTCCCGGTCGTCGGCCAGAACGGCGCCGATGGCCGCGGGATCTGCGCCCCGGCGCCAGTCGGTGTCCAGCGCGACAACTTCCATACC
The DNA here is from genome assembly GCA_903924985.1 of uncultured Acetobacteraceae bacterium. Classification (GTDB taxonomy): domain Bacteria; phylum Pseudomonadota; class Alphaproteobacteria; order Acetobacterales; family Acetobacteraceae; genus Rhodopila. The sequence goes on from CAIYDT010000034.1 coordinate 1,975, forward strand.
CATCCGGGTGGCCATCTGTTCCCAAAGATTCGCGAACTGGCCGGTCCGGGTGATCAGCACCCGGTCGCCGGGGGACAAGGTGTTCACCAGCGAGGATTCCCACGCGCCGGTGCCCGAGGCCGGGAAGATCCCGACGATGCCCGAGGTCTGGAAGACCTGCCGCAGCTTACCGATCACCGTCAGGCCGAGGGCGCCGAATTCCGGACCTCGGTGGTTGATGGCATTGCCATTCATGGCGCGCAGAACCCGCTCGGGCAGGTTGGTCGGCCCGGGGGTCTGCAAGAAATGACGGCCGGAGACGTACTCGGACATGGAGCTCGCTTTCTAGAGTGGCGCGCGTAGAAGCATAAGACGGCTGTGCTTGGCAATGGTGACCGTGGGTACGATGCGGCGGTGCCAATCGGCCGCCACTTTCTGTTCCGTCATCCTCGGGCTTGACCCGAGGACCGCCGCAAGCACGAACCTTCAACTATATCAAAAAGTTGTGCCGCCTGGGTCCTCGGGTCAAGCCCAAGGATGACGAATTTTCAATGCGACGGAGATGAAACGTATTGCAGCCTTGCAACAGCGGCAGGGGTTAGCCCCGCTCCACCAGCACAGCGTCCACCCCGACGGCCCCCTGCCCTTCAGCGCGGACGATCAGCGGATTGACGTCGATTTCAGCGTATTTGTCCCCGTTTGCCGCGATAAACAAAGACAGATCGGCCAACGCCCGCGCGGCCGCGGCGATATCGGCGGGCGGCCGGCCACGGGCGCCGCGCAACACCGCCACCGCTCTCAGGCGCAGGATCATGGACCGGGCGTCGTCCTCCGTGACAGGCGCCGGGGCGAAGACGGTGTCGCGCAACACCTCCAGGAAGATTCCTCCCAATGCGACCATCACGCAGGGGCCGAACACCGGGTCGGTGAAGGCGCCGATCGCGAGTTCCGTGCCTTTGACGAAGGGTTGCAGGATCAAGGGAGCCGTCGGGTCCTCGGTGGTGGCGCGAATCGCCAGCAGGCGGGCGACCTCGTCCTGGATGTCGCTGGCACCGAGCGGGCTGGAGACCAGTCCCAGCTCCGTCTTATGGGCGATGCGCTCGCTTTCCACTTTCAGGATGGCCTTGTCGGTGCCCAGATCGGCCATGGCTTTCAGCGCCGCCGCCGCGTCGCCGACCACGACCGAGGCCACATGCGGCAGGCCGGCCAACGCCGCCCGTGCCGCCGCGCCGCTGATGATCTTATGCTGGCTGGGGGCATGTTTGGCGGGCGCGGGCGGCGGGGCGGGTTCGCCCTCCGGGGCCACGACGCTCAGGGCGCGGACCAAACGCGTGGGTTCCTCGAACCACAGCACCCCGATCTCCCGCAGCTTCGCCTGGAACTCCGGCGTGCACAGGCCGCAGCCGAAGACCGGCTTGTCAGTGTGCCGCAACATCTCCTGCAAGGCGGCAAACACGCGGGGCTGCGCTCCCGGCGTGTCCAGGATCGCCGCTTGCCACAGCAGGATGGCGTCCACGTTGGGCTGCGAGGCCATCCAAAGCAACGACGTCTCCAACCCCCTCGGACCGGAAGAAATAGTGGACGACATGTCGAACGGGTTGCCCCACACGCCCAGCTTCACCTCGGCCCGCTGTTCGGCGGTGGGATCGACGGTGGCGGGGGGCATCTCCATGCCGAAGCGCTCCACTGCGTCCAGCGTCAGGATGGCGTAGCCGCCCGAGGGGGAAACGGCCCCGAGACGCCGCCCCTTCGGCACCTTGCCGAAGGCGTGCAACACCACGGCGTCCATCAGTTCGGTTTCGTCCCGCGCCACCACGGCGCCCGCCGCCCGCATCCCCGCGTCGAACATGGCAGCGCTGCCGACCAACGCGCCGGTGTGGGTCGCCACCTGATCCAGCGCGGCGACGGAGCGGCCGGTTTTCAGGAACACCACCGTCTTGCCGTTGGCCTTCGCCTTGCGCGCGGCAGCCATAAGGCGGCGGCCGTCGCGGGCACCCTCCATGATGACGGAGATGACGGTGACGCCGTCTTCATCCGCCAGATAGTCCAGCAGGTCCGAAATATCGGTGTCGAATTCGTTGCCCGTGTCGATGACGCAGTACGGCCCAAGCCCCCGGCGGCGCAGCGCCGTGACACCGTATACCCCGGACAAGCCGCCGCTCTGCCCGATCGTCGCGACAGGGCCGGGCAGCGGGCTACTTTCAGCCGCGGAAGAGAACGTCGGATAGGCGCGGCTGTGGCTGTTGCGGATACCAACCGTGTTGGGTCCGATAATGCGCAGGCCGGACGCTGCTTTGGCGTCCTTCAAAGCGGCATCGAACTGCGCCCGCAACGCCGGATCGCGGAACCCGTCGGCGAACACCACCGCGCCCTTCACCCCGGCCGCACCGCATTGGCGCATCACGTCGGGAACGGCACTGGCGGGTACGCACAGCACCGCCAGTTCCACCTGGTCCGGGATCGCGGCGATGGACGCGTAGCAGGCCAAACCGGCGATTTCGGTCTGATTGGGGTTCACCGGAAAGACTTTCCCCGGATACCCAGCGGCCGACAACGCGGCCAGCACCCGCCCACCGGCCCGCGTCGTTTCGGCACTCGCGCCAATCACCGCGATATTCGCGGGATCGAAAAAAGCGCGGAGATTCGGATCTCTCATTTGAACAACTCTCCATAGACCCGCAGCCAATCCTGGTAATGCGCGCTGGCGAGTTCCGGGGTCAGCAGGAAGGATTTGTAGCCCCCGTCCTGGGGTTTGGTGTCCGGGTAGCCGGCGCGGATCTTCGGATTGGCGGGGATGTAACCCGCCTTTTGGAAGACGGTCTGGCCTTCCTCCGACAGAGCGTAGTCGATGAACAGACGCGCCGCGTTCGGATGCGGTGCGTGCTTTACCAGCCCCACGTAATTATGGTTGGCGATCACCGGCTCCATCTTCAACCACGCCGCCGGCGCGCCTTCCTTGGCGCTGATCGAGGCATGATAGCTGACGATTTGCAGCGCCAGCGGGTATTCGCCGGCGATCACCTGATCCAGCACCGCGCGCGGCGTGCCGCGGATGTTGACGATTTTCTGCTCCGAAAGTTGTTTCAGATACGCCATCCCCGCGTCCTGCCCCATCGTCGTCAGCACCATGCCGATGAACCCCGGCGGTCCCGCCATCCCGAGGGAGGAACTCCAGGCGATGCGGCCCTTCCATTTCGGGTTCAGCAGATCCTGCAACGTACGCGGCACATCGTCGCCCTTCACCAGATTTGTATTGATGCCGGCCGTGTGGATGATGACGTTGGTAGAATGCCAGATGTTATCGGGTGTGGAAAAATCCGGCGTGTAATCGGTGGCGGAGGCGGGCGTATAAGGCTCCATCTGGCTGACGGCGATGGTGTCCGTGACCCCGGCCACACTACCCATCACGTCCACCTGCATCCGCCCGGCGCGGCTTTCCGCCGCGAACAGCATCGCCAGCTCGTTTTCATCATGCCGGTTGTAGGCGGCCTCGATGCCGTACTTGGCCTGGAAGGCCTCACATAATGGGCGAACGATCTGGTTAACAATCAAACCAGTGTACCAGACGACTTTGCCTTCCTTCTTGGCCGCGGCGATGAGTTCCGGGGATTGGGCGTGTGCTGGGAGGGCGAGGAGAAGAAGTACGAGTACGAACACAGCGGCACGAACCTTTCCTACGCCGTCATCCTCGGGCTTGACCCGAGGACCCCCACCGGCACCCTCCGTGCGAGGGGCAGTCCTCGGGTCAAGCCCGAGGATGACGGGTGGTGGTGGATACATGGAAGCCCTCCCTCACAAAGCATTCAGCGCATCGACCACCGCGCGATCCAGCACGATGCCCTCCACCCGGCGGCGTTCGCGTTCGCGGAACGCGCGTTCCGAGGGGATGCGGATTTCATCCACGCCCGGTTGTTTCGGAGTCGCCTTCACCCGTTCCACCAGTTCCGCCATTTGCTGTTCGAACTGGCCGGCACCGAGCATGATGGCGGGATCCATGGCGATGAACAGGAAGCCGTAGTCGGCGACGTTGCCGCTGGTCAGTGCCGCGCCCGCCAACAAACCCAGTGCCTGAATGGCGAACGACAGGCCGAAGCCCTTGTGGCCGCCGAACGCCGACACGCCGCCCTCGGCCGCTTTGGCGGCATCGGTGGTAGGATTGCCGTCCTTGTCGAAGCCGGTCCCCTCCGGCATCTTGTGCCCGAGGCGGGCCATCAACAGCACCTCCCCCCACATCACCGAGGCCGTGCCGATATCGTAGATGACCGGCCCCTTCGCGGAGGGAAACCCAACGCAGAATGGGTTGGTTCCCAACGCGGGCGCCGCGCCGCCCGGGGGCAACACATGCGGTTTGGCGCTGGAGGAGTGGATCGCCACCAGACCGGATTTCACGATGTGCTCGACGAAGAACGCGTTCCGGCCGCTGTAGAAGCTGTTGTAGACCCCGACCATGGCGATGCCGGTTGCCTTGGCCTTGGCCGCCGCGATTTCAGCCCCTCGGAAGGCGGCGATATAGCCCACCTGGTTGCCGCCATCGACCAGTGCGGACGACGGGGTTTCCCGAACGATGCGAACCGGTTCGCGCGTGGTGTACGTCCGTTGGTCGGCGGCGATGGTCAGAATGCGCGGCAGGCTGGCGAAGCGGTAGCCGCATAGCGCGTTGTCCACCAATTGATCGACGACGATCCTGGCATCCTCGGCGTCGTAACCGATTCGTCGCAGCGCCCCCTCCCCGATGGCACGCGCCTGGGCTTCGGTAACGCGGATGGTGTCGGGACCGTCCTGGTCGAGCAGATCCTGTGCCATCTCAGCGCCCCTTGAACGGGCCGGCGGGCCGCTTGTCCACGAAAGCGCGCGCCGATTCGCGGAAATCCTCCAACAAATGCAGCCTGGCCATGTTGACGGCGTACAGAACCAGGGGGTTGGTTGTTTCGGACATCGGCGTTCCTCGGGTAGCGGTCGGGCAGATTGTGGCGGGGCTTGCTTGGATGGGCAAATTTGGCGGCTTCCTGGAGGGGTTCCGTTTGTCGCTCCGCCAGAAAGGGTTTCGCGCGGAGATCGCGGAGAAAGATAAAGCCGCGGAGGTCGCGGAGGAGCCGTCCACATGCGCGGCCCATTTTCAAAATAGATGTCATTTCAACATATTCGTTTGTTGAGTGCGAAGGCACCGGCGGAGCCACCAACCTCCGCGACCCATAAGGGGCGCCGGGTCGACATCGCATATCGGGAAGACATCCTGGTGGATCAAGACCTGATCCTGGAAATCAGGTCGGTCGACAAACGCGCCCCGGTCCGCGAAGCGCACTTCTGACCTATTTCCGCCTGGGCGGCAGGCGCATCGGCCTGCTGCTCAACTTCAACACGGTCCTGCTAAAAGACGGTATGCGGCGCTTCGTTAACACAACCAACGCTACAAGAACTGCGCCACGTTCTCCGTCCCGATGATGTGCCGGCCGACCATCTCCAGATGCGCGGGCATCGCCTGCAAGTGCTGGCTGACGCTCAGCGCGTCGCGCAACCGGCGTTCGAACGGGGCCGAGTCCAGAATGGCCGTCGTTCCCGCGCCGCGGTAGCAGGCGACGGAGACATCGGTCGCCTCATTCATCGCGTGGGTCGTGGCCAGCCGCAGGCGCATGCGATGATCCAGGTTCAACGACCCGGCTGCCGCTGCGTCGTAAGCTTGGCAAACCGCCTCATGCAGGAAGGCGCGGGCCGCCGACAGCCTCGCCTCCATCTGGCCGATTTCCTTCTGCACCGCGTTGTTGCGTGCCATCGGGGTGACGGATGCCCTCCCCTGCTTGCCGCGCGCCAACTCGGTGTAGGTCTCCAGCATCCGCCGGCCCAACCCGAGCGCGACACCGCAGAAGCCGGTGGCGTACATGAGGTGCGAACTGATGGAATACAACGGCCCGGTCACCCGCCGTTCCTCGATCGCATCGCGGGCCGGCGCGTGTTCGTCGGGGACGAACAGGTCCTCGACCGAGTAGGTGTCGCTGCCGGTGCCGCGCAAACCGAGAACCTGCCAGTCGTCGATGATGGCCGCTTTGGAGCGGAGGAACAGGAAGCTGCGGTCGTCCGGCCGGCCGTGCCGGATGTGCGGGGTGCCGTCCGGGTTCTGCACCGCGCTGTGGGCGCCGATCCACTTGGTGTGGCGCCCGCCGCTGAGGTAGCTCCAGGTGCCCGTCAGGCGGTAGCCGCCGTCCACGCGGATCGCTTTGCTCTGGTTGTGCTTGGCGCCCCACGCCAGGCCGGTGCGCGGCCCGTCGAAAATGGCGGCCGCGGCATCGTGCGGCATCGCGGCGGCCGAGGACGCAACGCACACATTGGACTGGTTGACGAACCACCCGATGCTGGCATCGCCCCAGGCGATAGCCTCGGTCGTCTTGCAGAAATCCAGCAGGTGGATTTCCTGGCCGCCCAGGCTGCGCGGCAGCAGCAGGCGCAACATGTCGTTCTCGACCAGCCCCTCCACCACGGCCGGCGTGGCCTCGCGGCGGCGGTCCATTTCGGGGCCTTCCGCGTCCAATAACGGCTGCAAAGCGCGCGCCCGATCGGGGGCGCTGGGAAGAATCGAAGGCTGGACCATTGTGTCCATGACGTTTTCCTTGGTGTTTCGATGGGCGCTTCATACCGCGCCGGTGGGGCCGGACGTCAACCAAGGGTATCCCGATAGTGCCGGCTTTGATTCAGATCAAATCCTCGGGGGTCAAACAACCGGCATCGCCGGCCGCAGCCGCCCGCCCATCCGCAGCGGCTCGACGCGCTTCGCCAGCCCGGTCGCGTCGTCGGTTTCCACGAACACGCCGCACAGGGTAGCCGGTCCCTCGGCCGGGCCCAGCTTCTCCCCTTTCATCTTGCGCCAGAAGCGCAGCGTGCCGCCGTCCTTGAGCATGCCGATCACGCTGTCGTAGTCGCCGCACATGCCCGCGTCGGACTGGAACGCCGTCCCCCCCGGCATGATCTGCGCGTCGGCCGAGGGGCAGTGCGTGTGCGTGCCCACCACCAGCGAGGACTGCCCGTCGAACGAGTGGGCGAAGGCCATCTTCTCGCTGGAAGCCTCGGCATGGATGTCCAGCACCACGGCGTTCACCGTGGCCCCCAGGCGGTGGCGGGCGAGAATTTCCCTTGTGCCGTGGAATGGGGAATCGAGTTGCGGGTCCATGAACAACTGCCCCAGCGCCTGCGCGACCAGCGCCTTGCGCCCACCCGGCACGTCCACGACCACCGATCCCGCACCGGGCGTCCCGGGCGGGAAATTCAGCGGCCGGATCAGCCTCGGGTGGTCGGCGATGTACGGAACAATTTCCTTGCGATCCCACGAATGGTTGCCCAGCGTGATCACATCGGTGCCGGCCTTGAACAGCAGCTCCGCCATATCAGGCCCCAGACCAAACCCGTGCGAGGCGTTTTCCGCGTTCACGATGACCAGGTCGAGGCCCAGCGACCGCCGCAGCCCCGGCAGTTCGGCGCCCACCGTCTCCCGTCCCGTACGCCCCACCACATCGCCCAGAAACAGGATCCGCATTCAGCCTCCAAACCGGATGACGCCGTCTTCCGTCGCGACGGCGTCGAGGCGCACGTCGTAGGGGCCGACGGGCACCTCGTCCACCTCTTGCGCCGCGAAGGCGCAGCCGAGCGCTATTCTGCCGGGTAGGAGAGGCAAGGTGCGATCGTAGTAGCCGGCGCCATAGCCAAGCCGCCCGCCATTGCGGTCGAACGCCAGCAGCGGGACCAACAAAAACGCCGGCGCCCGCTCCGCCCCGATGGGGCGAAAAGTCCCGAACCGCTCGGGGATCAGCGCATCGCCGGGCGACCAAAGGCCGAAGGTCAACGGGTTGCCGCGCCTGGGGGTGATGGGCAGAACGACCTCATGGCCCTTGTCCCGCAGCGCCAACAACAACGGCCGGACGTCGATTTCCCCGTCCAGCGGCCAGAACCCGGCGACAACGGCGCCCAATGGCGGGGGCATTTCCCGCAGCACATGCCGCGCCAAGGCCTCCCCGCATGCAACCGGGTCCTGCCCTGCCCGCGCGGCCACCGACCTTGCTCGCAAGGCCTTCTTGGCGTCATCGATGGGTGAAGGAATGTGCGGAGCCACCATAAGCCGTTGGTTTGTCATCCTCCCAGAGCCTGCTTGTGCAGGTGGGTACCAGATACCGAGACCAAGATCCCGACAGCGCCAGCGCCCGAGGGAGATGCTTACTGGCCCTGGGGATGAGCTACCTGACGAGCCGGGCAGCCCCGCCCGATCAACTTAGGGAGTCTCAAGCCCCGCCGCAATGTCTTCCGCGCGTTTCGCCAGCCGGCCGAGACGCCTCCCCAACCTTGGGTCCGGCTTCCCGCCGCCGCCGCCGGCCTGTTTCTGCTCATACAGATCGTCGGCCAGGGTCAACGCCGCCATGACCAGCATGCGGGCCTCCCCACTTTGGCCGGCGGAGGCTTTGACGGCCTCGATTCGCTGATCCACCTCGGCGGCCATGGCCAGCAGATGCGCTTCCTGCCCGTCGGGGCAGCCGAGGATATAGGAGTAGCCGTTGATGCGAAGCGTCACTTGCGCCATCGCGCCAGATCCTTCCGTTTATTTCGTGTCCAAAGCGCCGCGCAGGCGTTCGATCAAGCCGTCGAGCCGGCCAGCCAGTTCGGCGGGCAGCGCGTCTTGTATAGCGTCGCCCACCGGTTGAACCGCCGCACGCCGGGCAATCCGTTCCAGCGCCGCCTCAAGGCGGGAGGCCGCGATCTCCGGGTCGTCTGTTTCGTCCGCCATGCCGGTCGCTTCCTGGTTTCGCTTCCGCCGAGAATGGCCTGTGATGCCGCTTGCATTGAACCCGGTCAAGCGGTTGAACGGAAGCATGTTTTTTCCCCCGGCGGTGATAATCCACGGATTGGCGGATGCTCGGGCAGCGGTCGCCCCCCGGCGGCCGGTGACGTTGCTGTCCGCGCCGGGCGCCGCACTGTACGCCGGGTGCCTGTGGTGGCGATCGTTGGTGGAGCTGGTGTGGCAGGACGGTGTGGTGGACCTCCTCGATTGCGCCGATGGCTCCGGCCAGGCAATGGCCGCGCTGCGGGTTGGGGTGTGCCGGTTGGTGTTATGGCCGAACGCGCCCGGGTGGAGCGCGGTCGCGGAGATCGCGGGGACATTGGGCGGGTGCGTGCTGGCGGAGGCGCCGCCTTCGCTGGACCTCGCCGAACGGGGCGCATCGCGACGGCTGGAACAATGGCTCACCGCGAATCCAATCGGTTAAAGGGCCGGCCGCCAACCGAGGTTCAGGCAGCCAGCGCGGCGTCTTCCGCGTCAATCAGCGCGGTGCCCTGCCGCACCGCCTCCTTCCAGGCAGCCAACATATCGGAATCCGGCGCATGGTCTTGGCTCCAGAACGCCCGGATCGGGGCAGTGGCGACGATCCGCGCCTTGCGCACCTGCCAGCTTTGCGTCGGGCCGGCGGCCTCAGCGGTGGCCTCAATCGGCGTCGCCTCAGGTTGCATGGACATCTGAGCGGGTTCGGCCACCACCGCCTCCGCCGGCGCCGCAACTGGTTCGACCGGCGTCGGCACCGCCTCACGGCGCATAGAGGTCTGCGCCGGCAGGGCGCGGTAGGCCGCCAGCGCCTTCATCGTGTCCCGCACCATCCGGCTCATGCTCGCGGCATTCGACCGCAGCCGCTCGGTCACCTGAGGCTCCACCTCCGGCA
>CAIYDT010000035.1 GCA_903924985.1 uncultured Acetobacteraceae bacterium
CAGGCCTTCCCAGCAACCGGCAAACTGCTCCACGGTATCCCCACAGCGTGTTGTTTTGACCCGCTGGGGTAGAGTCCATCTTCGCCGCGTCGGGCAAGCCCTCGATCAGCCGCAAACAATTCCAAATGCGATTCCCCTGTCCAACTGCCGGATTTAGGTTGATACATCCTGCTTCGCCATTTAAGCTTGGTGCATTGGCTTTGGCGGAGGCTGGTCGATCCAGGCTGCGGTGGGTTCGGTGCCTTGTGCACGAAGCGGGCGCGCGCTGCTCGCGCTCGGCCACACCGTCCGGCTGATCCCACCCGCTTACGCCATTCCGCTACCCAACAAATCGCGCCAGCCGCACCGCCGTATGCCCCCTCGTCGGGCGGAGGCTGGGCATCACCAGCAGGCAGTCGTCGTGCGGGGTGCGAATTTCCGTCTCCCCCTCCAGCGCCAGCAGGGTGTTGCGCGTCGGCACGATGTCCCCGCCGCGCCAGGGCTGCACGAAGGCGAACTTGCCGGTCAGGGCCGTGACGGTCTGCGTTACCTCCGCCATGCGCTGCGGGATCGAAGCCGCCAGCGGCAGCGGCGCATCCAGCCCGGCCATTCCCATGCCGCGCAGCAACCCGGCCACGCAGTCCAGCGCGACCGTCACGGTGGAGGGCTGCCAGTGCTGCCCGGCCTCCACCAGGTTGGCGGTAGAGGAGGCCTCAGGCTCGACAAACCGCGTGTAGTCGATGATCCGTTTGCCGTTCACGTGCCCGGCGTCGGCAACGATCAGCGGCGGCGACCCGATGCGGCGCGCCAGATCGCGCCCGCGCGCTGAGCCGCCGCACAGCATCAGCGGGTCGGCGTCCCAGAGCATCGAGTGAATATCCAGCACCACATCCGCCGTATCGATCAGCGGGCGCAATTCCCTGGCGCGATTGAGCTCGATGGAGTGCCGTGGCCCATCCAGGACCGATTCATCCCAGATGCGGTTCAAATCCTCATCGATGAAGCGCGACGCGGTAGGATGCGCCGGGTCGAACCGGTCGTAAGCGGCCAGATTGACGAACGCGAACGATATCCGCCCCGTCGAGGGCATCAGGCCGGCACGCAGTAATCGGTCCAGCGCGATGGCACCGCCGATCTCGTTGCCATGGGTGATCGCGAGCAACACCGCATGCGGCCCCGGCTTGCCGGAGTCGCGGGTGGTCACGCCGGGAATGCCGGTGTTGCCGGCGCGCCAATCGTACAGGTCGGGGGCGCTAATCCGCACCTCGAATTCCGGCAATGGCGGCGGGAACGTGTGCTGGCCCATGTATCCCCCGGGTATCAGACCAATAACCGGTCTGCCAGCCGGCGGATGAAGGCGTCGCAGGCGTCCAACTCCGACCGAGCCACGAACTCATCCGGCTGGTGCGCCTGGGCGATGTGGCCAGGGCCGCAGATAATCGTGGGGATGCCGGCGTTCTGGTAAAACCCGCCCTCGGTGCCGTAGCTGACCTTGCCGGTGCTGTTGGAGCCGGTCAGTTGCTTCACCACCGCCGTCAGCTCGTGGTCCGCCGGCAGCGCCATGCCGGGCATTTCCAGCTCGATCTCATAGCTGAAGCCGCAGGCGTGGTTCACCGCCTTCATCGCCGGCTCGATATGCCGCGCCACATGCGCCTTCAACCGCTCCACCTGTTCCCAAGGATCGACGCTCGGCACCGGGCGCCATTCCATGACGAACTCGGCGTATTCGGGGATGATGTTCAGGATGGAACCACCATTGACCGTGCCGACGTGGATGGTGGTGTAGGGCGGGTCGAACCCATCCTCGAACGGGCCTTCAGCGGCGAAGCGGCGAGCTTCATTTTCTACCCAGCCGATGGCGGCGGCGGCGGGGTAGATCGCGTTGACGCCCTTTGCCGGTTCGGACGAATGGCCAGGCAGCCCCTTCACCCGCACATGCAGGTTCAGTTTTCCCTTATGCGCCAGGATGGGCTTCATGCCCGAAGGCTCCCCCACCACACACAAAGCGGGTTTGAGGCCGGAATCCGAGAAATCCTGGATCAGGCGCCTGGCGCCGCCGCAGCCCACTTCTTCGTCGTAGCTGATGAACAGATGCAGCGGGCGGGCCAGGCCCCGCGCCTGAAAATCCGGCACGGCGGCGAGGCAGGAGGCGACGAACCCCTTCATGTCGCAGGACCCGCGAGCATACAGATTGCCGCCTTGCTCCCGCAGGGTGAAGGGGTCTGCGCTCCAGGCCTGGCCGTCGACCGGCACGGTGTCCACATGACCCGATAGCGCGAGGCCGCCGGCTTCCTGGGGCCCGACGATGGCGTGGATGTTGGCCTTCTGCCCCGTCTCGTCGGTGCTGACCCGGTAGGGTACGCCGAGTCCGTCGAGATACGACCGCACAAACCCGATCAAAGGCAAGTTGGAGTTGCGGCTGGTGGTGTCGAACGCCACCAGCCGCGCCAACATCTCGGCTGTCGTCGGGCGGTTGGGGGTAGCGAATGCGATCATGCGCGGCACTCTATACGGGTCGGCGATGACGGCAACGGGGGTATTCATCCCACTTGCGGCGGCATCACCCACGGCCGTCGTGTCCGTCCGAGTTCCCGAATGGCCTGGGACAGGCCCCGCCGATCTGGGCCTGTTGCGGGCCCCGATCGCCGCCGCATCGCCCAGGATATGCTGACCCAGGCGGGCCTGGCCGGACCTGACAGCGCCTGGCCGTCGGTGCTGTCAGGCGGGCAGAAGCAGCGCGTCGCTTGGGCCCGCGCGCTTACGAGCCATCCGCGCTTGCTCGCCTTCGATGAGCCGCTGGGTGCGCTGACCCGGATTGAGATGCGGGACCTAATCGAGCGCGTCTGGCAGACCAAGGGCTTCACCGCCATCGTCGTCACCCACGACGTGGCCGAGGCCGTGGCGACCCCGTGGCGGCGGAGATCGAGGGGCGGATCCTGGATCGGCTGCCGCGACGCGATTAACCCCTGACTGGATCGATCGTCGTCGCCCAAAGCGCGGCGTCCGCCACGTCGCGCAAGCTGACGGTCAGCTGCTTCGTCTTCCCGTCCACCTTCACGTGGCCGAAGAACTGGAACCCATCCGACGGGGGCAAATTACGCCCCTGCTCCTTGCTCGGCGCCTTGATGTACATGAGCTGCGGTCCGAAGGTCATATCCAGCTCGTTCGGACCGAAGGTGCCCGCGTGGATCGGGCCGGAGACGAATTCCCAGAACGGGTCGAAATTCTGGAACTTCGCCTTCGACGGATCGTATTTGTGCGCGGCGGTGTAGTGCACGTCGGCCGTCAGCCACACCGTGTTGTGGATTTTCTCTTTCTTCATGAAGCCCAGCAGATCGGCGATTTCCAGTTCCCGCCCAAGCGGTGCACCGTGGTCGAGCTGGCTGATCGCTTCGGACCCGAACTTCCGGTCCTCATCGTACTGCACATACAGGCTGATCGGCATGTCGGCTGCGATGATCTTCCATGTGGCTTTCGACGCCCTCAGCTCCTTCTTCAGCCACGCCATCTGCACGGGGCCGAGGAAATACGCATCCGGCCCGTACACCGTCTGCTTGTTCTCGCCGTTCGGGCCGCGATAGCTGCGCATGTCCAGCATGAACACATCGACGTTCGGGCCGTAGGGGATCTTGCGATAAACGCGATTCGGCTCGAACGGATTGTCACGGATCGGCATGTATTCGTGGAACGCACGATGCGAGCGGGCGACCAGAGGCAGCGCGAATTTCTCGGTGTATTTCTTGCGCTGGTGCTCGTCGCGGGTCAGCGGCTCGGCCGGCCACCAGTTGTTGGTGACCTCGTGGTCGTCCCACTGCACGAACATCGGCACTTCGGCGTTGAACGCTCGCACGTTCTTGTCCAGCAGGTTGTAGCGATAGGCGCCACGGAAATCGGCCAAGGTCTCGGCGACATGCGATTTTTCCTCGGTCACCAGGTTCTTCCAGATGGTCCCGTCCTTCAGCTTCACTTCCGGCAGGATGATGCCGTCGGCGTAGATGGTGTCGCCGGAGTGGATGAAGAAATCCGGGCGGTGCTTCAGCATGGCGGCATACAGCTTCATGCCGCCCCAATCTTCGTTGATGCCCCAGCCCTGGCCGGCCGTATCGCCCGACCAGACGAAGGTCACGTCACGGTTATCGGCCGGGGCCGTACGGAAATGGCCGACCATCTGCTCCCCCAGCACCGACGGATCGGCGTGATTCTGCGGCGTCACGCGGTAGAAAATATTCTGACCGGACGGCAGCCCTTCCATCCCGACCTTCATCGTCAGATCGGATTCCGGCAACGCGTCAGCGAACACGCCGCCCATCACGGTCTTGAACGAGTCCGTGGTGGAAAACTCCACCCGCACCCGGGAAGGCTGGCTCACCCGAGCCCAGACCATGCCGCTATCGGCGTTCACATCTCCGGACTGCAACCCGTTCACGATCGCCGGCCGATCAGCCGCTCGGCTGATGGCCGGGGCAAAGAGAGGGGTAGCCAGCGCGAGGGAACCGCCGGCGCGGATAAGCCCGCGGCGGGTCAGGGGGCGAACGATCATGGGAGGCTCCGGGTCATGTTTCGCCCCCCCTTTTGGGAGGGAGTCATGACGGTACCGTGAGGCTCCGGCGACAGGCGGGTTACATTAGACCATGATCGTTTGAGGTTGCATCAACCGCCGTGTCCGATCATGGTCTAATTCTTTGTTTGATCGCGAGATTCACGCCTTCGACGGGTCAACCTCAGG
>CAIYDT010000036.1 GCA_903924985.1 uncultured Acetobacteraceae bacterium
ATCCACCCCTTGCGCCTGCCAGATACGGTCTGAAACGCGGTCCAGCCAGCACGGCGGAGGCGCGTCCATTATGTTGCGTATGGTTAAATATTATGGTGCCGTCTCATGACCCCGAAACGCGATGAATAAGATGGGCTAAACCATTCCCACACAGTTGCTACACCCTCTGGTTCGCGATCGACCGTTTCCAGTAGACGATCGAATCCCCGCCTATGACCACACTGATCGAGACCCAGATTTCGCTCAGGGGACGCTCAATCTTCCTCCTCCTCCTGGTCCGGGAGGTATTGATAATATTGGACGACCGCACTCCATTTTCCTCGTTGTAGATTGAGCCGGGGCTCGGCAATCGCGGTCGCGACGGCCTCCATAACGTTCAGCACTTGACTCACGTCGCCAAAGAGTTTTCCAGTGTCTGCCGAAAGGACACCTTGCTTTGTGACCCACTGTGTTCCGAACCACGAGAACCGGTTCCAGCGCTCCGACAAATGATCGCGGTTATGGGTTCTGAGCCGTTTGAACAGTCGGTCGTCGCCACTTCCTGTCTGGCCTACATAGACTAATTCGTAATCCGCATATAGCGCGTATATCCCTCTTTGTAACCTGAAATCTATTGGTTTTGCAGATTTGCTTTTGCTCGCGGCACCTAAGAGGGTTCCGGAGACTTTTTGCCTTCCCCAAAACACCTTCTCGTTGTGCCAATGAAGACCGTAAGACTTGATCATTTTGGCATTCTCCACAGGTGTTACGACATATGCACCGACCTATCCTGTGTTGGAAAACGCAAACTTGTCAACTAATGTCCGTTTTCCACCCAGGGCAATCTGGTGAAGATACCGCAACGAAAATTCCGGGGCTTTCCGGCCTCTCCGGCACCGCCAAACCGGAGGTAAGACCGCTTTTACTCACCACGAAGCCACGAAGACGATGCAGGGAGCGAGGGCAGCAGGCAGCGGTTTGGCGGAAAATTTCGTGTGCATCGTGGCTTCGTGGTGAAAAAAGCGGTGTTTCATCCGATTGCCGGCGGCAATTCGGCCGGCACCGCACACATTCACCCGATTGGCCTGGTTTTCCACCCTGATCGGCTATAGGGGCGACCAATGTGTATGTCCGGTTTCGAGAATTGAACCGCTTCGCCTGAGCGACCGACATGGACGCAGAGCAGACATCGATACGACAAGCCCTGCAGGTCCGCTCCCCACCCAAAGCAGCGGTAGGACGACGCCGGCCGCGGCCGCCGGAGACCACCCATCGCGGACAATCAAACTGACCCACTACCAGGGCGCCGCGTCATCGCGTCAGCCGCACGGCCATTGCCGCCGCCCCCGCCGCGACCCGAGCGATCGCCGGCACGTCCACCGTCGCGGGCCAGCGATCGTCCGGGAGGTGAAACCACGGGTTGGTTCCCACCAACGTGACATACCGCCCGCCGGCACGATGGATATCCCGTGTTTCTCCGCTGGGCACCAGCGTCTTTGGCGCCACGACATCCGGCGGATGGCCGGCCTCCGTCAGGGCATCCCGCATGGCTGTTCGCAACCGGTCGTCGGCGGACACGACCGACAGAACGCCCCCGGCGGCGCCGATATTGGCGCCGTAATGGATCCAGACCGCGCCGTCCGGCTGATCCCATCCCGGCCTGCGGGCACAGAAATCGTCCAGCCCGAGGTGCCCGAGTTCGTGCCCGCTGTTGCCGGTCAAAATCGTATCGCAAGCCGGAGGCTCAGCCAGCAAGGCCCGCAGCGTCTCCAGCCAGCACACCAGCCCACCGCCGCGTTCGGCGGTCGATTGCCACCAGGAACTGCGCGGGGTCATGACGACGACCGGCTTGCGGGCTGGATCGCGGCCTTTCAGCGTGACCACGACGTTGCGCGCGGTGGTGCGGGTGCGGGTGCTGTCCGAGACCAGACGGGCCGCCCGCCCGTCGGCGGCGATCGCACCCGTGCCTACATGGATCGCGGGGGCGCCATAAGGCGTGTTGAATTGTTCCGCGTTCAGCAGGCCAAGGCCGGGGTGGGTGCCTGAGCAGACGATAACCAGGGCATCGTGGCCGGCCGACTGGCGGAGGTGGCGGTATTCCCCCGTGTACACCGCGCCGGGGGCCAGCGCGACGACGGCGATGCCGCCGGTTTCCGACAACGGGCCCGAAACGCCGGTGGTGGCCGGCGCGTCGAATACCGGCACGCCCGGGATGCGGGTGCCGCCAACCTCCAGGTACGTGTCGCCCGGGTCGAGGCGGTCGAGCGTGAACGCCTCCTGGGTCGTTTCCGCACCCAAGGCCCGCGCCTCGGCGATCAGCCAATCCGCGCCGGCATGGTCGCCCGCCATGCCGGTGCGGTGGCAGCCTTGGGAGTCCCAGGCTCGCAGCCAGGCCGCCGTTCGGGCGTGCGCGTTCAATGTTCGTCCATGTTACCGAGGCGCCAACCGCGTCGTCCGGTAAATGTCCACGAGCGGGACCGACAAACCGATGCTGTCCAGCATCAGATCGCCATCCTCGATCACCGCCGAAGCCTCGGGCCAACTGCCATCTTCGCCGCGCCGCAGCAATTCCGCGCGCACGCCGGTGCTGCTGAGCAACAGAATCTCCCGCAGGCTCGGGATCGTCGTGAACGCCCAGACATTCCGCCACGTCTCGGCTCTGTTCGACGGCGAGAGTATCTCGACGATCAAAACAGGATTGCTGACGTCGTATTCCTCGGTTTCATAGCGGGTGCAGGTCACCGCCAGATCGGGAATGCGGAAATTCTCGTTGGTACGGACCCGCGGGATAATGCCGGGAGCGGTGATAAGCGTGCAGCCTTGACGCATGGCCATCAGATGGTTGCCAATCGTGCGGGCCAATTCCCCTTGCAACGCGCCATGCGTCCGGCTGGTCGGCGCCATCGCCACCGGATCGCCGTCGATCAGTTGCCAGCGCGTCTCCCCCGGCGCGTCCCAGGCGAGGAACTCGGCCACCGTCATCGGTTCGGGACGCTGTAGAGCGGAACTCATGCGACGAACCATAACAGACCCGGACGCTCACCCCAACAAAAACGGCATTACGCCGCTACCGCGACCCGCATCTCCACATGCAGACCCGCCGCCACCGCCATGTTCACCAGCGTGTCCAAGCTGAACACCCCGATCTTTCCACGCATCAGGTCCGACACCCGAGGTTGCGTTACCCCGAACAATTTCGCGGCTTGGCTCTGCGTGAGGCCTTCGCTGGCGATATGGTCCTTCAACGCGATCATCAGCGAAGATCGCAGGCGCATGTTTTCCGCCTGCGCGGGGGTATCCTCGATCGCATCCCAGACGCTGGCGAACCGTTCGTTGCTCATCCCCGTAACTCCTTCACCAAATCCCGATAGCGTCGTTCGGCCAGATACAGGTCAGCTTTTCGGGTCGCCTGGGTCTTTTTCTGAAAGCAGTGGAGCACGTAGACGGCGTCCGCCAGCTTGGCCACATAGATCACCCGGAACGCACCGTCGTCCTCCCGTATTCGGATCTCCCGCACGCCCTACCCGACCGTGTTCATGGGCTTCCAATCGTCCGGGTCGCGCCCTTGCTGCACGAGATCGATCTGGTGTCCCGCTTCGCGCCGAGCGGCCGGGGGGAAGGCGCGAAGGTCGTTCAGGGAATCGGCGCGGAACTCGACAGGTTTTGGTCGCTCCGTCATGCTGCGATATATACAAAATATTATATGTAAACGCAAGCCCCCGCTTGACGGGACTCACCCCAACCGGCAACCAGACCCCGTGTTCTACCGGCGCAAACATCTCCTGGCGATCGAGGGCCTCACCCCCCCCGAGATCGGCCACCTGCTAGAACTGGCCGACAGCTACGTGCTGCTCAACCGGTCCGGCAAAACCCAGCGCGACCTCCTGCGGGGCCGCACGCTGATCAATTTGTTTTTCGAGGACTCCACCCGCACCCGCACCAGCTTTGAGCTGGCCGGGAAGCGCCTGGGCGCCGATGTGATCAACATGTCGGTTTCCACGTCGTCGGTGAACAAGGGCGAAACCCTGCTGGACACGGCGGCGACGCTGAACGCCATGCAGTGCGACCTGCTGGTGGTGCGCCACGACCAGTCCGGGGCGCCGCATCTGCTGGCGCGCAAGGTGGACGCCGCGGTCATCAACGCCGGCGACGGCACGCACGAGCACCCCACGCAGGCGTTGCTCGACGCCCTGACCATCAAGCGCCGCAAGGGGCGGATCGAGGGGCTGACGGTCGCGATCTGCGGCGACGTGCTGCATTCCCGCGTCGCGCGCTCCAACATCCATTTGCTCACCACAATGGGCAGCCAGGTCCGTGTCGTTGGCCCGCCCACCCTGATGCCGAGCGGGATAAACGACCTGGGCGTCAGGGTCTTCCACGACATGAAGGAAGGCCTGAAAGGCGCCGACATCGTCATGATGCTGCGCTTGCAAAAGGAGCGCATGACCAGAAGCCTGGTCCCCAGCGCCCGCGAGTATTTCCGCTTCTGGGGCCTGGACGCCGAGAAACTGGCACACGCCAGGGACGACGCCCTGGTCATGCACCCCGGCCCGATGAACCGGGGCGTGGAGATCGACAGCGCCGTCGCCGACGACCCGGTGCGCAGCGTGATCAAGGAACAGGTGGAGATGGGGGTTGCCGTCCGCATGGCGGTGCTCGACACGCTCTCCCGTGGCACCGGCCGCAACGATGTTTAATGTCTTGTTCCATAATGTCCGCCTGGTCGGGCAGGGGATCGATCAGCAAGGCGACCTGCTGGTCCGGGGCGGCTTAATCGCCGACTTCGGCCCTTCGCTCGGCCGCCCGGACGGCGTCACGGTCATCGAGGAAGACGGCGCGGTCCTCTGCCCCGGTCTGGTGGACATGCGCGCCTCCTTGGGCGAGCCCGGCTTCGAATACCGCGAAACCATCGCCTCCGCCGCCGTGGCCTCCGCCGCCGGGGGGATCACGACGCTGGCGTGCCTGCCAGACACCATGCCCGCGATCGACGATCCGTCGTTGGTGCACATGATGCGCACCAAGGGCGAGGAAACCGGTAGCCTCACGATCCTCCCATACGGCGCCGTGACCCGAGGCTGCCGGGGCGAGGAACTTTCCGAGATTGGCCTACTGCACGAAGCCGGCGCGGTCGCATTCACCGATGGTTCGAGGGCGATCGCGTCGCCCCGCCTGATGCGCGTCGCCTTGTCTTACGCGCGCGGCTTCGGTGCCCGAATCATCCAGCACCCGGAAGACCCATCTTTGGCCGGCGGCGGCGCCGCGACCGAGGGCGAGCAGGCTACCCGCCTCGGCCTGCCCGGCATCCCCGCCGCGGCCGAGGCGATCATGGTCGCCCGTGACATCCGCCTCGCCCAACTAACCGGCGGGTCCGTCCACTTCGCCCACATCTCGACCGGCGAAGCGCTGGACCTGATCCGCCGCGCCAAGGACGCCGGCCTGAACGTTACCTGCGACACTGCCCCGCCGTATTTCGACCTGAACGAAACGGCGATCGGCGAGTTCCGCACCTACCAGAAGCTTTCTCCTCCATTGCGCAAGGAGGAGGATCGCCGCGCTGTGGTCGAGGGCCTCAAGGACGGCACGATCGACGCCATCGCGTCGGACCATCAGCCCAGGGACACCGACGACACGCGCCTCCCCTACGCCGTCGCGCCGACCAGCGGTGCCGGCCTCGCCACCCTGCTCGGCGTCACCCTGGCGCAGGTGCACAACGGTTCGTTGTCCCTGTCTCAGGCGATCGACTTGCTAACCGCCCGCCCGGCCAGGCTGCTCGGCGCCGCTGGTGGAAATCTGGCGAAAGGTGCGCCCGCCGATCTGTGCCTGTTCCACCCCGACCGCATCTGGCAGGTCGAGGCCGGCAAACTCCCTGGCAAAGCCCAAAACACCCCGTTCGACGGGCGCGCACTGGAAGGAAAAGTGCTGGGGACCTGGAAAGCCGGGAAGCGGGTGTTCGGGGCGTGACCAATAATACAATCGTCATGGTCGGGCTTGACCCGACCACCTCAGG
>CAIYDT010000037.1 GCA_903924985.1 uncultured Acetobacteraceae bacterium
CCGCCAGATCGAGGTGCGCTTCGCCCCCCTGACCTCGTTGGAGGTTGCGAAACTGCTGGACGACAATGCCATCGCCAACGGACGGTTGAACGATGCGCAGGACGTCTGGGATCATCCGCAGTTTGCCGCTCGGGATCGCTGGCGGGAGGTGCAGACCGAACACGGCCCCTATCGCGGCCTGCTGCCGCCGTTCACCTTCACCGACGTCGAAATGGGCATGGGACCAGTGCCGGCGATCGGCCAGCACACCGATGCGGTGCTGGCTGAACTCGGCTATGGCGCGGCGGAGATCGCCGCGATGCACGCCTCGGGGGCGGTATGACCGACTTCGACCCCACAGAACACCGCATGATCCCCGAACAACGTTGGTTCGAGGACTTCCGTCTCGGTGAGCGCTTCGTCCTGCCCAGCCGCACCATGACCGAGGCCGTGTTCCTGGCCTTCCAGGGCGCCAGCGGCGACAACCACCCCATCCATTATGACGTGGAGTTCTGCAAAGCGCGCGGCATGCCCGGCCTGCTGGCGCACGGCCTGCAAACCCTGGTGCAAACCGCACCCGGCGCCGGATTGTTCCCCTATATGACCGAGGACTCGCTGGTCGGCTTCATCGAACAATCCAGCAAGTTCCTGAAACCGGTCTTCGCCGGCGACACATTGTACCCAGCTTTGGAGATCGACGAACTGACCCCCGGCCGCACCACCGGCGTGGTTGGCTTCCGTAGCACCATCTTCAACCAACGGAAGGAACTCGTGCTGGAGGGGAAGCAACGGTATTTGCTGCGGAAACAGCCCGGGTAGAGATCGGTTTCGGCGGCCGGGCGATTAAGGCGAGAAATCTCACATTCGGGCGATCGCTGCCTAATTTCCGCCATGAGTCCCGCCCATAAGCAGTCACGGTCAGAACCGAATAGGTCCAACGATGGCACGCATGAGCAGCCTGATGCACCCCGGCCGGGTGCTACGCGAAGAGTATATGGAGCCCCTGCGGCTCGATGCCGCTGCGTTGGCTCACGCTCTGGGCGTCTCGCCGGACCGGATCATACCCCTTATCGACGACGAGGCACCGCTGAACTCCGATCTGGCGCTGCGTCTGGCGCGCTGCTTCCGGACCAGCCCGCAGTTCTGGCTGGGCCTGCAAAGCGCCTACGACCTCGCGACCGCCCGCATGCGCTTCGGCGCCGAGATCGAATCGAGCGTGATGCAGCTCGCCGCCTAACGCGAAGCCGTTTTCCGCGCCGCACGCCGCAATCTGGGTTTGGATTGCGGCGTTGTCGTATCCAGCACCGCGTGCAGCGCCGCCACGGTCTCCGGCGGTAACCGATGGATCGCCTGCGCAAGCCGGTTTGCCAAAGCAGTCTGTTCCGGGGTCAGCCCGGCGGTGTTCACCGTGACTCGCGGATTGGACAGCCGAGCCAAGCTGGACAGGTCGTCGGCCTCGTCCCAGATCAGCCCGAAATACTCGTTCACCTGATGCACCAGCCCGGCACTGGGCGCGCCGCGCTTGCCGTGCTCCAGCGAAGACAGGTATGGCGCGGACACCTGCAACGCCTCAGCCAGCTGCTTCAGCGTAACCCCGCGTTCGGCCCGCAACCCCCGTAACTTGGCGCCGAAGGGGGTCACCGCACCCGCCGCAACAACAGCCTTACAGACCCCGTGTTCGCCGCATGCGGGTGGCTTGCAGCCAGGATCAGGGGGCGGATTTCCGGAAGGTTCAGCCAGATGGGGAACTCGCGCTTGATGGCGCCGCCGGTTTCCCCGCTGCCGCGGCCGGTAATCACCTCCACGCAGCGCACGTGATCGGCATGTGCGGTGCGGACGAACGCGATCAAGGAGTGGAAGGCCCGCTGCGTCGTTTGACCATGCAGGTCCAGCCGTCGCACTGCGGGCAGCTTCCCGCCGCTGAACCGCTTCCAGGTCCCGGTGTCGATACCGCCCGGATGGGCCCCGACCCCAACCGGCGTGGTGCCGCGTATCGTCCGGGCGGGACGGACGGGTTCGTCCAACCTGGGAATAACAGGCTCCGTGGAGGCAATCTCTTCCGCCACTACGGGCACCGTTCCCCGCAACGGCGCGATACGCCGAGCGTAGTTCGCCCATTCGGCTCGGTCGTGTTCTGTTAGCGCGCGGCGTCGCAGTGCCATTACGGATCCCGGCTGAGGCCCTGTGCCGCCAAAGCCTCCAGATACGCCGCCCAGCGCCATTCGAACGTCGCGCCCAGTTCGGCCAGGTACTCCCAGGTGAACAGGCCGGTGTCGTGCAAATCGTCGAACATCAGCCGCACGGCGTAGTTGCCGACCGGCTCGATCTCCATGATCCCGACATGGCGGCGGCCGGCAATGGTCTTGCGCTGGTCCGGCCCATGGCCTTGCACCTCGGCGCTGGGGCTTTCCACGCGCAAATACTCCGCGGGCAGGGACACCGACGCCCCGTCGTCGAACGCCACGCGCAGCACCTTCTCGGCTTTGCTGTATCGAATGTCCGTGGCGATGGGCATCAGTCGTCCAACTGACGGGCTTCTTCGGGCAGCATGATCGGGATGCCGTCGCGAATCGGGTAGGCGAGGCCGGCCTTGCGGCTGATCAGTTCCCCAGCCTCCCGGTCGTATTCCAGCGGCCCTTTGGTCAGCGGGCACACCAGGATTTCCAGCAAACGGGGATCGACGGGGGCGGGGCAGGGGGGGGCGGGGCGTTTGTCGTTCATGTTTTTAACTCAAGGGCCGGCCAGGGGGGAGGTCGGACCCAGCGGCACCCATCTGTAGCAGTGCCAGCAGAGTCGCGGCGCGATCGGCTTCGGTTGGGGCTTCCAGCAGGGCCTGCTTCTCCGCCGGCTCGAAGGGGCAAACCATGGACAGGGTCACCACCAGCTCCTCGTCCGGCATGCGGCGGATGGCGTCCCAGTTGGCGTCGAACTTCTGGCCGGTGAAGTAGGCTTTGAGGGCGATCAGCAGCGCCTCCCGCTCCACGCCGCTGGCTTCCGGTGTCAGGTCGAGGTCGGTGGGGAAGCCGGAAAAGTCGGCGCGCACCCGACGGTAGCCGCGTCGGCCGGCCAGCTCCTCCGCGATGGCAAAGCGCTGGATGCCGGTCAGGGTGATCAGGAACCGCCCGTCTTCCGTCTCGCTGAACGATGTCAGCCGGCCCAGGCATCCGACCCGGTACAGCCCTGGCCCGCGCTCCGACGTCGGCGCGTGCGGGTCCGCCTGGATCATCGCGAACATGCGCCGGTTCGCGAGCGAGTCCTCGGTCATCGCCAGATAGCGCGGTTCGAAGATGTTCAGCGGCAGCTTGCCGCGCGGCAGCAGCAGCGCGCCGG
Organism: uncultured Acetobacteraceae bacterium; assembly: GCA_903924985.1. Lineage (GTDB taxonomy): Bacteria > Pseudomonadota > Alphaproteobacteria > Acetobacterales > Acetobacteraceae > Rhodopila. The sequence goes on from CAIYDT010000037.1 coordinate 3,310, forward strand.
ATAGCGGGAACACCGCGAACTCGGTCGGGAGTTGGTCCCGGTTCGGGTGAAAATGCGCCATCTAGCTGAACAGGATGGCGGACAGCCGCCGCCGGGCGGATTGGGTGACGGGATCGTCGGAGCCCCAGGCTTCGAAGAATTTCAGCAGTTGCACGCGGGCCGCGCCTTCGTTCCAGGTGCGGGCGCGCTTGACGATTTCCAGCAGCGCGTCGGCAGCCTGTTCGTGCTGCTCCATGGCGTTCAGCGCGGTCGCCAGCTCATACCGAGCCTCATGGTCGGCCGGATCGGCGGCCAGCCGCGCTTCGTAGATCGCCAGCTTGGCGGTGGCTTCCCGGCCTTCGCGGGCCAGCATCAGGGCGCTGCGGGCGCCGGATATTTCCGCATGTTCGGCCAGCTTCTCCGGCACTTGTTCCAGCGCTTGCAGTGCCTGGTCTTCCTGCCCCAACGCCATCAGCGCGCGGATCAGCCCGCCCCAGGCGTCGCCGTTTTCCGGTTCCTCGGCGAGCAGGGAGCTGAACAGCTCCCCGGCGGTTTGGGCATCGCCTTGCTCCAGCGCCGCCTTGGCCTCGGCCAGGATATCGGCGGTGGGCATGGTGCCGCCGGCGCCCTTCAGCAGGGTTTCGACGAAGCGCTTCACCTCCGACTCGGGGAGGGCCCCTTGAAACAAGTCGGCGATCTGGCCCTGCCAGAAGGCGACGACGGTGGGCACCGACTGCATCGGCAGCCCCATTTGCGCCAGCTGCTGCACCAGGCCCCGGTTGGCATCGATGTCGATCTTGACCAGCTTGATGCGCCCGGCGGCGGCCTTGGTCACCTTTTCCAGCGTGGGCGTGAGCTGCTTGCAGGGGCCGCACCAGGTCGCCCAGAAGTCCACCAGGACGGGAATGGTGCGGGAGGCCTCGATGACCTCCTTCACGAAGTTTTTCTGGTCCCCGTCCATGATCGTCGCCGCGGCGGCGCTGGGGGAGGGGTCTTGGCCGATAATGGTATCCATGGTGTCAGGCTTCCCGCGTGTCGGACGTATGCGCCCGTATAAATGAGCCGTCTTGCCGGTGAGACAAGCGGTATCGTGCTTCGGCCGGACCATGACGCCCCGAGCGCCCGGCGTCCAGCGGGTAGGGTGCATTCACGGGGTTGCAATCCGTCCGGAACCCCCCTATCTACCGCGCCGCTGACGGAGCGCGGGCGTAGCTCAGGGGTAGAGCACAACCTTGCCAAGGTTGGGGTCGAGGGTTCGAATCCCTTCGCCCGCTCCAGAATTCTCTATTATTTCAAGGCTCATCCTGTGTTCCGGGGTGTTGGTGACGCACTCCTGAAGCCATGATCGCCAGACTCGTCTGGGTGGGCCATTTTGCAATGGTCGGCCTGAGATTATCTCGACTCGATACCGTC
>CAIYDT010000038.1 GCA_903924985.1 uncultured Acetobacteraceae bacterium
CGGATGTCGAGCGCATCGTCGCGATGTTGCCGAAGACCCGCCAGACGCTGTTTTTCTCCGCCACCATGGGACCGGAGATCAAACGGCTGGCCGACGCGTTCCTGCAGAATCCCAAGGAAATCGCGGTTTCCCGTCCGGCCTCGGTCGCGACGACCATCACCGAGGGCCTGGCCCTGGTGGCGGAGCACGACAAGCGGGAGGCTTTGCGCCACCTGATCCGGACCGAGAACGTGCAGAACGCCCTGATCTTCTGCAACCGCAAGGTCGATGTCGATATCCTTTTCAAGTCGCTGAGAAGCCATAAATTCGACGTTGGCGCGCTGCATGGCGACATGGCGCAGACGGTGCGCTTCGCCACGCTGGAGAAATTCAAGGCCAACGAACTGCGCCTGTTGGTGTGCAGCGACGTGGCTGCGCGCGGCATCGACATCGGCGGGCTGTCGCACGTGTTCAATTTCGACGTGCCGCATCACGCCGAAGATTATGTCCACCGCATCGGCCGCACCGGTCGTGCCGGGCTGGAAGGGCGCGCGTTCACCATCGCCGCGCCGACCGACCGCTTCGCGGTTGAGGCGATCGAGAAGCTGACCGGCCACGCCATTCCGCCGGTGACTATCGAGGGCCTCGATCCCATCGACTGGGCCGAGGACGACGGCCGCAAGCGCCGTGGCCGTGGCGGGCCAAAGAAGGGGGCTGCCGCACCGCGCAAATCCGCCGAACGCGAGAAGGCGCCGCGCGAGGAAAAGCCAATGCGGGAGGGCCGTCCGCCGCGCGCACGCACGCCGCGCGCACCGCGTGAGGTTGTGCCGGTTGTCGAGGAGGTGCGCGCCGAGCCGGTTGCGGTCGAACGGGCGCCTCGGTCGGAGCCGCGCGGTGATCGGTATCGGGATCAGCCGCGGCGTGAGCAGCCGCGTGGTGGGGAATTCCGCCGCGAGCGCGGGCGTCGGGACGACGACCTCGGGCCGGCGGTGCTGGGCTTTGGCGACGACGTGCCGGCCTTCATGCTGCTGCGCACCCGCACACCCCAGCGCATCCAGGAGACGGAAGCCGAGACATGAGCGCCAATCCCTTCAAGCCCTTCCAATGGGATGACGCCCTGCGCCTGGATTCCCAATTATCCGAAGACGAACGTGCCATTCGCGACGCCGCCCATTCCTACTGCCAGGAGAAGCTGTTTCCCCGCGTCCTGATGGCGAACCGGATGGAAACCTTCGATCGCGAGATCATGAACGAAATGGGGGAGATGGGCTTCCTCGGGGCGACGCTGGAGGGTTACGGCTGCGCCGGCGTGAATTATGTCAGCTACGGGTTGATTTCGCGGGAAGTGGAACGCGTCGATTCCGGGTATCGTTCCGCGTTTTCCGTGCAGTCGTCGCTGGTGATGTTTCCGATCCACGCGTTTGGGTCCGAGGAGCAGCGGCAGAAATTTCTTCCAAAATTGCGCTCCGGTGAAGCTGTCGGCTGCTTTGGGTTGACGGAGCCGGATGCGGGGTCGGACCCGGCTTCCATGCGCACACGGGCGAAGAAGGTCGATGGCGGGTTTCTGCTGAACGGCTCGAAAACCTGGATCACCAACGCACCGATCGCCGATACGCTGGTGGTGTGGGCGAAGGACGACGCCGGGGATATTCGCGGATTCATCCTGGAACGTGGGATGATGGGGCTTTCGCAGCCGAAGATCGAGGGCAAATTCTCGCTGCGGTGTTCCATTACCGGTATGATCATGATGCAGGATGTGTTCGTCCCGGCGGAGAATATGTTGCCTGGGGTTAAAGGCCTGCGCGGGCCGTTCTCCTGTTTGAACAACGCCCGTTACGGCATTGCCTGGGGCGCGCTGGGTGCCGCCGAGTTCTGCTGGCACGCGGCGCGGGAATACACGCTAAATCGGATGATGTTCGGGCGCCCGCTGGCCGCGACACAGCTGATCCAGAAGAAGCTGGCGGATATGCAGACCGAGATCACGCTGGGCCTGCAAGCGGTGTTGCAGCTTGGGCGTTTGATCGACGCGGAAAACGCCGCGCCGGAAATGATCAGCCTGCTGAAGCGCAACAATTGCGGCAAGTCGCTGGATATCGCTCGTGTCGCGCGCGACATGCACGGCGGGAATGGTATCGCGGACGAGTACCATGTGATCCGGCACGTGATGAACCTGGAGACGGTCAACACATATGAGGGCACGCATGATGTGCATGCGCTGATTCTGGGCCGGGCACAGACGGGCATTTCGGCGTTCGGTGGGTAACCTTACCCCTGCGCTACCCGCCACCGTCATGGCCGGACTTGGCCCGGCCACCTCACGCCGGTGAGGCACAAGAACACCGTGGTGCCCCCGTTTCCCGAGGTGGCCGGGTCAAGCCCGGCTATGACGGTGGTGTGACGATTGATTGGGCCGATCATGAAACAACGCCAACACCGCCAACCCAAACGCGGCGCCTTAACCCGCCTGCCGCCCGCGCCGCCCCCCGAGGAAACGGTTATTTCCCGCGTGGGTGCCGATGGGGACGGCGTGGGCGCACTCGCAAACGAGGCTCCGCTCTACATCCCCTTCACCCTGCCGGGGGAACGTGTCCTCGCGCGCCCCGTCGCGCGCCATGGGGAGGGTTGGACCGCCACAGCCGAGGCGATCCTGGAACCGAGCCCCGAACGAATCGCGCCACAGTGCGAGCATTTCGGCACCTGCGGCGGCTGCGTCGCGCAGCATTGGGCCGAGCCGGGCTACCACGCCTGGAAGATCGCGCTGTTGCAGGCGGGTCTTCGCCGAGCCGGGTATGGGGACGCGCCGATTGGGCCGATCGTGGCGGGGGTGCCGGGGTCGCGGCGGCGGATCGACCTCGCGGTGCGGCGGTTGCCGGCGGGGGTGCGCCTTGGGCTGCATCGCGCTCGGTCGTCCGACGTGGTGGACCTGACCGCCTGCACCATCCTGCACCCCGATCTGTTCGCCCTGATCGCCCCGTTGCGCGCGCTGCTGACCCGGCTGCGGACGCTGCGGAAGGAGGCATCGGTGGTGATCAACCTGCTGGACTCCGGCCCGGATTTTCTTCTCCGTGGCGATGCGCCAATCGAGCAGACCGATCGTAATCTGCTGATCGAATTCGCTCGGGATCACGGCTTGCCCCGCGTGTCCTGGGCGCTCGGCGTCGCGACGCCGGAGACTGTTTGTTTGCTCCGCCCGGCCATCACGTCGCTGTCGGGGACTGTCGTGGCGCCTCCGCCGGGCGCGTTCCTGCAAGCGGCTGCCGTTGGGGAACTGGCGATCATCGATCACGTGCTGGCGGCGCTACCGGCGAAGCTGACGGCCAGGTCGCGGGTGGCCGAGCTGTATGCTGGATGCGGGACGATTACGTTCGCGCTGGCGCCGAAGGTTCGCGTCGCGGCGTTCGAGGGCGACCGCGACGCCTTCACCGCTTTGCGCACCGCCGCCAACAATCCCGCGACCGGCGGACGGGTGGAGGCAATCCAGCGCGACCTGACCCGCCAACCTTTGTTGGTCAAGGAGCTTTCGTCGTTCGCCGCGGTGGTACTGGACCCCCCGCATAACGGCGCGCCCGAGCAGACGGCGCAGATTGGGGCGTCTGGGGTGGGGACGGTGGTTTATGTCAGCTGCAATCCCGGGGCTTTGGCGCGGGATGGGTTGTTGCTCAAACAATCTGGTTACCGGCTGGAGTCGGTGACGCCGATCGACCAGTTCCTGTGGTCGGCGCGGCTGGAGAGCGTGTGCGTGTTCCGGCGTTCGTAAGAGAAAGAATTTTTTACAGGGACGCATGGGATAAGTGGGATTTTTTATTGCAGACATAACAGTGTTAAGCAATTGAAACTGTCAACACAACGGGCCTTTGGTTTCATTACACCCGCCGTGCCCTTTGGATACAGACCGCGGCAGGTCGTCCGCAGCGACGTGTCGTCGCCCCGCGCGGCGAACCTTCGCATTGTCGAACGGCTTGTGCAGGCAATTCATTCGCATCATCACCACTCGCCCGCCAGGATCGGCGATCCGCACCGTGACGCCTGGATTTTGCTTGAGGCTGGGGATCAGGTCAGTCAGCGGCCGTTCCCACCAGTCCACCTCGCCAGTCGCCAGCGCCGCCGAGGCGGTCGCGTGGTCCGGGATCACCACCCATTCGACCCGCTGGAAATGCGCGACCTTCCCGCCCGAGGTCGAGTCCGGCGCCTCGCCGCGCGATACATATCGCTCGAACCACTCGTAGACCGCACGGCTCCCGGAGTTGAACTCGCCAGCAATAAAACGGTACGAACCGGAGCCGACCATCTCCGTCACCGTCGTGTTGGGATCGGTCCTGGCAAGGTGCTCGGGCATCACGAAGGCCGGTGTTTCCGGCTTGCCGATCGCCTCCAGCATCAGCGGAAACGGCCTTGTAAGCTTGATCTCCACGGTGCGGTCAGCGGTCCCGCCCCAACTCTCCACAACACGATCGAGCAACTGTCCGAAGCTGTCGCGCTTCGCCCATCGTGCCAGACTCGCATCGCAGTCGTGCGCCAGCACCTTGGTGCCATCGTGGAACCACAAACCCTCGCGCAGCCGGATACGCCAGACCCGGCCATCCGCAGAGACCTCGTGCCCCTCGGCCATCTGCGGCAACGGGCGCAGTTTGCTGTCCGAACCGTAGAGCGTGTCGAACACGTAATTATTATGCGAATTCGCAACAATTTCGGTTGTCCAGGTCGGATCCAGCACTGTCAGATTAGCCTGCGGCACGAAGCGCAGCGTGGTCGCGCGCGTGTTCAGGGCGATGGCGGGGGCGGTGAGCGTTCCGCCAATTCGTCGCGCTCCGATCGATGGCGGTGGTGTTGGAGAATATTCCACCCCCATAGCTTGCATTGGTGCGCGCGCCTCCCGGCGACGGTTGCTCAGCTCGGTTATGGTCAGCATGAGACCGGCAGCGATGGGCGGAGTGAGGCGATGCCGGTTATTCCCTTCGAGGCCGGGAAGGTGTGGCTGAAGGTGGACTAATCACTCGCGGCACTTTGCCACTTTGCATTTTCTGCGCTGAGCACCCCCCCTGGCCTCTGACCGGTGGCTCCCGATACACTCCCCCGCCATGCGCCCCCGCACCTCGTCCCCTCTGCCTGTTTCCCCCGACGTCCAGATCGAGTCCGACCAGCGTGTCTGGTCCGGGCGCTTTCCGCTGGATGTCATCCGCTTCCGCAACCGCCGCTTCGACGGGGCGATGTCGGGGCTGCGCACGTGGGAGATGTGGCGGCGCGGCAGGGCGGTGGCGATGCTGCCCTACGACCCCGCCGCCGACGCTGTCGTGCTGATCGAGCAGTTCCGCTTCCCCGCTTTCGCCGCGGGCATCGATCCGGTGCTGGTGGAACTCCCCGCCGGGCTACTGGAGGACAACGAGGACCCGGAGGAAGCGATGCACCGCGAACTCCAGGAAGAAATGGCCGTGACGGCCGACCGGCTGGAGCGCATCGGCGGTTACATGCTGACGGCCGGCGGCGCGGACGAGTTCTGTGAATTGTATGTCGGCCGCGTGCGGGCGCCGGTCACTGGGCCGGATGGGATCGCCTGGCACGCGGGTGAGGTTTCCGAGGATGAGGACATCCGTGTCCGCGTCTGGCCCGCCGCCAAGGCGATCGAGGCGGCTCTGAACGGGCAATTCACCAACTCCATCACCGCCATTGGCTTGCTATGGCTCGCCGCGCGTCGGGACTCGTTGCGGCAGCGGTGGCTCGCGCCGTGACCGAAACCGCCTTGCGCGACATGGCGGTGGCGCTGGCGTATGAACGCCTCGCGCTGCGGCCCCGCAGTGCCGTCGACCGCGCGTTCCCGCGACGCGCCGAGGGGATCGCCCGATGACCGAACGCCTGTTCCTGGATCAACCGACCCTGCGCAAAGCTGCCGCTACGGTCCTGGCCAGCGCCGAAACCGGCATCGTGCTCGATTGCACCATCTTCTACGCCCGCTCCGGCGGTCAGCCGGGGGATACCGGGGTGCTGCGGTGGGAGGGCGGGGAAACCGCGATCGCCGACACGATCAAAGGCGAGGGCGAAACCATCCTGCACGTCCCAGCCCCTGGCGCGTCGTTGCCGCCGGTCGATGCCGTGGTGGAAGGCGAACTTGATTGGGACCGCCGACACAAGCTGATGCGCATGCACACCGCGATGCATTTGCTGTGCAGCCTGATCAAAGGCGCCGCCGTCACCGGCGGGTCTGTCGGTGCGGATAAATCCCGCCTGGACTTCGACCTCCCCAACCCGCCACCCAAGGAAGAAATCGAGGCCGGGCTGAATGCCCTGATCGAAGCCGACCTGCCCGTGAAGATCGAGTGGGTGGACGAGTCGGTGCTCGACACTGACCCCGGTCTGGTCCGCACCATGTCGGTGCGCCCCCCCCGCGGCATGGGGCGGCTGCGGCTGATGCGGATCGGCGATGCTTCGCTGGTCGATTTGCAGCCGTGCGGCGGCACGCATGTCTCTCGCACCGGGGAAATCGGGCGGATGACCGTGGTGAAGATCGAGAACAAGGGCAAGCAGAACCGGCGCATCGTCATTGCACCGGCCTGAGCCATGTGACACTGACCAGACAATCTAAGGGGAGAGTACGATGGGGCCGCTGGTAACAACGGAATGGCTGGCCGGAGAGCTGGGTAAACCGGATTTGGTCGTGTTCGACGCGACCATGTACCTGCCGAACGAATCCAAGAACGGCCGGGTCGAATTCCTCGTCGCGCATATCCCGAGCGCCCGGTATTTCGACATCGATGTCGTGGCCGATCAGGACTCGTCGCTGCCGCATATGGTCCCCACCCCCGGACGCTTCGCCAAGCTGATGGGCGCGATGGGCGTGAGCAACGCGACCCGGGTGGTGTTCTACGATCAGAAGGGCCTGGCCTCGGCCGCGCGCGGCTGGTGGCTGATAGGCCTGTTCGGGCACGACAACGCCGCTGTGCTGGATGGCGGGCTGCCGAAATGGGTGCGGGAGGGCCGCGCGACCGAGGCCGGCGAACCCGCTGCTCCTGCTGCCGCCGTGTTCAACCCGGATTATCGCGCGACGCGCCTGCGCGGGGTCGGGGACATTATCGCGAACGTTGGGACGCAAGCCGAGCTGGTGCTGGATGCCCGAGCCGCCGGGCGCTTTACCGGGGCGACGCCGGAGCCGCGCCCGGGCATGCGCAGCGGGCACATGCCGGGGGCGGCCAACATTCCCTACACCGATCTGCTGAACGCCGATGGGACGTTCCGCGGCGTTGACGAGGTGAAGGCGCGTTTCGCAGCCGCCGGGGTAGACGGGGCTCGGCCGGTGGTGACGAGCTGCGGCTCGGGCGTTACCGCCTGTATCCTGACGATGGGCCTGCGCCTGTCGGGCCTGCCCGAGGGCGCCGTCTATGACGGGTCCTGGACCGAATGGGGCGGACGCTCCGATACCGCCGTGGAGACAAATGTATGACCGCTAATTACGGCTTCCGCACCAAACTGTCGCACCTCGGGCGGCGCGGCAAGCACGAGCACGGCTTCGTCAACCCGCCGCTGCTGCGCGGCTCCACCGTGCTGGTGCCGACGGTGGCGCAGCGGAAAGCGTTGCAAGCACAGCGCGGTGCGCAGGTGCTGACCTACGGCACTGGCGGGTCGGAAACCCATTGGGCGCTGGAAGACATGATTTCCGCCATTGAGGGCGGTACCCGTTGCTACATCGTCGGCACCGGGTTGGCGGCGGTGACCGTGCCGCTGCTGGTGTTCCTCAAGGCCGGCGATCACATGCTGATGCCGGATCACGTCTACGGCCCGGCCCGCAATTTCGCCTCCGGCATGCTGGTGAAATATGGCGTCGAAACGACGTACTACGATCCATGCATCAGCGGTGAGGGTTTGGCGAAGCTGATGCGGCCCAACACCACGGTCGTCTACACGGAAAGCCCCGGCTCCCACACCTTCGAGGTGCAGGACATCCCAGCCATCGCGGCCGTGGCGCATGCCGGTGGGGCCAAGGTGCTGATGGATAACACCTGGGGCATCCACCATTTCCAGCCGTTCAAGCATGGCGTGGACGTATCGATCCAGGCGGCGACCAAATATCTGGCTGGCCACTCCGACGTGCTGATTGGCAGCATCACCGTCAGCAACGACGAAATCTGGCAGGAGCTGCACGCCGGTGCCCGTCAGTTGGGGCAATACGCCAGCCCGGACGATTGCTGGCTGACGCTGCGCGGCATCCGCACCATGGGCGTGCGGTTGGCGGCGCAGATGGATGCCGCGATGCAGGTGGCACACTGGCTGCGGCACCGGCCGGAGGTTGCCCAGGTGCTGCACCCCGGCCTGCCCGGCGCCCCCGGCCACGACATCTGGCGCCGCGATTTCACCGGCGCGTGCAGCCTGTTCGGGGTGGAGTTCAAGCCGACGTTTACGGCGGAATCCACCCATGCCTTCGTGGAGGCGCTGGAGCTGTTCGGTATCGGCGCTTCCTGGGGCGGCTACGAAAGCCTCGCCGTGCCGACGACGGGGAACATCACCCGCACCGCCGGTTCGGGGCAATTTGCGGGGCCCCTGGTACGGATTCATATTGGCCTGGAGGACGTGGACGACCTGATCGCGGACATGGATCGAGCGTTGGGGGTCATGCGGGCTTTCAAAGGGTAACCTTCGGCTCGGTCGTCGCGACCCAATCCTTGCGGACTCGCCGCCGCCGCCCTATGAGGGGTCGCCAAGGTTGCGGAAAGGCCCCCCCCCGCCATGGCGCTCGATATTCCTACTCATTCTTCCAGCTTCTCCAACCTGCTCGCCGAGCGGGTGGCTGAGGCGTTGGCTTTCGACGATGTGCTGGTGGTGCCGGCGTATTCGCAGGTGCTGCCGTCGTCCACCGACACGCGCACCCGGCTCACGCGCACCATTTCCCTCAATATCCCGCTGATTTCCGCCGCCATGGACACCGTCACCGAGGGGGACATGGCCATCATCATGGCGCAACTCGGCGGCATGGGGGTCATCCACAAGAACCTGACGCCCGAGGAGCAGGCCGCCCAGGTTCGCCGAGTCAAGAAGTTCGAGTCGGGCATGGTGGTGAACCCGCTGACCATTCACCCGGACCAGACCCTCGCCGATGTGAAGGCGCTGATGGCCACCCATCGCATCTCCGGCATTCCGGTGGTGGAGCGGGACACCAACCGCCTGGTCGGCATCATCACCCACCGTGACGTGCGCTTCGCCACCGACCCCTCGCTCCGGGTCTACGAGCTGATGACGCGGGAAAACCTGATCACCGTCACCGCCGACGTGAACCCCGATGACGCCCGGCATCTGCTGCACAAGCACCGGATCGAGAAGCTGATCGTAGTGGATGAGATGTACCGTTGCGTCGGGCTGATCACCGTTAAGGACATGGACAAGGCGGAAACTCACCCCCTCGCTAACAAGGACGAGCTCGGACGCCTGCGCGTCGCCGCCGCCACCGGGGTGGGGGAGGACGGACAAATCCGAGCGCGAGCGCTGATCGGGGAAGGGGTGGACGTGATCGTGGTGGATACCGCGCACGGGCACTCCCAGGGCGTGCTGAAGGCGGTGGAGGCGATCAAGAAGGCGTCCAACGCCGTGCAGGTCATCGCCGGCAACGTGGCGACGCCGGAGGGCGCGCTGGCACTGATCGCGGCCGGCGCCGACGCGGTGAAGATTGGCATCGGGCCGGGTTCGATCTGCACCACCCGCGTGGTGGCCGGTGTCGGGGTGCCGCAGTTTACCGCCGTGTTGGAAACCTCCGCCGCTTGCAAGGAGCAAGGGGTGCCGGCCATCGCCGACGGGGGCATGCGCACCTCCGGCGACATCGTGAAGGCCATCGCGGCAGGGGCCGACTCGGTCATGATCGGCAGCCTGCTGGCCGGCACCGATGAGGCTCCGGGCGAGGTGTTCCTGTACCAGGGCCGGTCGTACAAATCCTACCGCGGTATGGGCAGCCTGGGCGCCATGGCGCGCGGGTCGGCGGATCGCTACTTCCAGCAGGACATCAAGGACCAACTCAAGCTGGTGCCGGAGGGCGTGGAGGGCCGCGTCGGCTACAAAGGCCCGGTTGGCAACGTGGTGCACCAGCTCGTCGGCGGGTTACGCGCCGGCATGGGCTACACCGGCAGCCAGACTTTGGCGGAGTTGCAGGCAAACACCCGCTTCCGCCGCGTTACCGGCGCCGGCCTGCGGGAAAGCCACGTGCACGACGTGGCGATCGACCGCGAGGCCCCCAACTACCGGCAGGATTGATGGAACACGTCCGTGCCGTGGTGTTCGACGCGTACGGCACCCTGCTCGACATCCACGCCGCCATGGGGCGCTACGCTGCTCGTCTTGGGCCAAACTGGCAGCAGATCAGCGCCGACTGGCGGATGAAACAGGTGGAATACTCCTGGGTGCGGTCGCTCGCCGGCCCCGCCTATCACCGCGACTTCTGGCATCTGACCGAGGAGGCGCTGGTCTGGGCCGCCAGCCGGCACGGTATCCATGAGGCGGAGCTGTTGGCCGACATTCTGATGGCCTATCGGCATTTGGACGCTTACCCCGAGGTCCCGGTTGTCCTGCGCCATCTGCGCGACAAGGGGCTGCAGCGGGCCATTCTGTCCAATGGGGAACCCGGCATGCTGCGCGACGCAGTGCATACCGCGGGGCTGGCCGATCTCCTGAACGCGGTGTTGAGCGTGGAGGCAGTGGGCGTGTTCAAGCCGGACCCTCGGGTCTACCGGCTGGCGTGTGAGCATTTCGGGCTGGCGGCGAGCCAGATGGCGTTTGTGTCATCCAACCCCTGGGACGCGTTCGGGGCGCTGGCGTTCGGGTACAAGGTGTTTTGGGTAAACCGGACGGGGCAGCGGGCGGAGTACGATTTGCACGGCAAGGTGGCGGAGATTCGGGATTTGTCGGCGTTGGTGGGGATGGTCGGATGATGGCCTTTCCCCCCACCGTCATCCTCTGGCTTGGCCCGAGGGCCGCCGTCACCTCCGGCGTTTGGGGCGATCCTCGGGTCAAGCCCGAGGATGACGGTATTTTGCTATCCGGGGATGACACGAGATGATGACCGCCGGGCGGATCGCCGCCGCCATCGAGCTGCTGGACATCATCGAGTCCGCACGCAAGCGGCCGGCCGATGCCGTGGCCAATGACTACTTCCGTGCCCGTCGCTTCATCGGCTCCGGCGACCGGCGGGCGGTGTCGGACCGGGTGTGGTCCGTGCTGCGCACCCGTCGGCGGCTGGAGTGGTGGCTGAAGGACTCCCCCATCACCGGGCGGATGCTGATCGCGGCGTCGCTGTTGACCGAGGGTTGGGCGCTGTCAGGCGTCGTGCAGACATACTCGGGTGGCCAGTATGCCGCCCCGGCCCTGAACGCGGCCGAGAAAGCCGTGCTGGGGAAGATCGAGGGGCATACGCTCGACCACCCCGGCATGCCCGACGCCGTCAGGCTGGAGGTCCCAGACTGGATTCTGCCCCTGCTGTCCGCCCGATTTGGCACCGCGACGGCGGCCGAGCTGTCGGCGCTCAGCACCGAGGCCCCGCTGGATCTGCGCGCCAATCTGCTGAAAGCTACCCGCGAGGAAGCGCAAGCTGCCCTGACCGCCGAAGGGTGGGAGGCGCGGCCGACGCCGTACTCTCCCTGGGGCCTACGAATCGATGGGCGGCGGCCGGTGACCAGTGGGCCGGCGTTTCAGACGGGTCTGGTGGAAATTCAGGATGAGGGTAGCCAGCTCATCGCCGTCATGGTGGATGCGCACCCTGGCATGCGGGTGGTGGATTGGTGCGCCGGGGCGGGAGGCAAGACCCTCGCGCTGGCCAGCCGCATGCGCAACAAGGGCCAGATCGTGGCGTGCGACGTGTCGCGGTCCCGGCTGGAGGGGGCGTTGCCACGCCTCAAGCGTGCCGGGGCGCACAATGTGGAGCGGCATCTGGTCGAGCCCGGCGACAAGTGGCTGAAACGCCGAGCGGGGGCGTTCGACCGGGTGCTGGTGGACGCGCCCTGCACGGGAACCGGCACCTGGCGGCGCAACCCGGATGCTCGGTTGCGGCTGACCGAGACCGATCTGGCCGAACTGGTGCCCAAGCAGGCGATGATCCTCGACTCGGCGCAATCCCTGGTCCGCAAGGGCGGGCGGTTGGTCTACGCCACCTGCTCCCTGCTGGCGGAGGAGAACGAGGCCCAGATCGCGGCCTTCCTGGAGCGGCATCCGGACTTCTCCCTTGTCCCCTTGGCGCGCGCCTGGCCGCTGGAGACGCCCGTCCCCTGCACCGGCGACTATCTGTCGCTGACACCGGCGCGGCACGGCACGGACGGGTTCTTCGCCGCCGTGCTGGAACGGGGTCCGTGATCCAGATACGCAAAGCCACGCCGGCCGACGCGATGGCCATCGCCGCGGTGCACGTCGCGGTCTGGCGCACCGCCTATGCGGGCATCCTGCCCGACACCTACCTGTCCCGTATGTCCGTTACCCGGCATGCATCCCACTACGGCGCCGGCATTCGCTCGGGGGCCGGAGTGCTGGTCGCCACGGCCAGCGGGGAGGATCTGCCCCCCGATAGCAACAACCGCATCGTCGGTTTCACCACCGCCGGCCCGGCGCGCGGCTGGGGCCGAACCCTGGCGGAGGGTGAGGTTGAGACACTCTATGTACTGGATGACTGGCGGGACCGCGGCATCGGTCGCGCCCTGATGAACGGCGCGGGAGAGCATCTGCGCGGCATCGGGTGCCGGTCCGCGTTTCTGTGGGTGCTACGGGATAACCCCAGCCGCTGGTTCTACCTACGGCTCGGCGGGCGGGCGGCCATGGAGACGGAGATCGTGGTGGCGAGCCAGCCCGTGGTGCAGACGGCTTTTGTCTGGAACCCGATCGACCGGTTGTTGGCGGCTTCGCCTGCTTCGCCTCCTCGTCATCCTCGGGCTTGACCCGAGGACCCCCGTCACCGCCGGTGTTTGAGGCGGTCCCCGGGTCAAGCCCGAGGATGACGGGTGTGGGATATTACGCCACCAGGCGCTGTTCCCGATCCGACCGGGCCAGGATGTAGGTCCCCATGGCGCCGATATCGATGTCGAGCATCGCCGGGCTGGCGTTGCCTTGCATCGGGATCGTTGCGTTGCCGGCGGTCCAGCGCCAGAGGTCGCCGTTGCCGGCCTCCGCCGTGTGCCAGCCCTGGGTCAGGCCAGGGTGATCGGCCGGGATCACGATGTGGTCGTCGCCGTTGCGCAGGGTCATGCCGCGCACCGCGACACCCAAAGGACGCCAGTCGCCCGACAACGGGTCAAGGTCAGCGGGAGCGGAGGTGCGGGACCGCAGGACGATGTCGCCAGTACCGGCCGGCAGCACGAAGGTGTGGCGGCCATTCGCGACCGCGACGGGGCGCAGGCGGCGGCCGTTAGCCTCAAGGTACAGGTCGGCATCCTGGGTGGTGGTGAACCGGGGCGGGACGAAGCCGAGGGACTCGGCGCGGTCGGCCAGCGTCTGCCAGATCGGGGCGATCGTCTCGGCGTCGATTGCCAGCGGGGCGCAGGCGTCTTCTTCCCACTGCTTCAGACCGGCGTTCACATGGAATTCCGGGTGCAACACCATCGCCAGGCCGGCGTTGCTGAAGTAGGCGCGGTTGCCGGTGTCGAGATAGGACTCCGACGTCAGTCCTTCCGCCAGGATCAGCGAATGCCGATTGAGTTCGATGTGGCAGTAGGTAACCGATTTTGTGTGCAGCTCCTGGGTGATCGTCATGTGGTTGATCAGCAGGTTGGCGGGCACCAGCTTGCCGTCTACGTAGATGGCATGAGCGGGGGAGACGAGCAGGTCGCGACGCGGCTGGTCCTCGCCGAAGGCACCGGCGCGGATGCGGATCGGGGCGACCATGTGTGGGTTCGGGTGGCCCGCGATGTCGATCTTGCGGACGCCCATCCATTTGACCGGCATCGGGACGGCCTGTCCGTCCCGCAGGGTCACGATCATGTCGCCCTCGGCGAGGGATTCGACAGGCACTTCGCCGTCCTCGGTCATGATGGCGGTGCCGGCAGCATAGCAGACGACGTTCGACAGGAACAGGTCGGTACCGCCCAGGGCGTTGCCATTGGCGGTGCTGTCCGCCGCCACGTCGAAAAAGGTCCCGGCGGTTGGCGCGCTGGCAAGGTTCAAGGTGCCGAGCGACACGTTGCTGGCGTTGTACAGCGTGACGGTGGTGGCCGAGCCGTTGAACTCGTTGGTCAGGACGCCGCCAATGTTGATGTGATCGACGGTGACACCCTGCAGGTTGATGAAGTCCACGCCGCTGACGGACGTTGCGCTGCTGTCGGTACCAAGGTTGGTGATGGTGTCGCTCAGCCCGCTCACGGCTGTGGCGCCGTTCAGCTCCAGCACGCCGGAGGAGGCGGAGGCGAAGGTAATCGTCTGGCCGGACGCCTCGGTACCTTCCAGTTCGAGCACCGAGCTGGTGCCCGTAGCGATATTGAAGTTCAGGCCGCTGGAGGCCGCGATGTTGTTCTTGATATCGAGGATGCCGCCGCTGGCGGTAACATTGCCCAGGGTGACCGACCCAAGGACCGCGCCCATGCCGATGATGGTGCCGCTATCGGCGATGCCGCCGCTGGTGCCGTCGAGCGTGCCGCCGCCCATAGTCAGGACGGTGCCGCTGGAGATGGTGATACCGCCGCCACCGCTGTTGGACTGGACCGTGCCGCCGTTGATGGTTAACGCATTTCCGATGGAAACGGTGCCGGCTTGGAACAGCGCGGTGCCGGAGAAGGTCTCCGTACCACCCGAGAACGAGGCTTTGCCCGTGATGTTCACACCGCCCGCGGACTGCGTGAAGGTGCCTCCACCGATATTGAATGTCTGAGCCGTGAGACTGCCGCCGTAAATGGTCGCAAGGCCCCCGGTGGCGATGGTGACCTGCCCCGCCGAGCCCGTGGAGGTGCCGATATTGACTTGACCGATCGTGCTCGCCGTAATCTGGCTCGCTCCGAGCGACAATGTGTTAGCGATATTTAGGACGTCGGTTTGCGTTGTCGTTGGCGTGTTGGAAAAGCTTATGCCGCCACCGGTTGCAGTTAAGGTGTTGACATTTAAGGTGCCGCCGTTAGGGCTCGAAAAGGCGACAGAGCCGTTCTGAAGCACAAGACCGCTGCCGGCCTGGGTGGTAGCGCTGAGAGTGCCCCCGAGAAGACTATTGAACGTGAGGGTCGCGTTGGCCGCGTTGAGCGTAATGACGTCAACGGTCGGATTGCTTGCGCCTATTTTAATCGTATAGGCGCCAGCGCCCGCTCCTGTGATGTAGGCCTCGTCGCCAGTGCCTGGCTGGGCGGAGATAGTTCCGTTTGTCCAGTTATTACCGGTGCCCCAGTTGCCGGAGGCGCCCGAACCGGTCGTGGTCCAGGTCCATGAGGAAACGGTCATCCGTACGATGAGGTGGCCCCCAAATCCTGGACAGGTAGCTAAGAGAGAGTCCCGCCCCTAACCGGCCTGATGGCCAGGGGTTGCAAATGACGAATGTCCGCAAAAAGCACGGCGTTGATTTCAAGGCGAAGGTAGCATTGGCGGCGGTGCGAGAGGACACCACGGTGGCGGAGTTATCGAGCCGCTTCGGTGTCCATGCCAGCCAGATCCATGCCTGGAAGAAGACCGCGATTGACGGCCTTGGCTCGCTGTTCGCCAAAAGCAAAGGCGGTACCTCCGACCCGTCAGACGACGCGCGGCTTGCCAAACTGTATGAGAAGATCGGCGAACTGGTCCCCGGACTTGATCCGGGGATCGAACGGGATTTTTTCGCAAAAGGTCTGGTCCATGAGCCGGATCGCACGGCTGTCGCTGGTTGACCGCGGGGGTGACGAATTTTCGGTCGTGGCGCAGTGCCGCCTGCTCAAAGTTTCCCGCTCGTCCGTGTATTGGCGCCCAGCAGCGGTGAGCGACGATGACCTGCTGCTGATGCGC
>CAIYDT010000039.1 GCA_903924985.1 uncultured Acetobacteraceae bacterium
CCTGGCGGATTTTGGTTTTGATTCGATTAGCCTTGGGGAATATGCGCGTTGTCTGTCGGCCCGTCTGTGCGTTGATGTAACGCCGGACGTGTTTTTCGGTCACTCGACACTGGATGCGTTGTCGGCTTGGCTGCTGGAGGAACACGGCGGGTCGCTTTCGGTTCACTTCCGCGATGGAGATTTGCCGTTTGCTGATGCTGTTGTGCCCCCCATGCCGGCGTCCCCGGCATCGGCGGGGTCATCGGCGGCGTCATCGGCATCGTCCTCGGCGCTGCCCCCGTCATCGGCGGCGGTATCGGATCCGATCGCGATCATTGGGATGAGCGGTCGTTTTGCCAAGGTTCGCACAGTCGGCGCGCTGTGGCGTCTGCTGTCGTGTGGTGAGGACGCGATTGAGGAGATCCCGCCGGAACGCTTTGATTGGCGGTTGTTCCAAGGCGACCCGCGTGAACCTGGCAAGACCAACGGCCGTTGGTGCGGCCTTGTGCCTGGGGTCGATGAGTTCGATCCGCTGTTTTTTGAGATCTCGCCGCGTGAGGCTGAGGGTATGGACCCGCGCCAGCGTCTGCTGCTGCAGGAGGCTTGGAACGCGCTTGAGGACGGCGCCTATGGCCCCTCTCGGCTGGAGCTTGAACGTGTCGGCATGTTCGTTGGTGTGGAGGAAGGCGACTTCCAGGGCGTGTTGCCGGCGGATGGCGGGGTTGGGATCACCGGGTCGCATACCGGTGTATTGGCGGCGCGGCTGGCCTACTTCCTCGGCCTTGGCGGTCCGGTGATGGCGCTGAACACGGCGTGCTCGTCGGGGCTGGTGGCGGTGCATCAGGCGTGCCAAAGCCTGCGTGCGGGCGAGTGCGATGCGGCACTGGCGGCGGGGGTGAGCCTGTTGCTGACGCCGGCTCCGTTCATCGGCATGGCGCGGGCTGGGATGCTGTCGGATGACGGGCGGTGCCGGGCGTTTGCGCGGGACGCCAACGGGCTGGTGCCCGGCGAAGCTGTCGCGGCTGTGTTGCTGAAGCCGCTGTCCCGTGCGCTGGCGGATGGCGATCCTGTGCATGCGGTGATCCTGGGCAGTGGTTTGAACTACGACGGCAAGACCAACGGGATCACGGCGCCGAGCGGCGTGGCGCAGGGTGCGTTGATCCGGCGGGTGCGGGAAGCGTCCGGGATTGATGCGGTCCGGATCGGGCACATCGTGACGCACGGTACGGGGACGCCGCTGGGCGACCCTGTGGAGATCAAGGCGCTTGAGGAAGCGTTCCGCGGTTCGGGTGTCGCGGTTGGCGGCTGCGCGGTGACGTCGGTGAAGAGCAATGTTGGGCACGCGTTCGCGGCGTCCGGGGTTGTGAGCCTGATCGCGCTGACGATGTCGCTGCGGCACCGCCTTATCCCTGCGAGCCTGCATTGCGAGCAAGAGAGCGACCACATCCGCTGGGACCGCAGCCCGTTTTACGTGAACAAGTTCGCGCGCGCGTGGCCGGAGGTTGCCGGGGGTCGGGTTGGCGCGGTGAGCGCGTTCGGGATGAGCGGGACGAACGCGCATGTGCTGGTGGGTGAGGCGCCGGCGGTCATGGCGCGGCCGGGTGCGCAGCGTCCGTATCATCTCCTGGTGGTGTCGGCGAAGAGCGAGACGGCGTTGCGGGAGCGGGCGGCCAGCCTGGCGCAGGGTTTGGCGGCGGCGCCGCTGAGCGAGGAGGATCTGCCGGCAATCGCCTATACGCTGCTGGAAGGCCGCCACCATTTCCGACACAGGGCCGCAGTGGTCGTGCAAAACCACCAGGATGCCGTTTATCTGCTGGAGCAGATCGGCCATGGCGGTCATCCCAATCTGTTTCAGGGCGAAGTCCCGGGCGACTTCACCGTCCGCAAGGTCATCGCCCAGGCGATCGGAGACTTGCTCCAGCGCGGCCGGCAGAACGACGACCCTGAAGCGTGCCGTGAACTCCTGCTGGGTGTCGCGGAGTTGTATTGTCAGGGCTATGGGATCGTGGGCGACGCGTTGTACGGCGACCCCCAGCGTCGTGTCGGCCTACCCACCTACCCGTTTGAAAGGGGCCGTTACTGGCCGCGGCCGACGGCAACCGCATTGCCGGTCACCATGAGCAAGGAACCCGACCATGTTGGGACCTTGATCTATCAACCGGACTGGCAGGACATTCCGGTTGCCGCTGCCGAGGACCCGCCGGCTGGGCGTGCGCTGATTGCTCCAGACGTCCCTGCACTCCTACTGGGCGGGTTGGGGGCCGCTGGGATCACTTGTGTGGCGATTCCCTCGTATGAGGGTGACATTGCCACGCGTTTCTCCGAAACGGCCGCGGCGGTATGGAGTCATCTGCGACGTATCGTCGCCGACCGCAGGCCGGACGGGCTGTTGCTTCAGCTTCTCGTTCCCGAATCAGGCGAAGGCAGCCTGTTTGCCGGGCTTTTGGGGATGCTGCGTACCGCGGTGCAGGAGATGCACGGCCTTCGCGTTCAGACTATCCACGCCGCGTTGGGGCAGGACGTCGAGGCTTTGCGCGTCTTGCTTGACGCGTGCGCATGTTTCCCCGGAATCGCCAGGGTGCGTCAGTGCAACGGCACGCTCCAGCAATATCTCTGGACAGAGATTGCTTCGCCCAACGAGGGGCCGGTCAGCCGTACCTGGCGGCCCGACGGTGTCTACCTGATTACAGGCGGAATGGGCGGTCTGGGCCAGATTTTCCTAAGCGAAATCATGGCAGTTGCTTCCGGTACCAGAGTTGTACTGTGCGGCCGTTCCGCTCTGGGCGACGAAAAGCGGCGCATGTTGGGAGACAGGGTGGATTATCATCAGGCGGATGTCGCCGATGCCGGTCAGGTTTCCGCGCTGATGGACCATATCGCGGATCGCTACGGCCGCCTGGACGGAATTCTGCACACGGCCGGCGTCCTGCGCGACGGCCTGATCGCCAACAGCACGGTGGACGATTTGGCCGCCGTGCTGGCGCCGAAGGTTGCCGGCACCATCCACTTGCTGGAAGCAAGTCGCGCACTGGCCCCTGCATTCCTGGCATTGTTCTCCTCCACCGTGGGGGTCTATGGGAATGTCGGTCAGGCCGGTTACGCTGCGGCAAATGCCTTCCAGGATGCGTTGGCCGAGCAAGGGGCAGGCAGCGGACCACGCATCGTTTCGATTGCTTGGCCCTTGTGGCGCGACGGCGGAATGACCATCGGTCCGGACAGCGTGGCGAACGTGCACCGGCGAACCGGCGTGACGCCGATGGAAACCGATCTTGGATTGGCAACCTTCCACCGGATCATGACGATGGATGCACCTCGCGCGATGGTTCTGAACGGCGAGGTGTCGCGGCTGCGCGCCGCGAAGGACAACGCGGCAACGCGTCCCGTGCCTTCCGTCCGGCAACCGCAGCTGGGCGGAGCGGCTGACACGCTGGCGCGGCGCACCCAGGTCGCCCTGACCCTATTTATCGCGGAGCATCTGAAACTGGCCCCCGCAACGATAGCCCCGCGCGCGTTGCTGGAAACCTACGGGGTCGACTCCATCATGGGAACCCAGCTTAAGTATGGGCTGGAGGAGAGCTTTCCAGGCATACCCAAGACTTTGTTTTACGAGTACCCGACGCTGGAGGCCTTGGCCGCCCATCTCGCTGAGGTTTTCCCCGACGCCTGCAAGGCCTGGCTCGGTGATGGCCTGGCTCAGCCGGACGGGGATGCCTCCGCGGCGCCGGATGTCGAACTCCGGCCAGTACCGGTCGCTATGCGCAGCGAACGTGGTGCCGAACCGATCGCGATCATCGGGATCAGCGGACGCTTCCCCGATGCTGCAACACCGGATGAATTCTGGGCGAATCTGCTCGCCGGACGAGACAGCATTCGGCAGGTTCCAACCGACCGCTGGGCCGCCGCTGCGGCGCCGGGGGGCTGGGGCAGCTTCCTGTCCGATCCTCTCGCCTTCGATCCGGTGTTCTTCAATGTCACACCTCGGGATGCCGCGCGGATCGACCCGCAGGAGCGGCTTTTCCTGCTGGAGGCCTGGAAAGCGCTGGAGGATGCTGGCTACGCTCCGTCTAGCCTGGACGACGCGGTCAAGGTGCGCAGTGCGGTATTTGCTGGAGCGACAAAGCACGGCTTCAATCTTCTCGCCAGGGAGCAGGATGGCGACTACCTCGCCACATCATTCGCGTCGCTCGTCAACCGCGTGTCCCACCATCTGGATTTCCGCGGGCCCAGTCAGGCCGTTGATAGCATGTGCGCATCGGCGCTGGTCGCGGTGCATGAGGCCTGCGACTACCTTCGCTACCGGGGTGGTGCGCTAGCCATTGCCGGCGGTGTCAATCTTTACCTGCATCCCGCGACATATCGGGGGCTTGCTCTGAGCAAGGCTTTGGCTGACAGCGCCCAATGCAGAGCCTATCAGGCGGGTGGAAGTGGCTTCGTTCCGGGCGAAGGTGTCGGCGCCATTGTTTTAAAGCGCTACGACGACGCGGTGCGGGATGGCGATTCCATCCATGCGGTGATTCGCGGCACCTCGGTAACTCACACCGGCCGAGGCGCCGCCTTGGGGGCGCCGAGCGCGATCCAGCAGGCGGCGACGATTCGTGGAGCGTTGGATCAAGCGGGGATCGAGCCGGGGACCATCGGCTACGTCGAGGTTTCCGCCAACGGTCAGTCCATGGCGGACGCAGTGGAAGTCGCAGCGTTGTCAAGGGTATTTGGTGAGCGTGCCAGCCGGGACACTGCCTTTCGCATCGGTTCGTTGAAACCCAATATTGGCCATGCGGAAGCCGCATCCGGTATCGCTCAGGTGATAAAGGTCGTGATGTCGCTGAAAGCCAGACGGTGGGCGCCGACGCTAATCGCCGATACGCTGAATCCCGACATCCAGTTCGATCGGCTGGCGTTCCGGCCTTCCGGCGTCCAGGAAGATTGGCGCACGGTCCGTGCCGGTACCGCCGAAATACCTCGCCGCGCTGGGGTCAACGGGGCGGGCGCCGGTGGCGTGTGTGCCCATCTTGTGTTGGAAGAGGCGGCGGCACCCCCTGCAAACCAGCCGATGATGGAACCCGCAGCCAATCTGTTCGTGTTCTCGGCAAGAAACCAGGATCGCCTCACTGCCGCCGTCCAGCATTGGACCTCTTATCTCGCAGCGCATCCGATTAGCGATATGGCTGCCCTCGCTCACACTCTGCAAGCTGGGCGGGAGCCCATGTCCTGTCGCCTTGCCGTCCTCGCCGAACGCCCGGACCAATTGCGACAGCGCCTGCGCGAATGGCTTGATCGCACGCCACTGACATCGGCGGGCGAGACGGATGGTTGCTGGTTTGGAGACGCATCCGGCGCGCGATCCGGCGTTGACGTGCAGGCGGCGTTGGCGGCCCGGGATTTTGCTCGCGTTGCGACGGTGTGGGTGGACGGGGCAGACATTGATTGGATCGGGTTGTATGGTGGCAGACCGCGCCGCCGGCTGTCCGGACTGCCTGGCTACCCCTTCGAAAGCCGGATCTGCCGGTATGGTGACGTGCACGGGATCGCTGCGGAACCGGTGGCCGTCCGGCACCATGAGAACAAGGCAGCGGAATTCTATGCCATCGCCGCCGAGGCGGCGGATACCAGCTTCCGGGAGGAATACCTGACGTTCGCGCCGTTCGCACAACGGATACCCGGATTCTCAGTCACCCGCGTTTGTTTCGATCCGGCGAAGTATCCGGAGGAGATCGCCCTGGTGCGCGAAAAACAGACGGAAATGCGCGACGTGCTGTTCGGATTGGCGGATGTTGGCGCGGCGCGCAAAATTCTGGATATCGGTTGCGGCCATGGAACCGATGTGATCTGCTTCGCAGAGGCCAATCCTGGGCTTCTGGCGCATGGCTTCACCATTACTCGAGCCCAGGCGGAACTCGGAAGCAAGCGCATCCGCGAACGTGGACTGGATGGGCGGGCGGCGATTTTCCATAATGATAGTGCGCGCGATCCATTCCCGGACAATGATTATGACATCGTCATCGGCGTCGAGGTGACGTTCCATATCCGTGACAAGGCGTCGCTGTTCGGCAAGATCGCCGCGGCGCTGGCCCCAGGCGGCGCGGTTCTGCTGGCTGACTATATTGCTCACACAAGGGGTGCGATCGTAGACCCGAAAGTAGAGGTCACGATCCCCACAGAGGGACAGTGGGTCGACATACTGACTGACGCGGGTCTGATCGTCGATGATATCATCGACGTGTCGCCACAAATCGCCAATTTCCTATTTGACCCCGACTGCGAGCGGAATTTCCAGCATTTGCCGGAGGTAGGCCGCGACACCTGGCGCAACTACGTCAATCAGTCCTGGGCTCTGGACCAGGGCAAGATCAGCTATTGTCTGATCAGGCTAAGCCGTTCCGGGATCCAGGATATCCTGGAACTGCGCCGTTACAATCGGGCGAAGCTGGCCCATCGGCGGCCCTATTCGGCGCCGGCCCCGCGGCTTCCGTCCTTCGTGCCCGCTACCGTCTCTCCCCCATCGGACGCAACACGGCTGGACCAGATCAAGTCCGCCCTTACCGATGTATTTGTAAGCGTATTGGAGCTCAGCCATGACGATTTTGCCGGTTCGGTAACGTTTCAGGACCTGGGTATCGGGTCGGTCAACGCATTGGAGTTGCTGGAACGCGTCAATCACCGGTTTGACCTCGATCTTCCGACCAGTGTGATCTTCGAGCATGACACGCTCGACGCGTTCGCCGGCTATGTCGCCGCTCGGCTCGCCCCGACTTGGGCGGATCCAGCACCGGCGCCTCTGGAGAAGCCGGCGGACGCCGGGGCGGCTGGGATTGCCGTGATCGGCATGTCCGCCCGCTGCGCCGGGGCGGATGACGTGGACGCGCTCTGGACGGTGATCAGCGAAGGGCGGGAATGCCTCGGCACCATGCCGGATGACTGGCGAGCCTACCTTGATGCGCGGAGCAGCCGGCCGCTGGCGCATCGTTATGGTGCGCTGTCGGGCGCTGAGATGTTCGACCCTTTGTTTTTCCGTCTCTCTCCCAAGGAAGCGGAGCACATGGATGTCAACCAGCGGTTGCTGCTGGAGGAGGGTTACCGCGCTTTGGAAGATGCCGGCTACGCGCCTGGCTCGCTGTCCGGCCGGCGGGTCGGCTGTTACTTCGGTTTGGCGGGCGGAAGCGTTCCAGCCAGCGCGAACTCACTACATCTGAGTATGCTTGGGTCTGATACCAGTATTTCGGCATCCCGGTTGGCGCATTTTCTGAACTTGAAGGGGCCGGTCCTTGCGATCAATACGGCATGTTCATCCTCGCTGGTGGCGATCGACGTGGCCTGCGAGGCCCTGAAGGCCGGGCGTCTGGAAATGGCCATCGCCGGAGGGGTGACCATTTGGACCGACCCCAATTCCTTCCTGTCCATGCACGACGCCGGGATGCTGTCCCCCGCGGGTGTCTGCCGGCCATTCGATGGCGATGCCGACGGAACGGTGGTTGGGGATGGCGTGGGTGTCGTCGTGCTGAAAAGGCTCGAGGATGCCCAACGGGATGGCGACAACATCCTCGGTGTCATCAAGGCCAGCGACACCAACCAGGACGGCCGGACATCCGGCATCACCGTGCCCAGTTTCCTTGCCCAGAGTGAACTGCAAACCTCAGTTTATCGAGATGCCGGCATTGACGTGGAGTCCATCCAGTATGTCGAGACGCACGGCACCGCGACGAAGCTAGGTGACCCGGTGGAAATCCATGCATTGAGCAATACTTTCAATGCGTTGACCGGGCGACGCCAATTCTGCGCCATCGGTTCGCTCAAGGCGAATATCGGTCATGCCGCCGCGGCGGCCGGCGTTTTGGGTTTGATCAAGGTGCTACTGTGCCTGAAGCACCGCATGCTACCGCCCGCCGTGAATTTCGAGCGGCCCAATGAGCATATCAATTTCGCTGACGGTCCGGTCTACGTGAATCGGACGCTGACGGACTGGCCGGCTAATCGGGGAGGCCCGCGGATGGCCGCGCTCAGTTCATTCGGTTACAGCGGCACTAACGCACATATGGTGATTGAGGAATATGCGGACACGGCGCCGGCCCCCGAGGACGCAAGCGGGCTGAACCTGATTGTTCTTTCTGGAAAGCGTGACGAGAATCTCCGAGAAGCAGCGGCGGCGCTGTTGCAATTCGTCCGGACGGCGAAGGTGGCAAGAATCGATTTGTCGCGCGTCGCCTACACGCTCCAAACCGGACGCGACGCCATGGAGGAACGGCTGGCCCTGGTGGTCTCCAATGTGGACGACCTGCGGCTGGGGTTAGAGGTCTTCCTCGATAACCGCACGCCCGCCGGACACATCGTGCTGGCTCGCGGCTCGGCACGTCGCGGCGTGGCGGCGCGAGGTTCCGCGGGACAGGTTGTCAGTCATCCAAGCGCCTGGATCGGCGACGCCAACCTTGACCGGCTCGCCACCTTGTGGGCCAAAGGCGGTCTGGTCGATTGGCGGTCTCTATGGGGCGAGGCGAAACCGCGCCGGATCGGGCTGCCAACTTATAGGTTCGATACCGAAAGGTACCCGGTGCTTTGGCGTGCCGATCCCGCGGAGATACGGCCGGAAGCTGCCAGTGCCGCGCTGCCGCCGTTACCCGCCTTGCCGTCGACGGCCGTCACCGCCCCGCCGCTACCGGCCTCCGACAAGGTGAGTCCGCTTGCCGCCTACGATCGCCGCTCCCCGGAACCGTCCGGTTCGCCCCGCCTGATGTGCTTCACCGAGGATTGGGAACCCGTTCGTCGTGCGCTACCGGACATGGCAGGACAGCCGGAGGGTGTGATCCTGTGCCTGCTGGCTGATCCGGTCCGCCAACGGGACTTGGCGTTGTATCTGGCAAAAGTGGCGCCGAACCGTCGCGTTGTGTTTGTCGCGGACGATGAGGCCGGTTATCCGCGCGCTTTCGCCGAGCACACTGAGGTCGATACCGTTTTCTACCTGCGCCCGCTGGAGGCGCCGGAACGAATTGCCGATATCGCTGGCATCGCCGGCTTGCTGCAGTCGCTGCATGGGTCCGGAATGAAGCCGCGCCGTGTGCTGCTGGCCGGTGAATATTGTGATGGCCTGGAACGCTGCTACCTGGAATCCTGGATCGGCTTCGAGCGATCCTTGGGGTTGGCCTGGCCGCGTACCCGTCTGAGCGTGCTGATCGGTGACGCCGCCGGCGCTGACCGCTTCCCCCTTTGGTGTGAACGTCTGTGGTCCGAGGCGAACCGGCCCAATGGGGGCAGCGTGCTCTACCGCAGCGGTGAACGATACGAACTACGCGTCCAAAGCGCGGTCCAGCCGGTAGCCCTGGGAGCGGAATGATGGACACGGTTCTCATAACAGGCGGCTGCGGCGGCCTCGGCTCGATGGTTGCGCGTCATCTCGCCGGGAAAGGTCCAGTTAATCTGATTCTCAGTGGCCGATCCGCCTTGGACGCAGCCCAACGTGTCATGATTGCCGAATTGGGTCAGCAGGGCGCCCAGGTCGAGCATCTGATGGCGGATGTTTGCGACGTCGCGGCGATGACGGCTGGTCTGGATCGGGCGCGTGATCGCTTCGGGGCCATCTGCGGCGTGATTCACGCCGCGGGGGTGGCCGGCACAAAGAAGTTGATGGACAAAAATCCAGATGAAATTGCGGCGGTGCTGGCCGCGAAAATCGACGGAACCCGGATACTCGATGAACTTCTGGCCAGCGATCCGCTGCGGTTCGTGTGCTATTTTTCGTCCACTTCGGCGGTGATAGGCGACTTCGGAGGGTGCGATTACGCGGTCGCAAACCGGTTCCTGATGAGTTATGCTCGATATCGAAACGAACTGAGCGGGGCCGGGCAGCGACGGGGCAGGGCCATTGTCGTCAACTGGCCGCTTTGGCGCGGCGGCGGGATGGGGTTCGGCGATGCTGCCTCGGAGGCGCTGTATTTGAAGACGAGCGGCCAACGTATCCTCGAGCCCGAGGAAGGCTTGGCGCTGCTCGACGGGTTCCTGCAGGACCCTTGGCCCGCCAAGCCGCTTCTTGTCATGGCAGGTGTGCCCGAACGCATTCATCGCATTCTGGGGGTTGACGATTCCATGATGGGGCAACCGGCGCCAGTGGTTCCAAAGGTTGCCGTAGTATCGGTTCAACCGCGATCTGGCTTGCCCGCCGGTCCCGGAAGGCGGCCGGACATGAGCGGCTGGAGCCTTGCCGCCTGTCTGCTCCAGACCCTGCGGGAACCGATTATTGATCTTTTGAAGGTTCCGGCCGATCGGCTGGACAGCGTTACCCCCCTGGCGGATTTTGGTTTTGATTCGATTAGCCTTGGGGAATATGCGCGTTGTCTGTCGGCCCGTCTGTGCGTTGATGTAACGCCGGACGTGTTTTTCGGTCACTCGACACTGGATGCGTTGTCGGCTTGGCTGCTGGAGGA
>CAIYDT010000040.1 GCA_903924985.1 uncultured Acetobacteraceae bacterium
CCACCAGCGACTCGCGGCAGCCATACAAATTGTCGAACTTGGACTTGGTGACGCTGTCGTTGACGTTGATCGCCGGGCTGAGCAGCTTGCCGTCGCGCACCATGTCGCGCAGGCGGTGCACGCCGGTGGTGGTCTCCTCGGAGATACCGCGCACGTCCTTCATCATCTCGGGGTATTTGGTGTGCATCAACAGCGTCAGATCGCCGCCGTCATCAAGGATCATGTTCGGGGTCCAGCCGTCAGGGCCGCGCACGGTCTGCTCGATGCACCAGTTGAATTCTTCTTCACTCATGCCCTTCCAGGCGAAGACGGGCGTGCCGGCGGCGGCCACGCCCGACGCGGCATGGTCCTGGGTGGAGAAGATGTTGCACGACGACCAGCGCACGGTGGCGCCCAGGGCTGTCAGGGTCTCGATCAGCACCGCGGTCTGGATGGTCATGTGCAGGCAGCCGGCGATGCGGGCACCCTTCAGCGGCTGGGACGGCCCATACTCACGGCGGATCGCCATCAAGCCGGGCATTTCGTCCTCGGCCATGGAGATTTCCTTGCGGCCCCACTCGGCCAGAGAGATGTCTTTGACCTTGTAATCCGGGTCGGTGGTCATGCGTGCGCGCTCCTGAATGGCGAAGACCATATATAAAGATATCTGCATGTCTGCAAGATCAATTTCCGCGCTGGCCAATCGCCGGCGGTCCGGGCATGATCGTGCGGTATCATCACAATGCGGGAAGGCCCATGAAGCATTGGCGGATGGAAGACATTGCCTGGGACCGTTTCGAAGCCGCGAAAGCGGCGCCGGAGGTTCTCCCCCTTATCAAGGCAGCGGCCTTGGTGGAGCGAAACGGCCGCGAATACGCCGGCTACCTGTGCCGCGTGTTCGACGCGGACGCCGAGCTGTGCGAAGCCGTGCGGCGTTGGGCAGAGGAGGAGGTCCAGCATGGCGAGGCCCTGGGCAAATGGGCCGCGCTGGCCGATCCGGCCTGGGATTTTCACGGAGCCCGTGACCGTTTCAACGCTGGCTACAAGCCGCCGCTGGATTCCGAGACCTCCATCCGCGGCTCCCGCACCGGGGAGCTGATCGCCCGCTGCATGGTGGAGACCGGCACCTCCAGCTACTACACCGCGCTGGCCGACGCCTGTCAGGAACCGGTGTTGAAGCAGCTTTGCCGCCACATCGCCGCGGATGAGTTCCGCCATTACAAGCTGTTCTACGACCACATGCGCCGCTACCAGGCGCAGGAGCGTATTGGCTCCGCCCGCCGCCTGATGATCGCCGCCGGCCGCATCGGGGAAGGCGAGGACGACGAACTCGCCTACGCCTATTACTGCGCGAATGAGCCCGCTTCGAAGCCCTACGAACGAGCACGGTGTTCCGCCGCGTATCTGTCGGGCGCGATGCTGTACTACCGGTTCGGGCATATCCAGCGCGGCATCGGCATGACGTTGAAGGCGGTGGGGTTGCCGACTCACGGGCGGCTGCCGGCGGTGGCGGCGCGCATGGCATGGTGGTGGCTGGATCGGCGGCGGAACCGCCTGACACGGGACCTCAAATTGCCCGCCAGAGTTTCCGCGTAAGCCACATCGCCAGCAGTCCCACCGCCCCATTGGCGGCGGTGGCCCAGTGCGCCCCGATCGCGTCCGCCAGCAGTCCCAGCCACACGAACCCGATCGGCCCGGTGCCGATGCACACCGACAGCACCCCCAGGATGCGCGACCGCATCTCCGGCGGCGCGGCCAGATAGACCAGCGTCGCCTGCATGGTGGAGAAGCCGGCGCCGCCGAACCCGGTGAACAGCAGCGCGAATCCCGCGACCGGGCTGTACGGCACCAGGGCGAAGACGATCAGCATGACCATGTAGACCGTCACGCCCCACAAATAGGCGCGGGCGTACCAGGCGGGCTTTAGCATCATCGCCAGCAGCACCGCCCCGGCGAAGGCGCCGATGCCGTCCAGGCTGGCGAGGATGCCCACCCCCTCCGGTCCCAATCCCAGGCGGTCTCGCCCGATCACCGGGATCATGGCGGTGAAGGGCCAGGCGAACACGTTGTAGACGACGGTCACCGCCAGGGTGCCGATCAACCGCCGGTCGCCGCGCACCAACCGCAATCCCTCGGCGATGCGGGCCAGTACCGGGTTCGGGTTGGCCACGCGGATGTCGCGGTAGCGGATGCGGAACGCCGCGATCAGCGCCAGGGCATACAGCAGGACGCTGACGGCGAAGGCGCCCTCGATCCCCCCATTCGCCAGCACCAGCCCGCCGATGGTGGGGCCGACCATGCGGCTGGCGTTGTTGGCGCCGGCATCCAGGGACATGGCGGTGCCCATCGCCGCGGTCCCCACCACCTCCCCGATCATCACCCGCCGCACCGGGTTGTCGGTGGCCCAACCCAGGCCGTTGACGAAACTTGAAAGCGCCAGATGCCAGACCTCCAGGTGTCCGGTGTAGGCCAGCACCCCCAGCACGGCAGAGTTGGCGCCCATCAGCAGCACGACGCCGATCAGGGTGGTGCGCCGCTCGATCCGCTCCGCCCAGGCGCCGAGGAAGGCGCCGAACAGGCCCATCGGCAGCAGGCGCAGCATGGTCATCATGGAAACCAGGAAGGCGGAGTTGGTGCGCTGGTAGACCACCACGCCCACCGCCACGGTTTCCAGCCAGCGGACCACGAACACCACCAGCCCCACCGACCACAGGCGCCAGAAATCGGCGAATTTCGGCCGCAGCAAGCGGCGCACCGGCGACGCGGCGGCGGTTCGTACGGCAGCCAAGATCGGTTTTCCTCCCAAGTCCCGCCAATCCACCACAATCCGCCGCGTCGGCACCAGAGGCCGGGGTGTATCGCACAGGGCGCCAACCGGGCAGCGCGCCGCCTTATTTGTCCGGTCCGACACCTTGTATCGGGGTTTGTATGCCCTGGCGGGGGCCCGCATATGCAGTACCCAACAGGATCACGAAAAACAGCGTCGCGGCATGCAAGCTCATCGGGCCGATTCCTTGGCAAGGTACCGGTCGAAACGCCGCCGGGCCTCAGTCATTCCAAGGCCGGTGGGTTGGCTCCCTGGCCGCCAAGCAAGGCCGCGCCAAACCGAAAGCGGGTGCGGGGCAGCCGTGGGACGGGATTTTCGCCTTGCGGCTCGTCGGACGGCCAATCCGGGGCGCGGGAGGCAGGTGCCTGTGCGGCGCCTTCGATGCGGCTGCACGCCATCTTGCCCATATAGATGTACGGGTAACCGGGTGCCGTCCCGCCCTCCTGCACCAGAACGGCAGGCACCTTGACCGCGTCGTATCTAAGTGTTTGGGCGATGTTGGCGGCCGAGACCTGATCGTCCCGCGCCACAACGGCATCGAGCGTCAGTGTGTCATAGCCGAACGGGCGGTCGTCGTTAGCGGGCATGCCATCGTATTCCCATAAATTGTTATTATTATTAACTCACGGCCCTTGCCGGTGTCAATCTCCCTCTGCCCCTCTCGTCACTGGCCGGTACTTGCATGGCAAGCCCAGCCGGCAGACGATGGCGCAGGACAGAGGCAGGGGAGCAGCATGACCGGACGGGTAGCGATGGTACCGCTGGAGCGGGCAAAGGAACTGGGCGCTGAGATTGGCCTCCCCGCGCCCATGACGACGCGTTCGGCCTTCCGCACCCTGGCCAACAACCCGCCGTTGCTAAAGGCGGTGTTCGGGCAGCTCAGCACCCTGCTGCTGCACAACACCTTCGACACCCGCCTGCGCGAACTGATGATCATGCGCATCGGCTGGGCCACCGGGTCGGTGTACGAGTGGACGCAGCACTGGCGCGTCGCCACCACCGCCGGCATCCCGCCGGAGGACATTCTCGCGGTGCGGGACTGGCAGAACTCCGACCGCCTGTCCGCCGCCGACAAGGCCGTGCTCCAGGCGACCGACGAGTCTCTGGCAGGAAAAACCGTCTCCGACGCCACTTGGGCCGAGGTCGTGAAGCACATCCCCGACCCCGCCCAACAGGTGGAGTTCGTCGTCGCCATGGGCAACTGGACCATGTTCTCCATCCTGCTGCGCAACCTGAAAATCCCGGTCGAGGACGGCGTCGCCATCTGGCCGCCCGACGGCCTCGTTCCCCCCAGCGCGGAGGGCTGAGCCATGGCCCGCACCATCGCCGCCGGCATCGGCATCATGGAGTTCCCCTTCGACACCTCGAACGGGTTCTGGAAATGGGTCGACCTGTGCGAGGCCGGCGGGGTCGACTCGATCTGGCAAACCGACCGCCTGATCAGCAAGCAGCCTATCCTGGAGTGCATGACCGCCCTGGCCGCCATCGCCGGACGGACCAGGCGGATCAAGTTCGGGGTCAACGTCGTGTCCGTCGCCATGCGCGACCCCGTGCTGCTGGCCAAGCAGTGCGCCACGCTGGACTTTCTGTCCGGCGGCCGGCTGCTGCCGGGCTTCGGCATCGGCAGCCCGCGCGGTCCCGAGTGGACCGCCATGCACCTGGACCCCAAGACGCGCGGCCGCAAAACCGACGAAGCGCTTGAAATTATTTCCAGACTTTGGGCTGGGGAGAAGCTCGACTTCCCCGGCAAGCACTTCCAGCTGACCGGCGCCTCCATCGCGCCGCTGCCGGTGCAGGCGGACCTGCCGATGTGGATCGGCGGATCATCGGATGCCGCCGTGCGGCGCACCGCGCAGTACGGCACCGGCTGGCAGTCCGGCGCGGAAACGCCGGAAACCGTGGGCAAGGTCATCGCCGCCATCAAGGAAGCAGTGGTCGCGGCCGGACGCTCCATAGACGAGGACCACTATGGCGCCGCCCTGGCCTACCGCTTCGGTTCCTGGGACGACCCCGGCATGACGAAACTGGCCGAGGCCTACGAAACCCGCACCGGCCGCGATGCGCGCGAGGCCTTCGCCATCGGCGACGCCGACCTGATCATGAACCGCCTTGCGGAGTACGTGGGCGCCGGCGCCTGCAAGTTTATCATGCGGCCTGTCGCACAGGGGGATGAGCAGATGCTGGCTCAGACCCGGAAGCTGGTGGAGGAGATCCTGCCCCGGATGGCGGCCCGCTGGCCGAAGCCGGCGAAACGGGCGGCATAGCTCGGCTTCGGCCCATTCCCGAGCCTCTCGCTCGGCGGGAAGCCGGATTTGTGGTGACTTAGCCTTGTATCGTCCTATCCAACCACTCCGCCACCAACCCCGTAACGGCCTCCTCCCGCCCCACATAGAAATGATCGCAATCCCTCAGGATCTCCACATCGCACGTCCCACCGGACCGAGCGGCGAACGCCTCCGCCGGATAGGTCTGGGGGTTCTCCTGATCGCCACGAATATACAGCACCGGACAGGTGACTCGAGGCGCAAGCTCCAGGACATCCGGCATTTCCGTCAACCGATCCAGAAAACTCTCAGCCGTGATCACGTACCACCAACCTGGCACCAACATCAGCTCCCGCCCGCGCCCCTCCGCGACCATGCGCCGAGCCTGAGCCGTGACCTCCTCCAGCCGGTCTCCTGCCAACAGACCGGCGCGACTGGTACGTTGCACACCGCTCCGCCCGCCGCCATGCGCCGACAGCAGCACCAGCGCCGGAGTCCGCGGATGCGCCACGACATGCGGCACCGCCAGCATGCCGCCGTTGCTGTGCCCGATCACCACTGGGTCGGGAAATCCAAGCGCCGCCATCCAGGCAGCGGCGATGGCGTTGTCTTCGATCCCTTCGTGGGTCAGTTGAAACGCCGCCCCCTCGGCGGCACGGCTGTCGCGTATCGACAAAATATCGTGCCCGCGCCGGTTGAACGCCAGACATACAAATCCCAGCCGGGTCAGCGCCGGCGGCAGAAAGCGCGGGGCGCCGACGTAGAAATTCATGGTGTTGCCGTGGAACAGCAGAACCGCGCCACGCACCGGCCCATCGTCGGGCCGGTGCAGCGCGCCATCCAGCGGCGTGGTCGCGGTCGGTATGGAGATCAATTCGGTTCGCATACCGACCGCTCCCGCCGTCAGACCTCGGAATACCCCGACCCGCGCGTGCTGACGCCGCGGCCGACCCCGTTCTCGATCCAGCCGAATTCCTTGAGAATCTGCTGGCTGTAGGTCACGCGCCCGTTGACCTTCGCCGCCCCCTCGCTCACCAGCAGCAACGCCGCTCGAGCCATCAGCATGGGATCCTCGCCCTTGGGATCGTCCATCCCGGTCACCAGCTTGTGGTGCACCGTGCCGGGTGTCGGCACGACGTTGGAGGGCGACACAGCCGCGACGGTGATGTTGTCGTACTGTGCGACCTCCTGCGCCAGGCCCTGGGTGAAACGTTCCAGCGCCGCCTTGGTCGCGCCGTACATCGTGCCGCCGCGCACCGTCTTGTCCTCATACGGCCCGCGGCCGGGCCCGATCGCGGAACCGGAACTGATGTTCACGATCACGCCGGACCGGCGAGGAATCATGTCTTTCAGCACCTCCTTCGACATCATGAACGGCCCGTGCACGTTCACCGCGAAGCAGCGGAACCAGCGGTTGGTCGGGAAGGTGTCCGTCGGCAGGTAGTAGGTCAGCGCAGCGTCGTTCACCAGGATATCGACCGGTCCGTAGGCCTTGCGCGCGGCTTCCACCAGCGCGATGCAGTCCGGTTCGTTCGATACGTCGGCGGCGACCGCGATCGCCTCCCCGCCTTTTTCCTTGATGTTCGCCACGGTGCGTGCGAGCGAGCCTTCCAGGAACCGGTGGTCACCCTCGGCTAAAGTACGAGCGGCGCACACCACTTTTGCCCCTTCCGAGGCGAATAGTTCCGCGGTCAGCTGTCCTATGCCACGACTCGCGCCCGTGACGATGGCGACTTTACCGGTCAGTTTTCCCATAACATGTTCCCCCTATCGGTACACGACGACAATCAGGTTTGCCGCGGCATGATATACCCGTCGCTCATTTCGAGCTGTCCGGGGAATTCAGGAAACTCCTCCATCGTGAATACAGCGGCGGAGCACATCGACGCTCTCGCCGCCGCTCATCTCACATCCCAGCTTTAACGAACCTGTTCCGCAATACGCCCAACCCGGTCAGCTCGACCTCAACCACATCCCCATGCACCAGATCGGGGGAGGTTCCGTCGGTCCCCATCCACATCACATCGCCCGGATAGAAGGTGATGTATTTGCTGGTCTCGGCCAGGAAATGCCGGATGCTGAAGATCATGTCGTTGGTCTTGAACCGGAGATCCTCCTTGCCATTCACCCGGATCACGGTTTCCATCGCATCCAGATCGACATCGGTATCGATCCACGGACCCATCGGCTTGAACGTGTCGGAGTTCTTGCCGCGCCAGAAGGTACGGTCGCCGCGCTGCCAGGTGCGCTCGCTCACGTCGTTGCCGATGGTGAAGCCGAACACGCAATCCATGGCGTTTTCTTCGGTCAAATGCTTGGCCTTCTTGCCGATGACCACGACCAACTCGCCCTCGTAGTTGATCTTGGGCGGGGCGTCCGCCGGGATCACCACATCTTCGCCGTCGGCGATCAACGCATTGTTGGCGCGGTAGCCGATATCGGCCTTGGCCGGGAATACCGGCTCCACGCCGCGCTTGTGCGCCATCTCCCGGATATGCGCCGCGTAGTTGATGCCGGCGCAGTAGAAGGTCGGCGGAATGACCGGCACTTCGATCTTAACCTCGGCCATCTTGTAGGTCTGGCCGGTGGGCTTGGCGTCACCCCAGGGCGCTCCCGCGATTTCCGTGACGGTGTCGCCGTTCAGCGAGCCGTATGCGATGTGGTCACCCTTGGAAAAACGTATCCAGCGCATTTTTTCTTCCTTCACCGTCTCTATTCGTCATTCCCGGGCTTGTCCCGGGGACCAAGGTCAGCACCCAGCCTCGACGGATCCCCGGGACGCGCCCGGGGATGACGGAGTGGGGCGCCGGTTTTTCATCGTCTCTTTCAAGTCGCCTGCAACGCCGGCCGTAAAAATGCGGGGTCGAACACCTTCGTCGCCATCACCTGGCAGCGGCGCATCAGGCGGATTTCGTCCGGCCCGTAGTCGTCGATCGCGCGGTGGATGGTGCTCAGGTGGTCCCAGATCAGCAGGTCGTTTTCGTTCCACTCATGGGTATAGCGGAACCGCATCTCAAGCTGGTGCTTGAACAGATATTCCAGCATCGCGTCGCTCTCGGCCGGGGGCAACTCGTTGATGCGGATCGCATAGCCGGGGTTGCAGTACAGCACCTTCTTCCCACTGATCGGGTGCGTCAGGATCAGCTTGTGCACGACCGGCGGGCGCCGTTTGCGCTGCTCGGGAGTCATCGGCGGCCGCCCGCTGTTGCGGTCCCGGCGCATATGCTCCCAGAATTTTTCGAAATCGTGCGTGGCGGTCATGCCGTCCAACCGGATCTTCAGGTCCTCCGGCAGCGCGTCATAAGCCGCGACCATGTTCGAAAACTCGGTCCCGCCCAGAGCCTTGCCGTTCCGCCGAGGGATCTTAATGCCGTACAACACATTCACGAAGCCCCGCACGTCGCGGTACGACATGTCGGTATGCCAATCCTGCCCCGCGTCCGGGGAGCCGATATAGGCCCCATTCTTCTTGATGTTCGAAAGGATGCCCACATTGGCGTACGGGTCAGTCACGGTCGCCGGATCGACGCTCGACGCGCCCTGGATGTCCCCGAACAACAGCGAGAACCGCTGCACATCCGCGACCTCCAGCTGCTGGTTCGGAAATCGCAGCACCCCGTGATCACCCAACCCCTTGAGGATACGGCCAAAATCGGCCTGGGACAGGGGCTGCGACAGGTCCGCGCCCAATACGGTGGCGCCCAGGATGGCACTGGTCGGTTCGATGGTCAGCACAACGAATGCTTCCTCCTGCTTCTTGTCCGGCAGGATAAACCCGGACCGCGCGGTTGGCTACCGAGCGAGGTGGACGAAATGGACCGAGGTCGCCTCGCCGCGATCGGGGTCCACCACGTAGCCTCTGCGCGCGGCCCAAAACAGCTTCTGCCAATACAACGGCAGGATGGCGCCATCCTCGATCGCCACCCGCGTCGCCTCGGCCAACAGGTGGCTGCGCCTGGTTTCATCGAACTCCGCCGCGGCCAGCCCCAACACGGCGTCGAACTGCTTGTTGGAATAACGCGCTCGGTTCAAAGACCCTGTGCCAGCAGCGGCATCGTACGTTGCCAGCACGCCGGTCAACCCGTTCAGCGCCGAGCTGCCGATGGTGCCGTAGCTGAAGTGGAACAGGCTGAATTTCCGCTGCGTCGCCGCCGGGGCGTACACGTTATACGGCATCACCTCAATTGCGTTCACCTTCAGTCCGCCGCGGGTAAACATCTGCCCGAGCGCCTGCGTCAGCTGCGAGTCCGCGGGGAACCGGTTGTTGGACCCATGGATGGTCACGCCGAACCCGTCGGGATAACCGGCTTCCTCCAGCAGCTTCCGCGCACCCTCGGGGTCCAGCGCCATTGGCTTCAACGCCGGATCGTAACCGCCCATGCCCTCGGGCACGATCTGCCCCGAGGGTTCCCCCGCGCCCGCCAGCACCCGTTCGGTTATCGCCGCTCGGTTGATCATCTTCGACAGCGCCAGCCGTACGCGTCGGTCTCTCAACGGGTTCGCCGCCAGCGGTTTGCCGTCCTTGTCGGTGATGAAGGGGCTGTCGTCCCGCCCCTGGTCCATCGCCAGATACACGATCCGCGTCGAAACCGCCGAAAACAGCGCCACATCCGCTCTGTTTTGGAACACCTCAATATCCGACGGCGAAATCTGCTCGATCAGGTCCACCGCCCCCGACAGCAGCGCCGCCGAACGCGCCGCCGGGTTGGCGAGGAACCGCAGCGTCACGGTGCCGAATTCCGGCTTATCGCCCCAGTAATCGGGGTTGGCCTCCATGATGACCCGGTCGCCCGGCAGCGAGGTCTTGAACCGGTACGCCCCGGTCCCGATCATCGCCCGTCCGGCGTTGAAATCGTCCGTCGTGACCTGCGGCCCCAGTGCGGCGGGGAGGATGAAGATCCGCCCGATCATGTCCATCAGCAGCGGCGTCGGGGTGTCGGTATGGACGCGGACGGTGTGGGGATCGACGATCTCGGTCTCCTTCACCGATCGCACGAAGCTGGACAGCGGGCCAGGGCTGTTGGGCACGTTGCGCGCCCGCTTCAGCGAATAAGCCACGTCGGCTGCGGTGAAGTCGGAGCCGTCGTGGAACTTCACCCCCTGCCGCAGCTCAATCTCCCACGTCAGTGGGTCGAGCAGCTTCCACGACACCGCCAGCGCCGGCTGAATGCGCAACTTGGAGTCGAAGCGGATCAGGCTGTCGAACATGTTCTCGGCCGTGGAAACGTCGTTGCCGAGGTCGGAGAACAACGGATCCAGCGCGTTCTGCTCCGTCGCGCGCCCGATAGTGACGTCGGTGGCCCACGCGGGCGCGGCGGCCGCCAGGAACAGCGCCAGAAGCGCGGCGGTTCGGATCATGCGTTGGTTCTCCTCCTTAAGTGCCGCCCGTTTGCCGCATCCCGGCGGATGACGCTAGCGTGCCGGCCGAACGGGAGGCTGCATGCGTATCGCGATCGGGTCCTTGATCCATGAGACCAAACCAGGGGCGCCCCTGACGAGGATGGAGGCCTTCGCCCTGCACCGGGAACAAGCCGTCCTGGCCGCGCTGCCGGCGTTCGCCGATGCCCTGCACGGCGCCGACATCGTCCCCCTGATCGCCGCCGAGGCCCCCCCTGGCGGCCCGCTGATGCGCGAAACCTTCCATGTGCTGGCGATCGAATTGGTGCACCGGCTGGCGGCGCGCCGCCCGGTCGACGGCGTGCTGCTGGCGTTGCACGGCGGTATGGCAGTGGAGGACGAGCCGGACGCGGTGGGTGAGTTGCTGGAGCGTGTGCGCAACGTGTTGCCGCCGGGATTGCCCATCGGCGTGGCGCTGAACCCAGGCGCCGACATCACCCCTCGTATGTGCCAGCCCGGCGTGATTTTTGGCGGGGACAATGTTGCTCAGCAATTGCTGGAGGTGCTTGCAAAATGAGTGTCCCCGTTTCCGACCGCATCCCCGTCCTCGATATCGGCCCCTATCTCGCCGGCGAACCCGGCGCACGCGAGCGCCTCGGCCGCGACATCGCCAAAACAGCCACGGACACAGGCTTCCTGGTCATCGTGAACCACGGCATTCCGCAATCCCTGATCGACGGATGTTTCGCCGCCGCCGCGGAATTCTTCGACCGGGATGAGGCATTCAAGATGCCACTGAAAGTCGGGGACCTGAACATCGGGTATTTGCCCTATGGCGCGCAGATCGTCCGGACATCGAAAATCAACGTCAACACCAAACCCAACCTCAGCGAGAGCTTCTACATCGTCAACGACCTCTCGCCCGAGGACCCGCGCATCCTGGCCGGCGATCCGCTGTACGGGCTGAACCGGTGGCCACCGGAGATGCCAGGCTTCAAGGCCGCCACGCTGGCCTATGTCGCCGCCATGACGCCGCTGGCCGATAAAATGGTGTCCGCCGTCGCCACCGCGCTGGAACTGCCGCCGGATTACTTTACCCATGCCTTCACAGACGAACCCACCCGCACGCTGCGGCTGATCCGCTATCCCTCCCACGAGGGCGCCGACGAAGACCAGTTCGGTTTCGCCCCGCACATCGACACCAACTTCCTGACCCTGCTAGCGCAATCGGCCCTGCCGGGCCTGGAGGTCCGCACCGCGCAGGGCGAGTGGATCCGTCCCGCCCGCATCCCCGGCGCCTTCGTCGTCAACACCGGCGAGATGCTCGGCCGCTACTCCAACGATCGCTTCATCGCGACGCCGCACCGGGTGGTGAACGACAATAAGGCGCTGCGCCACGCCATCCCGTTCTTCTATGGCCCCGGTCTGAACGCGGTGATTGCCCCCGTGCCAACCAGCGTCAACGCCGAGAATCCCGCACGGTACGAGCCGCTGCTCTATGCCGACCACCGCCGCAAGCTGAACCTGACCAATTTCGCGCACCGGCAAAAGAACCCCGGCGCCGCTCCGAGCGAATACTGATGCGCGCGCTTCGCTGGGCCGCGCTTGCGGTCTGTCTGGCTGGGCCGACGCAGGCCGCCGAACCATTCCGGGCGGTGATGAATATCGAGCTGCAGGTGCTCGATCCCATTCTGACGACCGCGACGGTCACCCGAGCGCTCGGGTACATGATTTACGACATGCTGATCGCGATGGATTCCAAGGGGGAATATCATCCGCAGATGCTGGAATCCTGGAAAGCCAGCGACGATCGCCTGACCTGGACGATGACGCTGCGCCCCGGCCTGACCTGGCACGACGGCGCGGCGGTGACAGCCGAGGACTGCGTTGCCTCCATCAAGCGCTGGGCGCAGATGGATGCGTTCGGCAAGCGGATGATGAACGCGACGGCGGAAATGCGGGTGGTCGACAACCGCACCTTCCAGATCGTGTTGTCCCGGCCGTTTGCGTTCGTGATCGAGGCCCTCGGCAAGCCTAACGCCTTGCTGCCGGTGATGATGCCGGCGCGCATGGCGGCGACGCCCGCGACCAAGGCCGTTACGGAGACCATCGGGTCGGGGCCGTTTACCTTCAACAAGGCGGAGTGGGTCCCGGGGGATCGCGCGATTTTCCACCGCAACCCCGCTTACAAGCCCCGTCCCGAGCCGGCCGATGGATTCGCCGGTGGCAAGATCGCGAATTTCGATACAATCGAGTTCGTCAGCATCCCCGACCCCGGCGGCCGCATCATCGCGCTGGAAACCGGCGCGGTAGATTACGTGGAAATCCTGACGTTCGATTACATCGAGAAGATGCGGAAGGACCCTCGCATCAAGATCATGGAGATGCCGCCCTACGCGCAGACGACCGGAGGCTTGTCGGTGAACAATGCGATCCCGCCGTTCAACGACGTGCGCATGCGCCGGGCGCTGCAAATCGCGCTGGATCAGAAGGAAATCCTGGCGGGGATGGGGTTGCCGCGGGATATGTATCTGCCGTTCTGCCAGTCGATCTTCCTATGCGGCGGCCCCTATGGCACCGATGTCGGTAACGCCTATCTGCGGGAACCCAGCGCCGAAAAAGCCCGAGCACTGCTGAAGGAGGCGGGGTACAAGGGCGACAAAATCGTGCTGCTGCATAGCATCGACTCCGCCACGATCAATCCGATTTCCCTGGTCGTCATCGATCAGTTGCAGCGTGCCGGCTTCAATCTGGAGGTTGTGTCGTCGGATTACAGCTCCCTGGCGCAACGCCGGACCAAGAAGGACCCGATCGAGCAAGGCGGTTGGAACCTGATGCCGGTGGTCTGGAGCGGCTACGACATGATCAACCCGCTGTCGCATTACACGACGTCCTATAGCTGCGGCGGCTCTTACCCCGGCTGGAACTGCGACCCTGGCATGCCGGAGTTGGTTGCTGCGTTCGAGGTCGAGCCGGATCGCGAGAAGCGGATGGCGCTGGCGAAGGCGATGCAGCTGCGGGTGCTGGATCAGGCGCCGCAGATGTTCCTGGGGCAGTTCTCTCCGCCGGCGGCTTATCGGTCGGATATCGTGGGGTTGATCAACAATGGGCTATCCGTGTTCTGGAATGCGCGGCGGGCGGGGAAGTAATCCGACGTCCCGTGCACCAGTGACATTCTGTCGCCGACCCCAAGCACCGATAGGTTGGTTGCCGGCACCCCGAGACGTTTGAGTTCGCCGGGGACCGCGTCAGCGCGCCGTTCGGATAACGTCATGTTGGCGAGAGTGTTCTCTTTATCCGAGGCATGCCCCCTCAATCCTCATACGTCATCTTCAAACACCCCGGTGCCGTCTTCTCCCCCGGATAGGTCGCGATCACCTCCGGCACCGGCACCGCGACGCCCGCATGCTTGGTCACCTTCACGATGAACCCCGGCTGGATCACCTGGTGATCGCACGCCCGCATCGCGACCTTGCCCTTGATGTCGTCGATCGCCACCGTCTCCAAAGCCGAGCGCAGCGGCGCGACATCCGTCGTCCCCGCCTTCAGAATCCCAGCTGTCAGGATCTGGCAGCACTGCCACTGCTCGCCCTCATTATTGTCCGGCACCTGCCCGAACGCCGCCTGCCAATCTGCCACGAACGCCTTGTTCTTCGGATTATCCAGCGTGTAGGCGTAACGCGTCGACCCGATCAGTCCGACGGCCGCGTCGCCGACGGCGCGGATGCTGGTCAGATCCACGACCTCGGTCAGCAGCTTCACTTTGTCGTCCAGCCGGTATTGTTTCGCCTGGGCCAGGAACGCATTGTAGTCGTCGCCGGCCAGCACGAGGTAAACCGCGTCCGCCCCGGACTGCCGGATCCTGGTGATATACGTCGAAAAATCCTTCGTTCCGGTCGGCGAAAACACGGTGCCGAGCATGGTCTTGCCGGCGCGTTGCACTTCCTTCTCGAACACGCCGACGCTGCCGCGTCCCCAGGCGTAGTCCATGCCGATGCCGTAGAAGGTCTTCATCGGCGAGTCCCGCAGATACAGCGACACCGCCCGCGTCCCCATCGGCCCCGAAATATTCGACCGGAAGAAGTTCGGCACGAAGGATTCCGCCGTCAGCCGCCCGTCGCCGTTGTCCGACGATATGAAGATCGCGTTCCACTCCGCCAGCTTGGGCACCACCGCCAGCGCCTCGGACGACAGGGTCATGCCCATCAGCAGGTGGCAGTTCTCGCGCTCCACCAGTTCCTGGGCCTTGCGCACGCAGGAAGCGGGGTCGCCGCCGGTGTCGGCGATCAGGACCTCGACCGGGCGCCCGAGCAGGCCGCCGGATGCGTTGATGCGTTTGGCCCAGAATTCGGCGCCGTGCTTCTGCTCGTTGCCGACGGAGCCGAGCGGGCCGGTCAGCGCCAGCGGCATGCCGATTTTGATGGGATTGGCGGCATAGGTGCGCGTGCCCATGACGGCGAACGACGCTCCAGCCAACATGCCCCGGCGTGTGATTTTGTTCATGGCAGTTCCTCCCTGCCACGAAACGTGTCACTCGCGCTGGGAAAG
The DNA here is from genome assembly GCA_903924985.1 of uncultured Acetobacteraceae bacterium. GTDB lineage: Bacteria > Pseudomonadota > Alphaproteobacteria > Acetobacterales > Acetobacteraceae > Rhodopila. Next base: position 14,956 of record CAIYDT010000040.1, read on the forward strand.
CGCAACCGTGTTGTGTGTGGTGGAGGGGGTTGGATTCGAACCAACGTAGGCGTACGCCAGCGGATTTACAGTCCGCCCCCTTTAGCCACTCGGGCACCCCTCCGCACACAGAGGGCGCGGACTAAAGCCAAACCCCCGCCCTTGTCAACGAACCCCCTCGCGAAAACAGCCATGCTTGGATATGGTAGCGCGAACAAGGGCGGGGTCGGTCACATAATACTTCTCGGTCAGGCACCCCCGCATGAGTTCCTCCGCCCCGCATATACCCACGCCGATGCCATCCTGGCTGCCCCGCCTGCTGGGGTTCTTCATCGCCATCGGGCCGGCCGCCACCGACATGTACCTGCCAGCCTTCCCGGCGGTGGAGGCCACATTCGGCACCGCATCCGGCACGGCGCAGCTCACCCTCGCGGCCTGGTTCGCCGGGCTGGGCATCGGCCAGATCACCCAGGGCACGCTGTCGGACCGCTTCGGCCGGCGGCTCCCGTTGATGGTGGGCACCGCGATCTTCGCCCTGGCGACGCTGGGGTGCGCGCTGACACCCAGCCTCGGGCTGCTGGCGGTGTTTCGGGCCATTTCGGCGTTTGGGGCCTCGGCCGGGATGGTGATCGCCCGCGCCATGGTGCGCGACCTGGCCGAGGGCCAACGCGCCGCCATCCTGATGTCGCGGCTCATGCTGGTGATGGGCGTGGCGCCGATCCTGGCGCCGAGCGTGGGCGGGCTGGTGCTGATGCTGGCGCACTGGCGGGTGATTTTCGTCATCCTGGCGATCTACGGCGCCACCTGCTCCTTTCTGGCGTGGCGGATCCTGCCGGAGACGCTGCCACCGGAGCGGCGGGCGCATCTCAGCTTTCGGGCCCAGATGGACCGTTACATGCTGATCCTGAAGGAGCCGACGTTCCTCACCCACGCGGCCATGGGTGGGGCGGGCAGCTTCTGCATGTTCGCGTACCTCGCCGGTTCGTCGCCGGTGTTCATCCAGGGCTACGGGCTGTCGCCCTCCGGCTTCGCGCTGATCTTCGGGCTGTGCTCCTGCGGGCTGATCGCCGGCTCGCAGGTCAACGCCCGTCTGCTGCCCCGCCTGGGGTTGTCGCGGATGCTGACCATCATCGCCCGCATTTCGCTCTGCGCCACCGCCACGCTGGCCGCGCTGTCGTTCGCCGGGGTGCACATCCTGCCGCTGACCGTGGCGCCGCTGGTGGTGGCGTTGAGTTGCCAGGGCTTCAGCAACGGCAACACCTCGGTGGGAGCGCTGTCCCGGCACGGGGCGCACGCCGGCAGTGCCTCCGCCCTCATGGGCGTATTCCAGTACGCGCTCGGGGCCAGCAGCGGGTTGTTCGTGGGGTTGCTGACCGATGGCACCCCGCGTGGCATGGCGGCGCTCATGATGCTTGGCTCGCTTGGGGCGGTGATTGCGGACATGCGCCGCCCCCGGTCATAATGCCGCAACCCGTTGGAGTAGCCCAAGCATGAGTCTGGTCGTCGGCATCCCAGCCTGCGCCAAGGTGATCGATGAGCGCGAAATGCACCTGACCCCCGCCCGCTACGCGACGGCGGTGATCGATGGCATGGGCGCGCTGCCCATCATGATCCCCCCGATGGGGGAGGCGCAGTTGACCCTGCTCGACCGCATCGACGGGCTGCTGGTTCCCGGCAGCCCCAGCAACGTGCACCCCGGCCATTACGATGGCGGCGACAGCGAAACGCCCGACCGGCACGACCCGAAACGCGACTCCACCACCCTGCCGCTGATCCGCGCCGCCGTGGCGCTCGGGCTGCCGGTGCTGGCGATCTGCCGGGGCATCCAGGAGCTGAACGTCGCCCTCGGCGGCACCCTGATCCAGCGCGTGCACGCGCTGCCCGGCCGGCGCGACCATCGCGGCGGGGAGGGCACCCTGGACCAGAAATACGGCCCGAAGCATAAGGTCGCCGTGACCGGGCAGCTCGCCCGCATCGTGGGGGCAAACGAAATCGTGGTGAACTCCTTGCATGGTCAATGCATCGACCGGCCCGCACCGGGTCTGGTGGTGGAAGCATTGGCCGAGGACGGCACCATTGAGGCCGTTTCGTACCCCGGCGCGCCCGGCTTCGTGCTGGGGCTGCAATGGCACCCCGAATGGCGCTTCGCCGAAATCCCGGCGAGCGTGGCGATCTTCCGGGCGTTCGGCGACGCATGCCGGGCCCGTTCTGGTATAACAAGAAAGGCTGCATGAAATGGACTTGAAACTCGCGGGCAAGACGGCGCTGATCACCGGCGGATCGAAGGGCATCGGGCGGGCCACCGCCGAGATACTGGCGGCCGAGGGCTGCAACGTCATCCTCGTGGCGCGCGATCAGGCGCAGCTCGACGAAGCGGCGGCCGGCATTCGCGCCACCCGCCAGGTGAACGTGCGCACCATCGCCGCCGACCTGTCGTCCGACGCCGCCGTGCGCAAGGTCGCGCTGGAAGCCGGCGAGATCGACATCCTGGTGAACAATGCCGGCGCCATTCCGCCGGGCACCGTGGCGTCGATCGACGACACGCGCTGGCGCCAGGCCTGGGACCTGAAAGTGTTCGGCTACATCTCCTTCTGCCGCGTGGTGTACGAGCAGATGAAGGCGCGCAAGGCCGGGGTCATTATCAACGTGATCGGCGCGGCGGGCGAAAGCTTCCCCACCGGCTACATCGCGGGCGCGGCCGGCAACGCGGCGCTGATGGCGTTCACCCGGGCACTGGGCAAGGGCGCCCCGGCCGACGGGCTGCGCGTGGTGGCGATCAACCCCGGCCCGGTGGAAACCGATCGCCTGATCATGCTTCGCAAGGCCGAAGCGCAGGCGAAATGGGGCGACGAATCCCGCTGGCGGGAGCTGTCGGCGGCGATGCCGTTCGGCCGCCCGGCCTCCCCGGCGGAGATCGGCAACGCGGTGGCCTTCCTCGCCAGCCCGGCGTCCGGCTACACCACCGGCACCGTGCTGACGATCAACGGCGGGACATAGTCCCACCCGCGGGAGACACAAATGCGCTGGTTCGGTGCGGCCCTGGTGACGAGCCTGCTCCATATCGGTTCGGCACTTGCCGCTACCGAACCGGCGATACTGGACGTGGCGGCGGTGCCCAAGCTGGATGCCGCCGGCCGAACCAGCTACGCGCGCTTCACCGCGATTAACCTGCCACGAGCTTTCGCGCTGTCGCCGGAAGGAAGGTCGGGCTGGTTTGGCGGCGCCGGAACGATCGAAGATGCACGCGCCAAAGCGTTGAAGTCGTGCGCTGACAAGGGCGGTTCGAATTGCGCCCTCTATGCTGAGGACCTTCGCGTCGTATGGCCCGGTCGGCCGCCCGGCGACTTGCCCACCGTCCCCGGCCCCCTGATCCAAACCATCGATTACGCCTTCATTCCGGATCCGCGCTTCATTTGGCACGGTCCCGCGGCCGCGGTGGGTATCTATGTGTGGGGGCATGGCAAACATGGCTTCGCGGACTCGCGGGGTTTGCAGCCGCAAAACCATGTCAGGGCCTTCAACAATGCCGGTTTCGACATCGTGCGGTTCGATCGTGCGCCGTCGCACGACTATGAGGATTATGCCGCCGACTGGTTGCGCGAGGGCTTGGCGGCGTTCCGCAAGCAAGGCTGGCGCAAAATCGTGGTCGGCGGGCAATCGCGGGGCGGGTGGAGCAGCCTTCAGATTCTCAACGTCGCGGGGCTGGCCGATGCGGTGATAGCCATCTCCCCGGCTTTGCTTGGTGGTTCCACCGGTTCGGATAACTCGGCAACCATGTACAGCTATGTGCATGCCATCCGAGCACCGACGACACGCGTGGCGATCGCTCAATTTACAGGTGACGAGTACGTTTACAATATGGACCGGCGTATCGCGCTGTATCGCGAAGAGTTGCCTTCCCGTGTCGTGGCTCTTTTGATGATCGACCGCCCCCCTGGCATTACGGGCCACGGCGGCGGCAGTACCGCTGCGTTTGCCCACGGTTACGCGGATTGCCTGCTGCATTTCGTCATGGATGCCGTACCGCCGGCGTCGTGCCCGCCGCCCAAACCCTGAGCGTTTCCTTGTCAGGGCAATCCGGCAAAGGAACAAAAAGGTGCCGCGGATGTTTGTTATCGTCATGGCGGGCGAAAGGGCAATGCCTAAGAAACCAATGTCGGCATCCCCTCACGTTGCAAGGGCCTCCGCGGCGTCCTCCGCGTCAATCAGCGCGGTGCCCTGCCGCACCGCCTCCTTCCAGGCAGCCAACATATCGCAATCCGGCGCATGGTCGTGGGCCCAGAACGCCCGGATCGGGGCGGTGGCGACGATCCGCGCCTTGCGCACCTGCCAGCTTTGCGTCGGGCCGGCGGCCTCAGCGGTGGCCTCAATCGGCGTCGCCTCACGTTGCATGGACATCTGAGCGGGTTCGGCCAGCATCATCTCC
>CAIYDT010000041.1 GCA_903924985.1 uncultured Acetobacteraceae bacterium
CGCAAGAGCCCTTGCAACGTGAGAAAGCCCGTACCGGGCGCGCCGCGGCGGATCCGCTGGACAAGGACCCCGCCACCATGAACGATGAGGAACTGGAGGCCGCCCTGACAAAAGTTCGGGCGCGATGCGTCGCGGCGCTGAGCGGTCCCGCGATTCGGTCGGCGCCAGGAATGGACTGCTTCACTGGACCATAATTGGGCCTCACCATTAGGCCACCCTGACGGCATGAGGGGAACATCCACAGGAGATTCCCATGCCCGAAGGCGCCAGCTTTCCGCTTACCAAGGTTAACAAGGTCAAGCGCCGCCACGATCGCGGCCGTTATGACAAAGCCACGGTCTACAACATCCTGGACGCAGCCGTGATCTGCCACATCGCCTACGTCATCGACGGCCGTCCCTACAACACGCCAACGGCGTTCTGGCGGGAGGGCGATCATCTGTATTGGCACGGCTCCTCGGCCAGCCAGATGATCAAGGCGCAGCGCGAAGGTCTACCCGTCTGCCTGACCGTCGCGCATCTGGATGCGCTGGTCATGGCCCGGTCCGGCTTCCATCACTCGGTGAACTACCGAGCCGTCATGGCCTGGGGGACGGCGCACGCCATCACCGCCAACGCCGAGAAGCCGCGGCTGATGGATAATTTCATCGACCGTATCTACCCCGGCCGGAGCAAGCTGATTCGTCAGCCGACGGCGCAAGAGCTGAAGGCCACGACCCTGATGGGCATGGAGATCGAGACCGCATCGGGTAAAATCCGCAACACCCATGTCTCGGACGACGAGGAAGACTACGCGAACGTTCCAGCCTGGAGCGCGATGATTCCGGTGACCCAGGTCCTTGGCACGCCCGCCCCGTGTCCGCGCAGCCTGCCGGAGGTCGCGATGCCGGCCGAGATGGCGCCGTTCAAGGAAGGCGCCCGGCTGGATGAAGTGATGTCGCAGGCTTACGCGGCAACCTTCGGTCGCGGGTAAACGGGCGTTGTCACACCGCCGTACGCCCGCCATCGACGAACAGGTTCTGGCCGTTGATGTAACGACCGGCGTCGGAGCACAGCAGCAGCGCCGCCCCCACCAGATCTTCCGGGGTGCCGAGCCGCCCGGCGGGGATGCGGGCGGCCAAAGCAGCGCCCTCGGCGACCATCTGCTCCCGATTGCGCGCCGTCAGGATCGCGCCGGGGGCGAGGTTGTTGACCGTCACGCCCTGCCCGCCGAATTGACGGGCGAGGTTCAGGGCCCAGTTGAGTTGCGCCGCTTTGGTGCCGGCGTAGACCATCATGGCGGGGTGCGGCCGCTCCTGCTGCACGCTGCCGATGGTGACCACCCTGCCCCACCCGCGCTCCGCCATCGGCGGCACCAATGTTTGCAGGAGTTCGAGCGTGGTGCGCAGGTTCACCGCGATCTGGCGATCGAAGTGTTCGCGGGTGATGGCGCGGTAGTCTTCCGGCAGTTCGATGGAGGCGTTCAGGACCAGAATATCCACCGGGGACCAGGCCGCCACGGCAGCAGACAGATGCAATCCCGCATCGTCCTGGGCAAAATCCTGCCCGAACGCCGCGGCCTCCCCGCCCGCCGCCTGAATTCGCGCGACAACCGCCGCGGCATCGACCGCTTCTTCCGCGGAACCGGCATGGTGAACCGCCACCCGAGCGCCCGCGCCGGCCAAAGTCAAAGCGATCGCTCGGCCGATTTCGCGGCGGGCGCCAGTCACCAGCGCGGTGCGGCCGGTCAGGCGGAAAGTCGCGAACGGGTCGGTCATGGCGGGCGTCCCTGGGTGCTGTCCAACCACGCCAGCAGCGCGGTGCGAAAGGAAGGCATGCTTTTGTAGTGTGCGATGGCATCCGGCAAGGCGCGCACGGCCGCCGCCAAACGCGGAGAGGCAGCCCGGTGCAGCGGGTACACATGCACCCGGATGCCGAAGAGCACCGCGCCACTGTCAGGTAGCAACCGCAGTGTCTGCCGCTCCACCCGCAGGAACAGGTTTTCCCCCGCATTCTCGGCGGTGATCGCGTCGTTGCGATCGGTGCGCCACTTGCCGCCGGGCTGGAATAAGGCGGGGTCGTCCAGGATCGACCAGTTCAGGCGGGCAGCAATGCGCCCTGGCTTGAGCTGCCGCATGAACCGGTCCACCGGTGCGGCGAGGCGGTCGGCGTAGAGAGGCACGGGGCCGTGGACCTCGGCCAACGGGCGGCCGATCTTCTCATTCAGGCGCCAGCGGCTGGGGAAACACAGAATGCCGGCGGTAAAAACGGGACCTTCGTCCCGGTTCTGGATCAGACACAGATCCTCCTGCACCAGCCGCCCTGCCAGTTCCAACGGATCGCCCGCGCCGAGGTCCCAGGTTTCTCCGGTCAGGTGATTCGTCAACACCGAACCGGCGCGGAAGAACCAATCGGCGTGGTAGGTGGTCAGGTTTTCGGCGATCATTGCCAGGGTTTCAGCGCACGCCGCCTCCGACCCAGGCGTGGTCGCGAAGACCTCCGCATGGCGTTCGGTCAGCAGGCGTCGTTTTTCCGCCATTTCGGCGGGATAGAGCGAGTCGATCTCGAACCAATCTCGGTCGGGTACGACGGTCAGGCCCATCGCCATGCGGTAGGGGCCGGCCTCGGCGGGATCGTGCAGCGTTTCGGCGGGCAGCGGCCGCATCGCTCAGCCCAGCAGGAACGCGCGCACCGCCGCGATCTCGGCGGGGTCCATCAGCGCCGGGGCGTGGCCAGTGTCGGGCACGATCAGGGTTTGTGCGCCGGAGGCTTGCATGCGGTGCAGGGTGTCCGGGAGCAGCAGATCGCTTTCCATCCCCCTGATCGCCAGCACCGGCACGCGAATGCGGTCCCAGAAGGCCCACAAATCTACCGCCGCCGCGGGGTTGGCGGCCAGCGGAGCGGCGATGGCGGGATCGTAGTGCATGGCCAAATGCCCACCCGGTAGGGTACGGGCGGAATGTCTCGCCAAATGCTCCCATTGGGCGTCGGTAAGGGGACCGAAGGGGGCGTGGATCAGGCGCAAATGCCGCTCGATGGCCTCCAGATCGGGAAAGCGCTCCATCAGCTCAGATGCGCTGGAGGCCAGCATGTAGTCGCGGATGCGGGTCAGCGCCTCGGCCGGAATGAAGGGGCCGACGTCGTTCAGCACCAGTTTCGCAATGGGGTTCCCCGACGCGGCGGCGATCACCATGCCGCATATGCCCCCCAAGGAGGTGCCAACCCACGCGACATCCCGCCCAATCGCCGCCAGCACATGCGCCAGCGCGGTGACGTAGTGCTGCGCCTGATACAGCATGGGGTCCGGCAGCCAGTCGGACGTGCCGCGCCCCGGCAGGTCGGGGCAGATGACCCGGAATCGGTCTGCCAAATTCGCCGCCAGCGCATCGAAATCCCGGCCATTGCGGGTCAGACCGTGCACGCATACCACCGGCGGCGAGGCGGGGTCGCCCCAGGCCGTGTAGGCCATGCGATGGAAGGCGCCACCGAGGAGGTAGCTGACACTCAAATGTTGCATGCCGCATTAGAGGCCAACCGCCCCGCCCCGGCTAGCGGCGGCGGCAAAATCGTCCTAATCCCCAGCTGGGAAAGAACGGCGAAGGATCGGACCATGCGCGAGATCGGACATTTTATCGGCGGCAAGCAAGTCGCGGGCACCAGCGGCAAATTCGGGGACGTTTACAACCCGGCCTCGGGCGAGGTCACGGGGAAGGTTTCCCTGGCCAACGCTCGGGAAGTCGATGTCGCCGTCGCCGCCGCCAACGCGGCCTGGCCGGCCTGGGCGGCAACCCCGGCGCTCCGCCGAGCCCGCGTGATGTTCAAGCTGAAGGAACTGATCGAGCGGGATCGCGCGCAAATGTCCGCCATCATCACGGCGGAGCACGGCAAGGTGCTGTCCGACGCCGACGGCGAAGTGCAGCGCGGCCTGGAAGTGGTCGAATTCGCCTGCGGCATCCCGCACCTGCTGCGCGGCGAGTACACCGACGCCGTCGGCACCGGCATCGACGCGTGGTCCATCCGCCAGCCGCTGGGCGTGGTCGCGGGCATCACCCCGTTCAATTTTCCAATAATGGTCCCGCTGTGGATGATCCCGATCGCGCTGGCGACGGGCAATTGTTTTATTCTCAAGCCCTCGGAGAAAGACCCCTCGGTGGCCCTAAAACTGGCGGCGCTGCTAACGGAAGCCGGCCTGCCGGACGGCGTGTTCGCCGTGGTGCAAGGCGGGCGGGAAGCGGTGGAGAGCATCATCGCCCACCCCGGCATCGCCGCGATCAGCTTCGTCGGCTCCACCGCCATCGCGGAAACCATCTACAAGGGCGGCACGTCGGCCGGTAAGCGCGTGCAGGCGCTGGGCGGGGCGAAAAACCATTTGGTGGTCATGCCCGACGCCGATATCGACGACGCCGTGGATGCGCTGATGGGTTCGGCGTACGGCGCGGCTGGCGAGCGCTGCATGGCCGTGTCCGTTGCGGTGGCAGTCGGGTCGGCGGGCGATGAGCTGGTGTCGAAGTTGGCGCCTCGGGTGCGTGCCCTGAAAGTGGCGCCGGGCGTCGACAAGGAGGCCGAGATGGGTCCCCTGGTGACCGGGGAACATTTGGCGAAGGTGCGCGGCTATGTGGACCTCGGCGTGAAAGAAGGCGCCAATCTGGTGGTCGACGGTCGCGGCTTGAAGCTGCAGGGGTATGAGAACGGCTTCTTCCTCGGTGGCTGCCTGTTCGACAACGTCACCACCGACATGCGCATCTACCAGGACGAAATCTTCGGGCCGGTACTCAGCGTGGTGCGCGCACCCGACGTCGCCACCGCCACCCGCATGATCAACGCCCACCCCTACGGCAACGGCGTTGCCCTGTTCACCAACGACGGCGGCACGGCGCGCGACTTCACCCAAGCCATCCAGATCGGGATGGTCGGCATCAACGTGCCGATCCCCGTGCCCATGTCCTTCCATAGCTTCGGCGGCTGGAAGCAGTCGCTGTTCGGCGACCACCACATCTACGGGATGGAGGGCGTGCGCTTCTACACCCGCTACAAGGCGGTGACCCAGCGCTGGACCGGCGGGGCGAAGAAGGGGCCGGAGTTCACGATGCCGACGCTGGGGCGGTAGACTCGGCGTTCATTTTCTCTCGCAGGATGGCGTTGATCCTGGTTTGGTAGCCGGGGCCGAAGCGGCGGAGCCCGGCCAGGACGTCTATGTCGATACGGGCTTCCAGAGCGTCGAGCAGCGCGATTTGTCGTTCCGTCAGCGGGCTGCCGTCATGTGTTGCATATTTCATAGCCGCGTCTTTCATGGCTGGTTGCGTCGCGCAGACTGATGATCTGTACCCATGTTTCGTCGTCGGGGTCCGGGTAGGAGTGGATCACGACCAGAATTCTGAACCGCCGGCCCGACACGATGGCACCGATCGTGCGCCAGCGCTCCTCGCCGTCGGCGATCCAATCCCAATTGGCCTGCGACATAGGATGTCGAACACCTCCGCCGCCTTGACCCGGTTTTACCCCCGCGCTACCGGCTGGTAGCCCTTGCCGAGGAACCGCTGTTGTCCGCCTTCTCCTTTCCGCCCCCGCCGCCCTCCCCTGAGGCGGAAGCCTTGCGTGAGGAAGTGCGCGACTTCCTGAAGACCGCGCTGGCCAACCGCAAGCCGGTGGAACGGGCAGAGTCCTGGACTGGCATGGATGAGGGCTTCAGCCGCGCGATGGGCGCCAAAGGCTGGATCGGTATGACCTGGCCGAAGAAATACGGCGGGCATGAGCGGACCGCTTTGGAACGCTACGTGGTGCTGGAGGAAATGCTGGCTGCCGGCGCCCCCGTCGCCCTGCACTGGATCGCCGACCGCCAGTCCGGCCCGCTTATTCTCCGGGTCGGCACCGAGGAGCAGCGTCTGGCACTATTGCCCCGCATCGCGGCGGGGGAAGCGTATTTCTGCATCGGCATGAGCGAGCCGAACATCGGCTCCGATCTAGCCTCGGTCCAGACCAAGGCGGCGAAGGTTCAGGGCGGCTATGTGGTCAATGGCACCAAGGTCTGGACCAGTTTCGCGCATCGGTCCCAATACATGATTCTGTTCTGCCGCACCGGCTCGTCGGAAGAGCGGCACGGCGGGGTATCGCAGTTGCTGGTCGACCTCCGGAACACGCCCGGCGTCACGGTCCGCCCGATCGTCGCGATGACCGGAGAGCACCATTTCAATGAGGTCGTGTTCCAGGACGCCTTCCTACCGGACACCGCCATCCTGGGCAAAGAGGGCGACGGGTGGAACCAAGTGACATCCGAACTGGCATTCGAACGCAGTGGCCCCGAGCGGTTTTTGTCGTCGTTTCAGGTGCTTATGGAGCTTTGTAAAGCGCTGGGATCGAACCCGAGCGACGCGGGGCTGGTGGCGCTGGGGCGGTTATCTGCCCACATCATCGTGTTGCGGCGCCTGTCGCGCTCGGTCGCGGGCATGCTGCAGAAGGGGGAGAACCCGGCGTTGCAGGCGGCGTTGGTCAAAGACCTCGGCGCGCTGGTGGAGCAGGAAATCCCCGAGATCGCGCGGCAGTTGGTGGACGCGGAGCCCGACGCCAGGTCCACCCGCGATTTCTCCGCCGTGCTGGCGCATACCATGATGCATGCGCCGTCGTTCAGTCTGCGAGGCGGCACGCGGGAGATCCTGCGGGGCATCATCGCGCGTGGGCTTGGCCTTCGATAACCCTTTAAGGATACAGCATAAATGACCGAAAAGGTGCTCTACGAGCAGGACGGCGGAATCGTCACCATCACGTTGAACGACCCCGACATGCGCAACCCCATCTCCGAGATGGACATGGTCGATGGCATCGTCGGTGCGTTGGAGCGGCTGAACGCCGATACCTCCGTCCGGGTGGCGATCCTGACCGGCGCCGGCACTGCCTTCAGCTCGGGTGGCGACCTGCGCAAGATGCGGGACGACTTCGACGTCCGCCAGCAGCAGCCGGCCTTAACCACCCGTTACTACAAGCTCGGCATCCAGCGCATCCCGCTGGCGTTCGAAAAGCTGGACGTCCCCATCATCGCCGCGGTGAACGGCCCAGCGATCGGGGCGGGGCTGGATCTGGCGTGCATGTGCGACATGCGCGTCGCGGCCGAGAGCGCCCGTTTCGCCGAAAGCTTCGTCAAAGTCGGCATCGTGCCCGGCGACGGCGGCGCATGGCTGCTGCCTCGTGTCGTTGGATTTTCAAAGGCTTGCGAGATGGCCTTCACCGGCGACATGCTGAACGCGGCAGAGGCCCTGGCCTGCGGGCTGGTGTCCCGCGTGGTGCCGGACAATGAACTGCTGGACGCCGCCAAGGCCCTGGCGCAACGTGTGGCGGTGAACCCGCCGCAAGCCGTGCGGATGGCCAAGCGCCTGCTGCTGGAGGGGCGCTCCGTCAAGCTGGACACGCTGCTGGAAATGTCGGCGGCGATGCAGGCTTTGGCGCACGCGACCGGGGATCACCGGGAGGCGGTGAACGCCTTCCTTGAGAAGCGGAAGCCGGTGTTCAAGGGGAATTGATGGTATGACTTCCGAACCGGACCATGCACGGGACCTCGTCGAGCACCTCGTGGGCGCGATCACGGCGCATGGTCTGGTGGAAGTGGACCCTCGGACGGTTGCCAAAAGCCGAGCCTGGCTGCGGCAGGTGCTACCGGCCGGCGATCAGGGGTTGCTGGAGTCGGCCGCCCGCGATCCGGCGGCTGGGCCGGTGCGGGAGGCTCTGGGGGACGCTATCCACGCGATGCTGAAGGACAATCCGGGGCTGTTGAGCGAGCTGCGATCACTGTTAAACGACGCCCCGGGCGAGCGGAGTTAGCGCCCCTCACCCACAAACGTCCGGGACAGTGCTTCGACCCGAGCCAAAGCCTCCGCCGACAACGGCCCTTTCAGGACGGCGGACAGGCCGGCGTCGAATTCTTCCACCGTGGCCATGCCGACCAGGATGGTGCCCATGGCGGGGTGGCTGATGGCGTAGCGGGTGGCGGCTTCCGCTAACGTCGTCGCGTAACCCTCCAATACCAAGGGCATCAGGCGCTGGGCGCGTTGCAGGTCGGTGCCGTAGTCCAGAGCCGAACCGATGGGCGCGGGCGGGGGGCTGGCGATGGGGTGGCGCTCGGCTGAGCCGCTCAAGGCGCCGCCGGCCAGCACGCGGATGCCGACAACACCCACGCCGGCGGTGACCGTGTGGTCGAACAGGCGACCGTAATCCTGCGCCGGATAGCCCGCCGGCAGGGTCTGAGCCGCCGAGGGGTTCAGCATGTTGTAGCTGACCTGGGCGCTTTGGAATTTCCGCGAATCCAGCACCTTATGCAGCGCTGCTGTGTCGCCCACGGCGGTGATGCCCAGGAAGCGGGTCTTGCCGGCGGCGCGCAGGGCCTCGAAGGCCGGGACGACTTCCTCCAGCACCTGATTCACGCTCAGGCTTTCGCCACCACCGTCCACCGTGATGGGGTTGTGGAGGTGGAAGATGTCCACATGGTCCATGGCCAGACGGTTCAGACTGGCGTCCATGGAGCGTGCGATTTCATCCGCGATCCGCCCGAATTCGCTGCTCGGCACACGGACCTTGGTGCCGACGATAACGTTGGCGGGCTTCAGCTTGGCCATGACCTGGCCGAGGTGCGTCTCCGACAACCCGTCGCCATACTGCACGGCGGTGTCGAAGTAGTTGATGCCGGCGTCCAGCGCCTTGCCGACCGCGCGCTCCTGATCCGCCGAAGACCCGCGCACCATCAGCCCGCCCACCGCACCGCAGCCGAAACCCAGCACCGAAACCTTCATGCCGGTGCGTCCGAAATCGCGCATTTCCATGGTGTCGTTCCTTATCGTTTGTACAGGCCGCTACTCTCGGCCCTGATCTTGCACAGCGCCACCAGCAGGTCCAGCGTAGGGGTAGGGACGCCGGCCATGCGGGCCAATGCCAAGGGCGCGTCGAACATGCCGTCGATTTCCATTGGGCGTCCTGCCTCTAAATCCTGCAATATGCTGGGGTTATGGGCCATGCTGCCCTGGCTTTTGATGCGCGCCTCATGGTTCGTCCCCGGGTCGGCGCCGAGGGCCTGGGCGATGGCAGCAGCCTCGGACATGGCGGCTAACGACGCTTTGACCCCGGCGCCCTCAGTGTAGACCGTCTGCGGCGCGGCCCCGGTCAGCACCGCCAGGGTGCCTCCGGCCAGGTTGCCGATCAGCTTGTTCCAGATTTCGGTGCGGATGGTGGGCGTAGCCTCCCCGCTGATGCCGCCTTTGGTGATCAGGCCAGCCAGCGCGACGACCCGATCGGACATGGAGCCGTCCGGCTCGCCCAGGATGACGCGGCTTTTGGGCTGCTCGACCTCGATGACGCCGGGCTCGATCACCGCGCTGGCGGAGTAGACCACGCCGCCGATCACCCGCCCGGGACCGAGCGCCTTGCGGAGGACCTCGTTGGGGTCGACGCGGGGGAGGGATTTGCCGTCGTGCTCGCCCCCCAGGTCGTTGAAATACCACCAGGGAATGCCATTCATCACGAAGGCCACCGACGTGTCGCGGCCCAGCAACGGGCCGATCCCGGCGGCGATCTGCGGCAGCGCTGGCGCCTTCACGGTGACGAACACCGCGTCCTGCGGCCCCAGCTCGGCGGGGTCCGACGTGGCCCTCAGCCGGGAATTGTGTTCGCCGTCGACGGCGTGGACGGTCAGGCCGTTGGCCTTGATCGCCGCCAGATGCGGGCCTCGGGCAACGATGGACACCTCCGCCCCGCCGCGATGCAAGCGGGAGGCGATGTGTCCGCCAATGGCGCCGGCGCCGTAGACGCAGATTTTCATGTGTTGGGACCCACTCCGATTTCGCGGGATGGGAGCGTGTTTACCCAGCGCGGTCAATCGGAGCTTACATTACGATCCCGCCGCCATTACGATCCGCCACCACCCCGAAAGGACTATCCAAGATGAAACGGCTTCTCCGCGCAGTCTTCGCCGTCCTGACTCTGACCGCCCTCCCCGCCCTCGTCCAGGCCGAAGGCCCCCCGCCGGCCGGCTGGCCCGCCAACCTCCGCTGGGATCTGGTGCCGAAATGGATCGCATGGGCCAACGATAAAGCCACCATCACCTGGCCGCCAAACGACGGTTGCGCCGCCGCGCCGGTGACCGAGACCATCCCCGCCGGCGCCCTGATCGACCGTTTCGGCAGCGAGGGCGGCACGTTCTTCAGCCCGCGCGGTGCGTCCTTCAAATCCCGCGCGGTGCCCTATGTCTGCAAGATGATGGACTACCGCATCTACAAGGTGCTGAAGCCCATCCCGGTGAAAGCCTGCAACGCCGCGCCGTGGTTCAACGACCCCGGCGGTGCGAAGCAGGTGCAAACCGCCGACCCCGCGTATAAGCTGGTCGCGGACAATGCAATGGTGGCGGTTTTCTATGAAGCTGGCGGAAACGGTTTCCCTGATCCGCAGTGCGGGGGTCCCTGACTGGTTCTACGCCGCCGATGGCGGCCTGGGGACCGGCGAGTGCGTCGGGATCGAGCCCGTCCCCGGCGGCTGGTCGATTTACTACAGCGAGCGGGGGCGGAAGTCGCCGTTGGAGACGCATCCGGATGAGGACTCCGCCTGCCGCGCGTTTCTGCGGCACATGGACCGGATGATGCGGGAGAGCGGGCGGGGCGGCATCCCTGGGGTTTAGCCGTCTACTCCCACCGGCACGCTTCCTCCCTCGCCGCCGCTTTCACCACCGCTCGGCGTTCGATGCCGCCTTTGCTGGCGACGACCTCCACATTATCGGGCAGCGGCCGCATTTTCAGAAAATCCCACAGACCGTTGCAGTAATACGTGTTGCACAACTCCGCCCGCAGCGGTTTGGCCAATGTGCAGCCGGTGCGGCCATGGAACAGGCAAGAGTTCTCGTAGCCCTCCGAGGCCACCGAACGCTTATACAGCGCGATCACCCCGGCAGCATCCAGGTCGGGGTTGTCGCGGCGAACGCGCGCCATGGTGCGGTCGTCGAGGTAGGCGTGCTCCCCTCCCCCACGGCAGCAATGGCCCTGGCATTGGGTGCAGCCGGCCCGGACCACATCGGCGGCGAAGCCTTCGGGTTGGGCGGTGCGCTTCTGGATCAGGCGTTCGGGGTGTTTGGCTTCGCGCAGGTCCCGCAGGGACTCGACCAGATGCCGCTTCAGGGCGCGCACGCGGCCGGCCGGCGGCGGCACCAGCGGTGAGTCTTGCGCCGGCACCGACACAATGTGCACTTTCCCGCCGAACCAACGCGGACCCTTTGCCATGCCTCTGCCCATTATCCTCGATTGCGATCCCGGCACAGACGATGCGCTGGCGCTGTTTCTCGCGCTGGCGTCGCCGGAGTTGGAGGTTCTGGCGATAACAGTCGCGGGTGGCAATGTCGGGCTGGAGATGACCCTGCCCAACGCGCTGGCTCTGACCGCGCTGACGGGGTCGAAGGTGCCGGTTTACGCCGGGGCCGACCGGCCGCTGCTAGGCGCGTTTACCAGCGAGACCCGCGTGCACGGCAACGATGGGCTGGGCGGCATCGCGTTGCCGCCGGGTGGCCCCCCCTGCCCCGAGCACGCTGCCGATGCCATCCGTCGTATCGTGCGGGCCTCGGAACGGCCGGTCACGCTGGTCGGCATCGCCCCCGTGACCAACATCGCGCTGGCGCTGATGACAGAACCCGCCATTGCAGCAAATGTGGAGCGGATCGTGCTCATGAGCGGCGCCTGGGGCGAGGGCAACGCCACCCCCGCCGCCGAGTTCAACGCCGTCAGCGATCCCGAAGCTTTGGCCGTGGTTCTTGGATGCGGGCGGCCGGTGGTCATGGCGACGCTGGAGATCGCGGCGCAGGCGTTGTGCACCCCGGCACATCTGGCGGCGATGCGCGCGTCCGGCTCTGGGCGATGCCTGCAGGCCGCGTGCGACATACAAAACAGCGTTCCGTTTTCCCGCCGGTTGGGAGGAATGGGCGCCGCGCTTTACGATCCCTGCGCGGTGGCGTGGCTGATCCGGCCGGAGCTGTTCACCACCCAGGCAGCGTCGGTGACCATGGACCTGGGGCCCGGCCCTTGCCGTGGCCGCACCGTCATCGACCGCTGGGGGCGCACCGGCGCGCCCGCCAACGCGATGGTGTTGGAGACCATCGACGCCGGCGGGTTATTCACCCTGTTGACGGGGCGCTTCAACCGGTTGCCTTAGCCTCCAGCTGCGCGATCGCCTGCCCCCGTGTTTCCGGCAGCACCGCCAGCATGATTAGCATCAGCATGCAGGACAGGCCGCAGAAAACCGCGATCGAGGTGCCCAGCGGCATCCAGACCACGGCGTAGCCCACCATCGTGGGGAAGAACGCGCCGATCGCCCGTCCGCCGTTGTAACAAAACCCCTGGCCGGTGCCGCGTACCTCGGTCGGGTACAGCTCCGTCATGTAAGGGCCCATGGCGGAGAATTTCATCAGGATGGCGGTGCTCATGGGGATGCCCCAGATCAGCATCGCGGTGTCGCTCATGGGCACGAACATGAAGACCATGACCGTGACAAAGGTGGCGATGGCGGAGATGCAGAAGGTCCATTTCCGCCCCAGCGCGTCGGAGACGTAGGCGCCGATGATGAAACCGATGAAGGCCCCCAGCATCTGCACGAACACGAAAAGCCCGGCGGTGGAGGCGGACATGTGCCGCACCGTACGCAGATAGGTAGGCATCCAGAACTGCACGGCGAACACCCCGCCCTGCGCGCCGGCGACCATCAGCGACACTTTCACCGTGGTCCACAAATACCTCCCCCGAAAGGCCGCGAACATCTGCGTCAGGCTGTTGCCCGACCGCTCGGTGCCTCGGGTTTGGAAGGAGGCGGACTCGTCGATATTGCGGCGGATCCACAGCACCAGGAAGGCCGGCAGAATGCCGACGAAGAACAAGACCCGCCAGGCAATTGATTCCGGCAGCACGAAGTACAGACCAGCGTAAACCAACGCCGCCGCGCCGGGTCCGACGGCGGCGCCGGTCTGCACGAAGCCCACGCCCCGGCCCCGGTACTTGTCGCGAATGACTTCGCCCATCAGTACCGATCCGGCGGCCCATTCGCCGCCGAAACCGATGCCGTGCATGGCGCGCAGGAAGAACAGCTGGTCGAAGTTCTGCGCCAGGCCGCACAGGAAGGTGAACAACGAGTACCACAGGATGGCCCATTGCAGCACCCGCACCCGCCCGAACCGATCCGCCAGCGCCCCCGCCAGCCAGCCCCCCAGGGATGACGTCAGCACCGTGATCATGCCCAGGCTGCCGGCCGCGCCGGCGGAAAGGCCCCACAGCGCCATCATCGTCGGCACCACATAGCTGTAGAGCTGCTGATCGAACCCATCCAAGGTCCAGCCCGCGAAGCAGGCGGTCATCGTGCGGCGCTCTTTCGGATTTAAATCGCGTAGCCAGGCAAGCATGGTCGTTTCTCCCCACGTTCGTTGCCGCTTATGCGGACTGGCATCGGGACAGGTCGCGGCGGCGGCGTCAAGCTTGCGTTGCGCGGCGGATCGGACTGGATTAGCGCGGAAGATGGAGGACGCATCATGCCCGCATGGGAAAAACGCCAGGTTGGACGCACCGCGTTGAAGGTCACGACACTGGGCCTCGGCACCGCCACGATGGGCGGCACGCGGGTGAAAGTGACCCGCCAGCAGGGCGAGGACATCGTCACCGCCGCCTGGGACGCCGGGGTGCGCTACGTCGATACCGCGCCCTTTTACGGCATCGGCGCCGCCGAACACCGGGTGGGCGACGCGCTGCGCGACAAGCCCCGCGACGAATGGGTGCTGTCCACCAAAGTCGGCCGCCTGCTGCGCCCCACCGTCGAGGGCCGAGTCGACCCCATGCCGTTCGACGTGATCTACGACTACTCCTACGACGGCATCATGCGGTCGGTGGAGGACAGCTACCAGCGCCTCGGCCTGGCGCGCATCGACATCGCGCTGGTGCACGATATCGGCGCCTACCAGCATGGGGCGGAACTGAACGCCCAATATTTCAAGGTGCTGGCGGACAGCGGATACCGAGCGCTGGAGGAACTGAAGCGCACCGGCGTCGTCAGTGCCATCGGGATTGGGGTTAATGAGAAGGAAGTTCTCATGGACGCCCTGAAGATCGGCGATTGGGACGCCTTCCTGCTGGCCGGCCGCTACACGTTGCTGGAGCAAGACCCGCTGGAAGACCTGCTGCCGATGTGCGCCGCGCGGGGGACATCGATCATCGTGGGCGGGCCGTTGAACTCCGGCATCCTGGCGGGGCGCGACACCTGGAACTATGCCACCGCACCGGCCGAGGTCGTTGCTCGGGTGCGGCAAATACAGGCGGTGTGCGACTCCCACAAGGTGCCGCTGCCCGCGGCGGCGCTGCAATTCCCGCTGGCGCATCCGGTGGTCTGCGCGATCATCCCCGGGCCACGGACGGCGGCGGAGTTCAATGAGAATCTGCCTTTGTTCACGCAGAAGATCCCATCCGGGCTGTGGTCGGACTTGAAGGCACAGGGGCTGCTGCACAAAGACGCGCCCGTGCCGGGGTAACCGTCAGTTCGGGATAAACCCGTCCATCAGCGTGACATCGGCGCCATTGTCCTGCAGAAATCCCGTCAACCGTTTCCGGGTGTTATCGCCAGCTTCACCGCCCGCAGATTGTCCGCCACCGTCAGCACCCCGCCGGTCGTGCCCCGAATCTCGTCCACCGTTAGGCCCGGCGCGATCTCCCGCAGCAGGAAGCCGGTGCCGGTCGGTTCGAACAGGCCATAGTTGGTGGAGATCAGCGTGACCACGCCCTTCGCGGTGATCGGCAGAGCGCATTTTTCCACCAGCCGGGGTTCGTTGCGGCGCGTGACGTGCTCCAGGATGATAAAGACCCGCTTGGCGCAGGCCGCGAGGTCCATCGCGCCGCCGATGCCGCCGCCCTTTTGGCCTTTCAGCTTCCAGTTGGCGAAGTCGCCGGTCATGGAGACCTCGTAAGCCCCCATGACCGTCGCATCGATGTGCCCGCCGCGGATGATGCCGAAGCTGTCGGCGTGGTGCACCACCGACCCGCCCGGCTTCATCGTGACGTTCTGGCCGCCGGCGTTGACCAGATTCAGGTCTTCCTCGCCCTCCGCCGCCACCGGTCCGTAGCCAATGATGCCGTTTTCGGAGTGGTAGATGAAATCCACAGCCCCCAGATCGGTGTTGGAACACATGGTCGGAATCCCGACCCCGAGGTTGACGATCCAGCCATTCTGGAACTCGAACGCCATGCGGTCCGCCATTTGCTGGCGGTTGAGGCCTTTGGTGTCGCTCATCTGCGGCGCTCCTGCCGGCGGGTGGGCCATAGTCCCTCGGGTTCCGGGGGCACCCGCACGACGCGGTGCACGAAAATGCCCGAGCAATGCACCTGGTCGGGGTCGATGCCGCCGAGCGGCATGACGGGTTCGTCGACCTCCACGACGGTGACGCGGGCGGCGGTGGCCATCACCGGGTTGAAGTTGCGTTGTGCCCGGTGGAATTGCAGGTTGCCGAAGGTGTCGGACCGACGGGCGCGAATGAACGCGTAATCCAGCGGCAGGGCGTATTCCAGCAAATATTCGCGGCCGTTGATGACGCGCGTTTCCCGGCCCTCGGCCAGTTCGGTGCCGACGGCGGTGGGGGTGTAGAAGGCCGGGATGCCGGCCCCGGCCGCGCGCAGCCGCTCCGCCAGCGTGCCTTGCGGCACGAGTTCGGCGTCGCATTCGCCGGATTCGTAATACTTGGTGAAGGGAAGAACGTCGGTAGGGCGGGTGGCGGCGGTGAAGGCGCAGATGACTTTGGCGACCTGCCCGTTCTCCACCAGCATGCCCATGTCGGGCATCCGGGGCACCTGCGCCCCGCCAGTGGTGTTGCCGACCAAAGTCAGGCGCTTGGCGCCCTGGTCGAGCAGCGCCTTGATCAGGTTGAACGCCACCCCCGGCATGGCGAAGCCGCCGAAGCCGATGGTGCTGCCGTCGGGGATGTCCGCGATCGCCTCGCGGAAGCTGCCGACTTCCTTGGATTTGAATGCCATCGAAGTTTCACCGTTCCGCCAATCGTTCGCCGGGGGATCAACAGTCAGGGCGGCGTTGGAGTCAAGGGCAAGCCGGGCTATAAACACCCCATGAGCGACCTTGCGATCCGCCCCATCGGCACCATCCACACCCCCTGGAAGGCGATCGCCGATTGCCCCCGCAACGGCCGCCAGCCCAACCCCGCGCCCGAATGCCGCGTGCGCCTGCTCGCCGGCTTCACCGAGGGGCTGCGCGGCCTCGATGGGTTCTCCCACCTGATTCTTTTGTATTGGATGGACCTCGCCGGCCCGACCGAACTGGTGTTCACGCCCCCCTTCGACAAACAGCCGCGCGGCATTTTCTCGACCAGGGCACCGAGGCGCCCCAATCCGATCGGGATGTCGGTGGTGGCGTTCGACGGGTTCGAGCGGGCGGATACGTTGAAGGTGCGATATCTGGATTGCGTGGACGGCACGCCGCTGATCGATATCAAGCCGTATCTACCGACCACCGACTGCGAGCCGGATGCGACGATGGGCTGGCTGGCGCCACATGCCACGCGGCGGGGAGCGTGACCGTCCCGGTGGCCGCGATCCCCGTGCTGATCGTCGGCGGCGGCCCCGTTGGCCTGTCCGCCTCCATCTTCCTGTCGGCGTTCGGCATCCGGTCCTTGCTGGTGGAGCGGCATCCCGGCACGTCCATCGTGCCGAAGGCGCGCGGCATCAACGCCCGCACGATGGAGATCTACCGCCAGTTCGGCGTCGAAGACGCCGTCCGCGCCGCCGGCCTGCCGCCGGAGGCGACCGGGCTGATCGTCTGGACCGAGAGCCTCGCGGGGCGGGAGATCGAACGCCGGGTGCCGGGCCGAGCGTCCCCGCGCAATCAGGGGCTGTCGCCGGTGGCGAATTGCCTGTGCGCGCAGGACGATCTGGAGCCGGTGCTGCGGCGGTTCGCCGAGGCTCAGGCGCCGGCGGAACTGCGGTTCGATACGGAGCTTTTGTCCGCGACGCAGGACGCGGATGGGGTCGATGCGGTGCTGCTGGATCGGCGGAGCGGTGTTGAAAACCGCGTGCGGGCCCAGTACGTGATCGCGGCGGACGGCAACCAAAGCAAGCTGCGGCGGTTGGTCGGCGCGCGGATGATCGGGCCGGAGAAGATCTACGACAGCGTCAACATGGTGTTCAACGCGGACCTGCGGCCCTGGACGGCGGATCGTCCGAGCGCGCTGTATTTCGTGGAACAGCCGGACCTGCGGGGGACGTTTCTGACGATCAATGCGCATGACCGCTGGGGTTTTCTGGTGCACAGCCTGAGTCGGTACGGCTTCACGCCGGCCGACTTCACCGATGAGCGGTGCACAGCGATGATCCGCCAGGCGGTGGGGGTTCCCGATCTGCCGGTACGGATTTTGGGGTTGAGCGCGTGGGAGGCCTCGGCGTTCGTTGCCGACCAATACCGGCATGGGCGGATATTCCTGACCGGGGACGCGGCGCACGAGATGCCTCCGACGG
The DNA here is from genome assembly GCA_903924985.1 of uncultured Acetobacteraceae bacterium. GTDB lineage: Bacteria > Pseudomonadota > Alphaproteobacteria > Acetobacterales > Acetobacteraceae > Rhodopila. The sequence goes on from CAIYDT010000041.1 coordinate 17,481, forward strand.
GTGGGTTTGGGATGAATACCGGCGTGCAGGATGTGCACAATCTGACGTGGAAGCTGGCTTCGGTGCTGCGGGGGGAGGCGGGGGATTCGTTGCTAGATACCTATCATGCGGAGCGGCAGCCGTGGGGGACGCTGACGACGAAGGTGGCTTTGGACAATTGTTTGTCTATGGGAAGAACCGAGCGGCAGGAGGAGGCGAAGTTGCCTCGGGCGGAGTTTTTGAGTGAGCAGGGGCTGATTTTTGGGGCTTCCTATGATTCGGCGGCGGTGATTCCGGATGGAACGATGCCGGCGGTTAATGATAGCCCGATTACCCAGTATCTGCCGTCGGCTCGGCCAGGGGCGCGGGCGCCGCATGTGTGGTTGTGGCGCGACGGAGAACGGATTTCGACTGTGGATTTGTTTGGGCCGCGGTTTGTTTTGTTGACGGGGCCGGAGGGGGCTGGATGGCGGGACGCGGTTGGCGGGCGGGCTGTTGCTTATACGGTTGGGCGGGAGTTGGAGGACCGGGACGGGGTTTGGCAGCAGGCTTATGGGGTGGCGGCGGATGGGGCGGTGCTGGTTCGGCCGGATGGGCAGGTGGCTTGGCGGTCACGCTCGGCGGGTGGGGATGCCGCGAGGGTTTTGGCGGGGGTGTTTGGCTATGGTTACGCAGCGCCACTTGCGGGTACGGCCACGCTTCGCCAGCCGTGATCGAACGTGAAATTCCGTGCATGACCGGCAGGGTCACGGATGCGCACGATGTTACCTTGCGCGCTGCCCGCCCGTTCGACGATGTAGAGGAAATAATTGGCGCCTTTGCTCTGGGCGAACTCGAACTGCGTTCGCGACATCGAGACTGGACGATGGTCCAACGTGCCGCTCATCGCTTTCACCTCGCACCAAATGCAAGGCTCTGTTCCAGCAGCGGGCCTGACCAAGTCGTAGCCGGGGTTACCCGCCGGCGTACGTTGCCAGTCCGGCTCCTGTGCCAGAATGAACGAGATGGCCGCCTCCTCAAGTTCCATCCGGGCGGTATGCTCTAGACCATCGGGATCGGTTGCGGCTCCATCGTGTTCAACCGCTACGTACGAGATAAACACCTGACGGCTAGACCTGACAGACTGTTCAGCAGGGGTGTCGTGTTCGCCGGTCGACCCTATTTCCCCACCTAACGTAGACCTCGTGACATTATCAGTAGGCTGCGGCTGGAGGCCCGGCTGGTTGAGGGCCGGGCTGGATATTTGGACAGACTGAGCGGTTGATCCCCCTATCGCGGAACCCAAGGTTTTGGAGGTCGGATTAGGCGCGCCCACCGCCCTGTTTCCTTCGGGAGACGCCCCCGAGGTACCGACGTCAGCTGGCGGCATAGCGGCGGTGCCGTTGGGATTGGCACTACTGGGTCGAACGTCCGCCGCGGCCGGCCGGAAAGGGGGCGAGGCCTCTTTGATGCCCAGCTTTGCACGCAGCTCTGCCTCGCTGGTCAATCCAAGCCTTTTCAGCAAATCGAGCGCAGCAGGCTCAAATCCGGCCTCTTCCGCCAGCTGCGCAATGATCGGGGGCTTGAATCTGATCTGATCAAGCAAAAATGAGTCGTGCGTCCAGTCGAGGAATTCGAAAACCACCGCACTCGGCGGATACAATTCGCCGTCGGGGCCGGGTACCCAAGCGGTGTCGTTGAGGGTCTGAATAAAAGTTGCCGGAAAGGGTGCCTTATAGTTGCCATAATGTGACCAACTGTAGCTCGCCGTGAACACATCCTTACCACGCCTATCCGCAATGAGAGCTAGTTCTTGCCAAAGCAATTTCGCATGGCGGCGTCGGGAATCAAGGTCGATCTTTCCGAGCTTGGCGATGATGTTCTCGAGACCAAACAGCGTCTGATTAATAATGCGATCCTTTTGGCCAGAGGTCTCTGGGTGCCCAGTCTTTTCTCGCAACGCTCGCTTCGTCTTCTCGTCAATCTCGGGCGCGGTGACCAAGCGCAAATGCCGCGTCGTTCCACACAGCTCCAGTAGCTCACGCACATCGTTGCCACGTAAGCACTCCTGCCGATCATCGACGATAAATGCGTCCGGAATGCCCGCCAGCAACTCCTTGAGACGGTCGGTAGCCAGGACGGTGGCCGCGGGCCGGACCCATATCGCATCGCCTTTGGTAGTCGGGAGCGAACGAACGAAGGGAGTTCCGCGTAGATCGGTGACCAGTTTATCGCGCTGGATCCGCGAATCCGTCTTGGAGGCAGCTACAATGCGCGCAATGTCGTTGTCATAGCCCGCTAGAGTCACAGTTGTTCCGGGGAGACGGTATTTGGGGGTGACGTTGCGTATGACATCGTCAACGCGATCCGGAACGGTCAATCCCAGCATTCTGAGGAATGACACGGCATTGGGATTTTGACAAACTTCCGCCCGTACGGTGGGGAATCCACTCTGAAATTCTCCGACTAGGTAAGCCTGGGGAACGCCCTGCACCTGCGGCTGGACCTGCGAACCGTCCCTCAGGCGCACCAGTGGCAATTGCGCCGCAGTGGTCCTGAGAGCTGGCCGCTCACCGAGGAAGACGTAAAGGCGCTCGATCCATGTGTCCGGTTGCAGAGCCAGGAATTCAGCAGTTAGGAGCCTAACCCATCTTATTCATCGCGTTTCGGGGTCATGAGACGGCACCATAATATTTAACCATACGCAACATAATGGACGCGCCTCCGCCGTGCTGGCTGGACCGCGTTTCAGACCGTATCTGGCAGGCGCAAGGGGTGGATC
>CAIYDT010000042.1 GCA_903924985.1 uncultured Acetobacteraceae bacterium
AATATCTAACGTAACGGACATGCCGCGCCAAGGGGAATCTGGGGGCCATCCCGACTCATGGACGGTCCGGAACACGGCGGCCGCCTCGCCCCACAAGCTGTCAAAGTCTCGGTGCCGAGGTACTAGGGTCAGAACTTACCTTCGGCGATGAAGCGGTCGATCTTACGATGGACGAACAGCCATTGGCCGTTTTGCTTTACCATTTTGTCGATGTAGCCGCCGGCCGATCCGATTTTCGGGCCGGCCTCGCTGTTCTGCACCGTGGTCCAGTTGGACAGCACGCTGGCGGTGTCGCCTTGCAGGTCGATGACGATATTGGTGCACAGGTGCACGGCGCGCGGCCGAGGGTTCCCATGCGCCCGCAGGCTGCGGCCATGTTCGGCGATGCCGGCGCGGCCGGCGCCTTTGCCGAAATCGGTTTCCCACACGCCGTCCGGCGTAAACAGCGCCGCCATGCCGTCCATGTCGCCGGCATCCAGGCGGAAGCAGTAGGTCGCCATCACTTCGCGGATGGCGTTCTTTTCGGCGTTTTCGTCGGCCATGTCTGAAGTCTCCCTATGATACGATGTCGTCGATTTCGGTTTCGGCGTAGCCGGCCTCACGCAGGACTTCGCGGTTGTGTTCGCCCAAGGTGGGCCAGAGGCGGTGGACGTTCGGCGGCGTTTCCGAGAAGCGGGCGGGGATGGCGGTCATGACGACCTTGCCTTCCACGGGGTGGTCGGCTTTCTGGAAGAAATTTGTCTCCCGTAGGTAGTCATCGTCGAACAGGTCGAGCAGCGAATTGGCCGGGCCGCAGGGGATGTCGTTGGGGCGCAGGATGTCCAGCCATTCCGCCGTGGTGCGAAGGCGCATGCCCTCGGTCAGGGTGCCATACAGGGCATCGACGTTGTCGGACCGGCCAGCCAGGGTGGCGAAGCGGGGATCGGTGGCCAGCACCGGCACCCCCATCGCCTCGAACAGGGTTTTCCACTGTTTGTCGCTGACGGCGATGACACTGATAAAGCCGTCCTTGGTCTGATACGGCCGGCGGTGCGGGGTCAGCATACGGGGGTAGCCGAGGCCTTTTTCCGGGTCCCCCAGCACGCCGTTCCAAAGATGCTCGACCAGCATGAACGACAGGATGGTTTCCATCATCGGCAGGTGGATCGCCTGGCCCTGCCCGGTGCGTTCGCGGTGGAACAGCGCCATGCCGATCATCGACGCCAGGGTGCTGCCGGTCAGCTTGTCCACCACCACGGTGGGGAAGTAGCGGGGCGCGCCATCCGGCCCGGCGTTCAGGGACGCGGTGCCGGACATGCCTTGGATCAGATCGTCGTAGGCGGGGAACTCCTGCATGGAGCTTCCTTCACGGAAGCCGCTGGCAGCGGCGTAGATCAGCTTGGGGTTGCGCTTGGCGAGGCTCTCGTAGTCCAGACCCAGACGTTTGGCGGCGCCCAGGCGCATGTTGTGCACGAACACATCCGCGGTATCGATCAGCTTCAGCAGCGCGGCGATCGCGGCGGGCTTCTTCAGGTCCAGCGCCAGGCTGCGCTTGTTGCGGTTGAGGGTGGCGAAATAGGCGCTCATGCCCTCGGTGCGGCTGGGGCCGATGAAGCGGGTGTAGTCGCCCTCGGTTGTTTCGATCTTGATGACGTCGGCACCCATGTCGCCTAGCACCTGGGTGGCGAAGGGGCCCAGGACCACGGTGGTGACGTCGATGACGCGAATGCCGGCGAGGGGGCCGGTTGGCTTGTCCAAAGGTTTTTCTCCATGGCGTTGGTCGGCCGGAGCTTCGCCGGCCCGCGACAGGTTGGCAACCGGCTGGGCGGGGGGTAGCGTTCGGCATGGCCAAATTGATCCTGACCGGCGACGTCAACCTGATGAACGTCACCGACCCCGCGACGCCCTTCACGAGGGTATGCGAGGAGTTTCGCGCCGCCGACATGGTATTTTCCAACCTGGAATGTTGCCTGTACACCCCGCCGGTGGCGCAATCCTTCCACAACGAGGGGTTTTTCGCCGATCCGGCGGTCGGAGCCGCGGCGCTGAAGGGCGCTGGCATCCGCGCGGTGGGGATCGCCAACAACGTCAACTATGGGGAGGCGGCGATCCTGTCGTCGCTGTCGCATCTGGACGCGGCCGGGATCCCCCATACGGGCGCCGGCGTGAATGCCGACGCCGCCAAAGCGCCGGTCGTGGTGGAACGGGCCGGAATTCGGTTCGGGTTCCTGCAGCGCAGCTCGGTGTATTGGCCCACCAACCATGAGGCGGGGGCGCACGACCCCGGCATCGCGGTGATCCGGGGCAATACGGCCTATCAGGTGCCGATGCACAAATCCCGGCCGGAAATCCCGCCGATGAACCGCCCAGGCATTCCGCCGATCATTCTCACATGGGCCGAGCCGGATCACTTAAGGACGTTTCGGGACGATATCGAAGCGCTGAAGGCCAAGGCAGATATCGTGGTGGCGTCATGCCACTGGGGCCTCGGCAAGGATGTTCTCCAGTACATGCGAGACATCGGCCACGCCGCGATCGACGCGGGGGCCGACATGGTGATCGGGCACGGCCCGCATTACTCCCTGGCGGTGGAGGTCTACCACGGTAAGCCGATCTTCTACGGCTTGGGCAGTTTCTCGTTCCACACCGGCCATGGCGGGCGGGCGCACGGCAACTGGATCGGCATGATGCCGCGCGCGGCGGTGGAGAAGATGGGGTCAAATCCGTCACCTTCCAGTTCGTCCGCCACAATGCCGCCAATGAGACGGTGCTGTGCAAGCTCGCCGACGAGCAGGCGGAGCTGGCCGATATCCAGAAGCGCAGCGCCGTCTACGGCACCATGCTGGTGCCGGACGGAGACCAAATTCGGGTGATTTAGTACAGAAACTTGATCACCCCTACGCCCACCGCGCCGAGTGCGAAGCAGTAATAGGCGAAGGGGGCGAGTGCCCAGGAGTCTTGGTTGCGGAAGTAGCGCATCAGGAACCAAGTGCTCAGGTAGGCCGTGATGCCTGCCGCCACCGCGGCGATGGCGGTCAGGGCGAAGACGCCGGGGGCGACGCTTTCGTGCAATAACTTGGGCACCTCCAGCACCGTCGCGCCCAGGATGATGGGCGTGGCGATCAAGAAGGAGAAATGCGCCGAACCCTCATGGTCGATGCCGCGCAGCAAGCCGCCCACGATGGTGACGCCCGAACGGGAGAGGCCGGGGATCAGCGCCAGGCATTGGAAGCAGCCGATCGTCAGAGCGTCGAGCTTGGTCAGCGACGACACCGGGCGGTTGCCTTTGGCGCGCAGCCGCTCTCCAAATAACAGCACCCCGCCGTTCACGACCAGGAAGGCGGAGGCGATAATCGGGGAGCCGAACAGGCCGCGCACCAGCTTTTCCAGCGCGAATCCGACGATCACCGCGGGGATGGTGGCAACCACCACCAGCAGGAAGACCCGCCGAGCCTCACTGACGTCGTGGGGATCGCCGATACCCAGGACGCCGGTCGAGATGGCCCACCAGTCGCGCCAAAAATACGTCAGTAGCGCAGTGGCGGTTCCAAGATGCAGCATCACCAGGAAGGGCAGGAACTCATGCGAGCGCTGGTCGATCCCGGTTTTGAGCAAAGCAGGCAGCACCACCGCGTGGCCCAGGCTGCTAACAGGGAACAGCTCCGTCGCGCCTTGCAGGATGGCGATGAGAATCGATTGCAAAGCGGTCATGCGGGGTCCTGTGCGAATCGGCGTGATGACGGACTGTACGGAGGTGGGTTACGTGTGTCATGATGCCGCCCATGGACGGGCATGAACACTATCATCACGGGCATGGCAACGGTCATGCGCATCACGGGCATCACGATCACGCACCGTCCCGGATGGACCGCGCCTTCGCGATAGGGGCGGCCGTCAATCTGGCGTTCGTGGTGGGGGAGGTTGGGTTCGGCGTCGCCGCTAACTCCATGGCGCTGATCGCCGACGCCGCGCACAATTTCGGCGACGTGCTGGGCCTTCTGCTGGCCTGGGCGGCGGCGTTTCTGGGGCGGCGTCCGCCGACCAGCCGGCGCACTTATGGGTGGGGCAGGGGCACCATCCTGGCGGCGCTGGCCAACGCCGCGGTGCTGCTAATCGGGGTGGGGGCGATCGGAATCGAGGCGCTGCACCGGCTGATGACCCCCGAACCGGTGCAGACCGGGCTGGTGATGGTGGTGGCCGCTGTGGGCATCCTGGTGAACGGCGGCAGCGCGCTGCTGTTCCTGCGCGACCGCGGGCACGATCTGAACATGCGGGCGCAGTTTGCGCATCTGGCGGGCGACGCGGCGATCGCGGCCGGGGTGGTGTGCGCGGCCCTGGCAATTAGGCTGACCGGATTTTTATGGCTGGATCCGGCGGCGAGCCTGATCGTGGCGGGGTTGATAACGGTCGGGACCTGGGGATTACTGCAATCGTCTCTCGGGTTGGCGCTGGATGCGGTGCCGGAAAAGGTGCGGGAGGAGGAGGTCGCGGCGTTCCTCGCCAGCGTGCCGGGGGTGACGGAGGTTCACGATCTGCACATCTGGGGACTAAGCACGACGGAGACGGCACTCACCGCGCATCTGGTTTTTGCCGGCGAAAAGGAGGACCGGAGACCGCACGAACTCTCGGCCGAGCTGCGCCGGCGGTTCGGAATCGGGCACGCGACGGTGCAGATCGAGAGCGATGCAGACGCGGCATTGTGCCGCTTGCGGCCGAACGATGTGGTGTAGGGGGAGATCTTTCCGCCCCCCTCCTCTACGTCACGGCGGGAAAACGCCCGTCGTGACGCGGAGTGGCAGGTGCACCAAACCAAACGCATGAAAGGTTTGACGATTCCTCAGTCGGCTCAGCCGCCGAAGCGGTTGGGTCCGGGAGTGCCGCCGAGTACCATCAGAACGAAGAACCAGATCCCACCGATCGCCGGAACCAACTGGATGAAATACCACCAGCCGCTGCGATCCGTGTCATGCAGCCGCCGTACTGTAACCGCGATGCTCGGCACGATAACCGCCAAACCGAACAAGCCGAGCACGATCAATGGGATCGAACTGCCGTCCATCGCGGCGGAGAGCCCCAGCAGAACCCCAATGACGATGCAGCAGAACAGGGCGAACCACCAATACTCCGAACGCGGTGCTCGCCCCGCGAACGTCGCGTAGTTAGAAAAGCAGCTGGAAACCGCCTCTTGTATGCTCACGACTTTCACTCCCTATTTGGGTATCCGGCAGGTTGCCGGTCACACAGGTTGTAGTTTGGCAAGAAATATACTATCGCCGAGCAGCCGATTCGGAGAAGAAAAATAAACCGATATCCACCGCATGCAACCTGGCGTCTTATGACCTCCACCGACCTCCCGTTAGCCGAGGAGATCGCTGAACAGGTCCACCCCGCTCATCCCGAGGATCCGAAGGTCTTCGCCGAACGCCTGCGTCTGTTCGGTCAGGGCTGCCTGATATTGGAGCTAACCGGACAACCCGTTGGCTACGCGATCGCCCATCCCTGGGTTCTGGACCGGCCTCCGAAACTCAACACTTTGCTGCAACATTTGCCTGGCGAGCCCGACACCCTGTTTATCCATGACCTTGCGTTGCTCTCGGGCGCGCGAGGCAGGGGGCATGCCGCGGAAGCGGTCCGGCTGATGGTTCGGAAAGCGGTACTCTCTCGCTTACCCACGCTGTCGCTGGTCGCGGTGGGGACCTCGCCCGCCTTCTGGCGGTGTCAGGGGTTCGTCCCGTTACCCGACGAGGCCATCCAGAATAGCCTCGGCAGCTATGGCCTCGGCGCCCGCTATATGGTTCGTCGCCTTTGATTCTTTCGCACAGGGCGGCTGCTCTGACCGCCGGCTTGGCCGGGTGTGCCGCGTTCTGCTATGGCGCGCGCATGCTACGAACCATCGCCGCGCGGTTTGGCCTGGGGCTGGCGCTACTCGCCGTTGTGGCGCGGATCGCCGCCGGGGTCATTGCGCCGGCGGTGCCGTTTGCCTCCATCGGGTTTGGGGCGATGTGCCATGCGGGCGATACCCCGGCGCCGGCGCCCCCGTTGGGCGAGTGCCCGATCTGTCCGTTCTGTACCGCGCTGGCTGGCCCTGTCCTGCTGCCGTCGTCCGGTGTTGGCCTGCCGGAGCCGAAAATCGTCTATGACGTCGCCTATCTGGCGCCCGCCGTTATCTCATCCCCAGCCGAAACCCAAACCCGCCGTCCACCGTCCCGAGGACCGCCGAACCTGACCTGAGACCGCCAGAATCCCCTCTCAAGTCAAGGATATCGCTCATGATTATCGCCAACAGGCGGGCCGTCGCGCTTGCCGTACTGCTGTTCGCCGCTGCCCCCGCTATCGCCCAAACGCCCGGTGTCGAGATCCAGAACGCCTGGTCGCGGGCCGCGCCGGCCGGGCGGACCGGCGTCGTGTTTCTGACCATCGCCGATCATGGCGCGCCGGACCGCTTGATCGGCATCGCCTCGCCGGACGCGGAAATGGCGGAGCTGCACGAGACCACCATGGACGGGGGCGTCATGCGGATGCGGCCGGTGGCGGTGCTGGCGGTCGAAGCCGGCAAAACCGTCACGCTGGCCCCCGGCGGCAGCCACATCATGCTGATGCACCTGCGCCGGGACCTGAATGAGGGCGACCGGGTCCAGGTCACTCTCACCTTCGAGAAGGCTGGGAAAATTACCGTCGACGCCGCCGTGGTGAAGGCCGGCGGACCCGCGCCTCGATAGAGACGCCTAAATAAACACCCCGCCCATACCCCCGGCCGGGTAGCGCGTGCCGGCGGCGGCGCCGGTCGGGACGGCGGCGGAGATTTCCGCCACCTCGGCTGGGGTAAGGGACACGTTCAGTGCGCCCAGGTTCTCGTCGAAGCGCGCTGGGTAGCGGGTCCCGGGAATGGCGACCACGTCCTGGCCCTGGGCCAGCAGCCAAGCCAGGGTCAGTTGCGACGGGGTGCAGCCCTTGGCTTTTGCGAACCCTTCGATTTTGGCCACCAGCGCGCGGTTTTGGTCGAAGTTCTGCTGCTGAAAGCGCGGGTGGGCGGCGCGGCGGCCGTCCACGTCGCCAAAGGTCTGAATCGCGCCGGTCAGGAAGCCCCGTCCTAAAGGCGCATAGGCGACGAAGGCGATCCCGAGTTCGCGGGTCACGGCGCGGGTGGCCTCCGCCTCGGCGCGGTACAGCAGCGAATACTCGGTCTGCACGGCCGCGATCGGGTGCACCGCGTGGGCGCGGCGGATGCGGTCCGGGGCGGCTTCGGACATACCGAGGAACCGGACCTTACCCTGCTCCACCAGCTTCTTCATTGCACCGACAGTTTCCTCGACGGGCACGTCGGGATCGACGCGGTGCTGGTAGTAAAGGTCGATGACGTCTTCGTTCAGCCGCTTCAGGCTGGCCTCGCAGGCGGCGATCACATACTCCGGCCGCCCGTTCACCCCGTTGGATTGGCCGGGACGCTGGGTCTGGCCGAACTTCGTCGCCAGCATCACCCGGTCCCGCCGTCCCTTGATCGCTCGGCCCAACAGCGCCTCATTATGGCCCCAGCCATACATGTCGGATGAATCGAGGTGATCCACCCCCTGGTCGATCACGTACTGAACCAGCGCCTCGGAGGCCGCGTCATCCGCGGCGCCATAAACGCCGGATAGCGACATGCAGCCCAGCCCGATGGCGGAAACCGACAGTCCGCCAGTTCCGAGGTTACGGCGTTCCAGCTTGCTCATGGCGTATTCTCCTCCGTTGTCGTGCCCCGATACCAGGACGCCCGGGATTTGGCGATACGGGGGCGGCGGGTTAGGTCGGAAGGAATGAACCCCTCCATCCCCCGCTGGCTGATCGCCCGTCTGCCGTTCCACTACGGCTGGGTTATTCTCGCCTGTGTCTGCTGCGCTGGCGTTGCGCGGCAGGGTGGGGCGGTGGCGACGCTGTCCGTGTTCGTGTCCCCCATGACGCGGGAGTTCGGGTGGTCCCGCACCGCCATCTCCGGCGCCGTGTCGCTGGGCGGGGTGCTGGCGGCGATCTTTTCTCCGTATCTTGGCCGGTATTTGGACAAGGCTGGCGCGCGGTTGGTGCTGTGCCTGGCGATCCTGGGGACGGCGGCGGCGACCGCTTTGCTGTCGCTTACCACCGCGCTGCCTATGTTCTACCTCCTGTTCTGCGTCGCTCGGCTGAACTTCGCCGGCCCCTTCGACCTGGGGATCTACGGCGCGGTCAGCCACTGGTTCGTGACACGGCGGGCGCTGGCGACCTCCATCGCTACGCTGGGCGGCATGGTAGGGCTCACAACCATGCCGCTGGTGGCGCAGGCAGCGATGGCGCATGGCGGATGGCGCGCCGGCTGGCTCGCAGTGGGCGCGACGGCGCTGGTAGTGGGCTTCCTGCCGGTCTGGCTGCTGCTGGTGCGGGTGCCCGAGGACGTGGGCTTAGTCCCCGATCGCCATGCCTCGGCCGTGCATACCGCGCCCATGGAGCCGCCTTCGTTCACCCGCGCCCAGGCCCTGCGCACCCCGGCGTTCTGGCTGCTGTCGCTGTTTACCCTGCTGGTCTACCCTGTGCAGGCGGGCGTGAGCCTGCACCAGGCGCCGTTCCTGATCGAGCGCGGCCTGTCCCCGGCTGTGGCGGCGACGGTTGTCAGCTCGTTCTCGGTTATGTCCGGCGTGGCGGCGTTGTGCTTCGGACTGATGCCCCGTTGGGTGCCGATCCGGCTGCGGCTGGCGCTGGTGGGGGCGCTGCTGTGTGTCGGCACCTCGCTGATGCTGGGTGTGCACACGGCCGGGCAGGCCTATGCGGCAGCGGCGTTCTTCGGGCTGGGCATCGGTGGGCTGCTGACCATGCTACCCATCGCCTGGGCGGACTACTACGGGCGGCGCAGCTACGGCGCGATCCGCGGGTTGGCGCTGACGGTGCAGGTGTTGGCGCAGGCCGCCGGCCCGCTGCTGTCGGGGATGCTGCGGGACGCGACCGGGACCTACGACCTGTCGCTGGCGGTATGTGTTACTCTGGCGGGGCTGAGCATCGGGGCGGCGGCGCTGGCGAAGGCGCCGGTGTTTCCAGTGGCGCCAGGATCCGCATTTGCCCCAGGGGCCGCACCGCCCTATGACGGCGCGACTCATAAACCCCGGGGGAGTTGTCCTTGAACCAAGCCGTCGAGAAATCGGCCATGCGGAAAATCTATATCCGCCTGCTGCCATTCGCCCTGCTGTCCTACTTCCTTGCTTATGTGGACCGGATCAACGTCAGCTTCGCCGCACTGACCATGCGCGGCGACCTGCATATCTCCGCCACCGACTACGGCTTTTGGCTCGGCACCTTCTACTGGGGCTACTTCCTGTTCGAGGTCCCGAGCAACGTGATCATGGAGAAAGTGGGCGCCCGCATCTGGATCGCCCGCATCATGATCACCTGGGGCATCCTGGCCGGCATCACCGCCTGGGTCGTCGGTCCGCAAAGCTTCGGCATCGTGCGCTTCCTGCTGGGCTCCGCCGAAGCTGGCTTTTTCCCCGGCATCCTGCTGTATTTTACCTACTGGTTCCCGACCTATCACCACGCCCGCATCATGTCGGGCTTCCTGGTCGGCCTCCCCATCGCTGTCGCCGCCGGCGCCCCGATCTCCACCGCGCTGCTCGGCCTGGATGGGCTGTTCGGCCTGCACGGCTGGCAGATCATGTATATAGCCGAGGCCATCCCGACGGTGATCATCGGCCTGGTGACCCTGTTGGTGCTGACCGATAGACCCGAGCAGGCGACGTTCCTGACGCGGGAGGAAAAGGACTGGCTCGCCGGCAAGCTGGCGTCCGAACGCTCCGCCAAGGAGAAGGCGAGGAAATTCAGCTTCGTCGAGGCGTTCTTCAATCCCAAGGTGCTGCTGCTGTCGCTGAATTATTTTGGTATCGTGACCGCCAGCCTGGGCATGCTGTTCTTCATCCCTCAGATGATCAAATCGCTGGGCGTGACCAACAACATGATGGTCGGCTGGCTGACCATGATTCCCTACATCTGCGGCGGCATCGGGCTGGTGGTGTTCGGCGCCATCTCCGACCGCACCAATGAGCGGCGGATACCGCTGCTGGTGGCCAGCATCTTCTCCACCGTGGGGCTGATCATCGCCGGCATGACGATGGGGTCGTGGTGGGCGATCGCCGGCATGTCGATCGCGGCGATCGGGTTCTATGGCTCCAAGGGGCCGTTCTGGGCGATGCCGCCGATGTTCATGACCGGCACCGCCGCCGCCGCCGCGTTGGCCTGGATCAACTCGATCGGCAACCTGGGCGGGTTCTTCGGCCCCTGGTACGTCGGTGTGATCAAGGACTACACTGGCAGCTACGAGTACGGTCTGTACGGCTTGGCCGTGCTGGGCTTGATCGCCGCCGTCACCTGCGCCCTATTCCTGCATATCCCCAACCCGGCGCGGGAGGTCGTTGCCGGGGACTGACGGGAGTCCGCGATGATAACGGTAAAGACGTCCAGCACCGCCCGCTGGGTGCTGATCGGCGCGGCGCTGATGATGGCGCTAAGCATGGGCATCCGGCAGAGCCTGTCGCTGTTCCTGACGCCGGTGACGCACGACCTGGCGCTGACGGCAGCGCAGTTCACGCTATCCATCGCGGTGCAGAACGCGGTGTGGGGCATCTCCCAGGCGCCGGTCAGCATGTTGGCGGACCGCTTCGGCATGCGGCCGTTGATGGTGTCAGGCGCGCTGATCTATTTGCTGGGCGTCTGCACCATGGGGCTGGCATCCGGATCGGCGTCCCTGGTGCTGTCCGGCTGCTTCATCGGGGTGGCGATGGCGTGCACGGCCTCGTCTTTGGCCATGACCGCCGCCGCCCGGGCGGTGCCGGAGCACAAGCGCAGCATGACGCTGGGCATCGTGTCGGCGGTGGGATCGATGGGCACCCCCACCGTTGCCATGTCGGTGCAGGGGCTGCTGAAGCACTACGACTGGCATGTGGGCATCATGATGTTCGTCGTGCTGGCTGTGGCACTGCTTCCCATGTCCTACTTTGCCGGCGGCGCCGACAAGCTGCCACGCCCCGCCGGCAACAAGGCCACAATGGGCGAAGTCCTGGGCCAGGCCATCCGCCACCGCGGCTTTCTGGTGATGTCCGCCTGTTATTTCGTGTGCGGCCTGAACCTGATCTTCCTGACCACCCATCTGCCAAACTACCTGAACATCTGCGGCCTGGATCCGATGTTGAGCGCCGAGGCCCTGGCGATCATCGGCGCCGTCAATATCGCCGGCTCCTATCTGGCGGGCTGGCTCGGCGGCAAATTCCCGAAGCACCTGCTGCTGGGCATTCTCTACATCCTGCGGTCAGTGGTCATCACGGCGTTCTTTATTACGCCGCCGAGTCCGACCTCGACGCTGGTGTTCGCGACGGTGATGGGGATGCTGTGGCTCGGGGTGATTCCGCTGACCGGCGGGCTGGTCGCGGAAATGTTCGGCACCCGCTACATGGCAACGCTGCTGGGCATTTCCTTCGTGGTGCACCAGATCGGATCCTTCCTGGGCGCCTGGGGCGGCGGGCTGATCCTCGACGCGTTCGGGTCGTATGACCGGGCGTGGCAGACGGGGGTGCTGATCGGCGCGATCGCGGGAGTGGTGCAGATCGCGTTCGGAGGGCCGCCTCGCAGGTCGGAGAGCGTGCCGGTCGCCGCCGCCGCCTGACCTCCTGATTTTCGTGATCCCCGGGGCCTGCCCGCGGACCGCCTCAAACGCGATCGTTCTGTCGCACTTTCGGTTCATAACCGGAACACCACGGAGGCGTCGTCACTTCCCACGTCTGTCGGCCGTCTCGGTGCCCGGTGTAACGCCACTCGCATTCGGCAATGTAGAGAGGCAGGTACTTTCGGCGCGCACAGTGAACGTGCCAAGAATGCCATGTTTTAGCAAGGGCCAACACCCATAGGTCGTTCCGGTGTCAACGGTCCTGCGCACATATTCGCTTCGACCATAACAATGGTTTTACAACGATCGATGTTACCCCCCCATCCCCGGCCCCACCAACAAAACCGGCGTCCCCCGGCCCGCGGCAACCCGCAACACCGCCGCCTCCTGCTCGGCGTCCAACCCATCCCGGTCCAGCACCAACAACCGCTCCCCGCCATCCCCGAGCGCGAACCGCAGCGCGTTCTCCGTCACCTCCGCCAGCGCCCGCCCCCGCACCCGGTCCGCCGGCAACGCCACTGACGCCGACGCCGTTTCAAGCTGCGAGGCCGGACCCAGCAGCACCAGCGTCTCCCCAGCGATCCCCGCGATATGCGCCGCCGTGCTCAGGCCTCGTTCCCCCGCCAGCAGCGCCACCACCGGCCCGCGCCGCCGCATCCGGCCGGGGGGCAGCAGCAACACGCTGGCATCGGACCCGCACGCTGTCCGCCACGCCCGCAGGAACGACTGGGTCAACCCGTCGCTCCCCCGTTTGGGTTCCGCCAGCACCACGATGTCGCTGGAGCACAGCAGTTCCGCGACCACGCCCGAGGGGTCGCCGCGCCGCACCTCGAACGAGGAGCGCACGCCCAACGCCTGCGCAACTGTATCCAGAAGCCGTTTCGAAGTTGTCGCGGCGTGGCGGAATTCCGCCGCGACCCTGTCCGGATCGATCCGGTGCCACTCGTGGGAGGGCATTCGCAATTCCCGAGCAAACGGCATGGATGCCAAGGCATGCACGGCTTCGTCCTCGATAAACACGCCGAACATCTCCACGCCCAGAAGGCGGGCCATCTCGGCGGCGTGCTGCATCAGGTCGTCGCTGGTGGCGCCATGATGAATGCCCAGAACGATGCGCTGGTGGTGGGGCATCAGTTTGGCGCCTCCGACGCTTTTTTCTCATCGTCGTCCAGCGCCCGGCGGGCCTTCGCGAAGGCCTTAAGCCGAGCCTCGACTTTAAGATTGATCTCGTCGGAGGGCATGCCGGTGAGAAGCTCGATTCCCTGGTCGATCGTTCCGATAGGGTATATGGCGAAACGCCCGGCGGCGCAGGCTTCCACCACCTCGGCGCGCAGCATCAGATGTTGCACGTTCGATGTGGGGATCATCACGCCCTGGGTGCCCGTCAGACCGCGTGCCTTACAGATTTCGAAATACCCCTCGATCTTGTCGTTCACACCGCCGATCGCCTGCACCTCCCCATGCTGGTTAACCGACCCCGTGACCGCGAGGTCCTGGCGCAACGGCGCCTCCGCCAGCGCCGACAACAGCGCATACAGTTCGGTGGACGAGGCGCTATCCCCATCCACCCCGCCATAGGATTGCTCGAACACCAGACTGGCGGACACCGAAATCGGCACGTCCAGCGAATACCGCCCGGCCAAAAACCCGGAGAGAATCAGAACCCCCTTGGAGTGGGACGGCCCACCCGTCTTCACCTCGCGCTCGATATCCAGGATGCGCCCGGCCCCCGGATGCACCCGGCAGGTGATCCGTGTCGGCCGCCCGAACGCGAAGCCGCCGAGGCTCATGACGCTCAGCCCGTTGATCTGCCCGACGCGGGAACCGGTCGTATCGATCAGCGCGATATCCCGCAGGATCATCTCCGCCGAAAGTTCCCGAATCCGCGATGCCCGCCGTATCTGCTCGTCGATGGCGCGATCCACGTCGACGCGGACGATGACCGAACGCTTGGCTTCCCCCGCCCAATACGCCGACTCCACCAGCAAATCGCGGATCGTTTCGGTAGCCAGAGTGAGCTTGCTGGCATCCTCGGTCGCGCGTGCCGCATGCTCCACAACCCGAGCAACAGCATCTCGGTCCAGCGGCGCCAGGCTCTCCCGCGCCGCGGTGGCCGCGATCAGCCGAGCAAACATCGCTTCACTATCCGACGAGCGGACGGTATCGTCGTCGAAATCCGCCAACACCTTGAAATATTGCGCGAAATCGGGGTCAGCTTGGGCCAATAGGTAATACAGTATCCGTTCGCCATACAGCACGACCTTGACATCCAGCGGAATCGGGTCCGGCTCCAGCGACAGAATGGTGGAAAAGCCCATAAGATGGGCCGCGTCCTCGATGGTAACCTGCCGCCGCAACAAAGTGCGTTTCAGGGCCTCCCAGCTCAGCGGTTCCATCAGCACGTTGCGGGCATCCAGCAGGATCATGCCGCCGTTGGCTTTATGCAGCGACCCTGCTCGTATCAACCGGAAATTGGTGACCAGCGCGCCTTGCACCGCCAGATGCTCGACCCGCCCGACCAGGTTGGCCAGCGTCGGATGCACCTCGTCCACGATGGGGGCGGCGCCGTCGGCGCCATCGGGTGTAACGAAAACATTGACCTCGTACCGGTCGAACGGGGTGCCGGCGACGGGCGGGGCAGGGGGCTCGTCCTGCCCCTGCGGTGGGGCGATGAACAGGTGCACGTTCTGCACCAGATCCTCCCGCACCGCGTCCAGATGCGGCAGCACCATCGGCAGGTCGGCCAGGCTGGTTCGGGCTTCGTCTATCGACTGTCCCACCGCGAAGCGCGCCGTTTCCTGGTCCAGCGCGCGAATGGCCTCGCGGCGTTCCTTGTCCAGGCGGGGGATACCACGGAGCGTTTGCTCCATGTCGTGTTCCAGGTCCTTGATGGCGGCTTCCACAGCGCGCCGCTGCTCTTCCGGCCAGGCGTTGAAGGTCTCCGGCGGCACGACCTCCCCATCCTTGGCAGGCGCCAGGGCGAAACCGGTAGGGGTGCGCAGAATGACGATGTTGCGTGCCAGCGCCTTGTCCCGCAGGACCGAGAACGCGGCGTCCCCCTTGGATCGGATCCCCTCATCGATGGCGCCGCGGCGGGTTTGGTAGGCCTCGGATTCGAACACGCCCGGCAGCGCGGCCTTCAGGTCGTCGATCAGATGGTGCATCGCCTGCGCGAACACCGGCGCCTTGCCGCGCGGCAGCCGGATGGCGGTGGGGCGGTGCGGGGTGGCGAAGTTGTTGACATACACCCAGTCGGAGGCCGGTGGCCGCTCCGCCGCCGCGGCCTCCAGCAGGTTCTTGATGGAACGCTGGATGCGCGCCCCCGACGACCCGATGGCGAAGATGTTGAACCCCGGCGCTCCGATCCGCGTGCCCAGCGTCAGCGCATCCCGAGCCCGGTCCTGCCCGGCGAGTCGGTCCATGGGCGCGAGTTCGGCCGTGGTCGCGAAGGGCAGTGCCGACAGGTCGGCGCGGCGGTAGAGCTGGTCAGGCGTCAGTGCGGTGGGGGGCATTGGCCTGCGTTCTCCCGTTCTTGGTTGCCCGGCTATTGTAGCTCAATTCCGGGGGGCGGGGTAAGCTGCGTCCCCATGGCAGACAAGCCGAACTTCGTGCTCATCCCTGATGAGGCTCCGCCCTCCGGCGGTTCGGTCACGGTATTCGGCTTCGACGCCACCGCCTCCCGCGAGCCCGCATGGGTAACCGCTCAGTCCGTTACGATATAGATCAGAATAAATCGTGTGCCACTCCGGTAAGAGGGACAAAACTGGCGCAAGCCATTCTCACACCGTCATGGTCAGGCTTGACCCGACCTCCTCAGGCCAGCATGGCACCAAAAAAGCACGCGCCGGGTGAGCGCCGACGTTGTCAGCGGTGCGGTCAGTAGCCGAGCGGCAAAACTCGCGATGCCTTGATAGGTGTCGACCGGCAGGTCGCAGACCGGCGCAGACGCGCCACGCAGGATTTCCGCTTGCCGGGATAAGGACAGCGACACCCGTACTCCAGGCACCGCCCGCAGCCCCTCGGCCAGCGCGACGGC
>CAIYDT010000043.1 GCA_903924985.1 uncultured Acetobacteraceae bacterium
CAGAAACCGGCCTGGGCGCCGATCCTGATCGACGGACAGCTTGATCGCGCGAAGTAGTTCCGGCGCGCGCTGCACCTCATCCAGGATGGCGCGGTCGAGGGGACGCAGGAAACCTGCCGGATCATCGCGCGCCGCTGTCAGGGGTACCCTTGATTTTGCTGCCAAAAGTGCCGGTAGCGGAGTGGCGTTTTTCTGCAGAATTGTGCAGCCGTGGTTTGCAACCTATTGATTGGCAATCAAGTTCTGTTCGCTGCGGAGAGCGCGTTTTAGTCGATTAGATTGCTCCGGTTATGTGCCCACGGCGCGTGATTTCGCTGCCGCCAGTGACGGCAGCAATTGTGGACTGTAATCGTCAATTGGAAAGCTGAAGACGCCGCGCAAATTGAGCCCCTCGGTGCGGGTCGGCGCAATGCGGCCGATCAGCTCTGGCGGCACGGCTGTGGAGCGGCGCGTGTTCCATCGATCCAGTACGGTCTGCATTTTCATCGTATTCCAGGCCATCACGATGTTGGCGAGCAAACTGAGCGCTTCGGCCACCGCCTGCATTTCTTCGGGTTGTTTGGCTTGGTAACCGGCAACGCGCCCGACGTAGATGGATCGCTTGAGCGCATTGACCGACTCGCCGCGATTGAGTACGCGCAGGATCTCACGCCGGAAGGCCTCATTGACGAAGTAGTCGGCCAGAAAAATAGTGCGCAGCAATCGGCCCAACTGCACCAACGCTTCGTACAAGGGATCCCCGCGCGAGGCCGACCCAAAGCGGGCCAGCACGTTGACGGCGCTGGTGTGGCCGCTGTGTACGGAGGCCACCAGATGCACGATGCGATCCCACTGTGCGGCCACCTTACTCAGATCCAGGTTCGGGTGGCAGAGGGTGCTCAGCGTGGCGGGAACGGCACCACCGCGCGGTAAGAACAGATGGCGATCCTTGAGGGCCTTCAGGCGTGGACACAGATCGAACCCGAGGCCCTTCGCCAACGCCATGGCCACATCCGTATACCCGTGCGTATCGACGGCGAGCTGCGCGGTCTCGAGCCGCTCATCGCGCACCACCCCTTCGATGGCCGCGCCGGCCTGGCGCTCGTTGAGCACAATGGACTGCGCATACGAGATGCCCCAGCGATCCCGCGTGTGACCATAGATGCCAATCGATGGCGTCTGGCGCCGCGGGTCATTGCGAGCGACGAAGACGCGTCGGTGAGTCTCCAGGCTCATCATGTCGGAAGAGGCCAAATCCGAGCGGCCCCAGGTGGTAGAGATGGGATGGCGATGCATGAAGGTGAGCACGGCGCGGCAGGCCTCGGCCAAGCGCCGCTCATCACGGGCCCACTTCATGGCCTGGCGCACCGAGACGGCGGTCAGTTGCGGCATCATCCGCGCCGTCTCGGCCGCCGAGAGCGCGGTGCCGTGCGCCAGGATCCCGGCATAGACCATCAGCAACTCGCGGCTGGAGCGCGGTTCACGCCCGAGCATGATCCAACTGAAACGCACCTGGGCGTCCACGGCCAGAATGAGCTCCGGCAACTGCGCTTCCCCGACGCGCTTGTCGAGGGCGGCACGGAGCTTGGTGAGCTTGGGGTCTTCCTCCAGCGCCTCCAAGGGCGTCAGATGCAGCTCGTCGTCGATGCGCAAGATCCCGGCCTCGGCGGCCAGCGCGACGGCTTGAACGCCCGCCTGCGCGCGCTCGGCCAGAGGCTCCAGAAACGCCGCCGGATCGGTGGGTAGGGAAAGCCGCCGGAAGTGCGCTCGGCGGCTCTGCTGCCACTGGGCCGGGGCGATGAATAGCGTCTCGCGACTGCGAAACGCCAGGCTGTGATCGATCCAAACGGTGCCGTTGCGCAGTGCCCGACGCAGGTTCAGGAGCGTCCCGACCTCAGCGGCCACAAAGGCGCGCCCCCGATCCTCAGCGGCCAGACTTGTGTGCCACACTCGCCCCAGCGCCATCTCGCAGCCCACCGGCAGCGTGCGCTCATCGCGTTCATACCGATCCTGCAAGACGTGCATCGCCTCGAGCAACGGCTGCGTGCTGTCGGCTCGCCAGGGCAACTGAACCAAGGCGCGCAAAAGTGCTCGGGAGGGGCCGGCGGCCTCCATCAATCGTTCCCGTACCAGTTGTGCTCGGCTCCTTGGGGTCTGGTCGCGATGAACCTGCATGAGTGCCCGTAGCTGCTCGCGTATCTGTTCACCCGACAGATCAGCGTTGGTGGCCAACGTGCCCACTTCGCCGAGCAGTTGCTGATAACGTTGAGTCAACTCGGTGAGGTTCGCATCAATGCCCTCGGCCGCCACGCGCCACAAATCCGCGACCTGGCGCCGGACCATCAGCAGCAGATGATCCGTGGTTCTCAGCAGCGCATAGCGAAGAAAGCAGGCCACCTCGATGGTGCGCGCAGGTTCTGCAATGCGCGCGGCCACGGCCGGCGCACGACTGACCAGTCGCCGCGCATAGCGAGAGAGCACGGCATCCGGTACGCTCGTCAGATGGGCGCTGACACCGAGCGTCGTGAGCACCTCGATGCGCTCGAGAACGCCCTTGATCTGCGGCGTCGAATGCTTGGCGGGCGCCGCCCACAACCAGCTCTGCATCGTGCTGCCACTGGCATGAGGTTGCACAATCGCCGCCTTCCACGCCGATAACTGCTGAGGCTCAACGCTCGAAACAATCTGAGCCGCGAACTGCCCCTCATACTGGCGCAGCGCCTGCAGGATCAGCGCGCGCAGTTCGCGCTCGCGCAGTACCACCAATCGATGATCGTAGAGCCATCGACGGGCGAACTGCAGCAGTCGCTGCCGATCAAAGGTACGCGTGAGCTCGTCCCGAACGACCCGTACCAACGCGCCGCGCTGTGCATGGGAGAGCCAGTGAAATCCGAGCGTCTCGCAGGCCACTTCCTGGTGCTCAAAGAGCGTACGCCGGCGGTGATACATCGAGCGCAAGGACGCCAAGTCCGGCGCCGCAACGCCGAATTGCTCCCCCAAATGGCGCCATAGCGGCGGGGGCACGATGCGTACCGCTTCAAGCAGGCGACCGCTCATGCGCAGAAATCCGATCTGTAATGCCAGCGCCAGCTTGAGCACCGGGCTACGCCGCTGCTCAATAACCCGCCGCTCGGCTTCCGAGTACGTGAAGAACGCCTCGATCTCGAAGTCGCTCAAATCGCGCGGCAATGACCGCCGCCCCAAACACGTCGATTGCCAATCGTTCATGTTCCGACCCTCCTTAAGGGTCGGCTAACATACCCCCCTAGAAAGCGCGATCAGCAAGTCCTTGGCTGGCCTATGGAATCCCGGGCAGCCCGCTGAAATTACCGGCAAATCCTACCGGCACTTTTGGCAGCAAAATCAAGGGAACCCC
>CAIYDT010000044.1 GCA_903924985.1 uncultured Acetobacteraceae bacterium
TGGTCACGCCGGTGATGGTGCCGATCTGGTTCGCGGTGCCGAGGAACGACGCACCGCCGAAGATGCTGCCGGTGCTGGTCAAGGTGCCGGCGATCAGGGTGCCGCCGGCCCCCTGCGTCACGGCGCCGGACGTGGTGGAGATATCCGCCGTGCCGCTGCCGCCGACGGTGTCTTGGCCTGCCAGTACCAGTGCGCCGCCGTTGACGATCGTAAGGCCGCTGGCGCTGAAGCCGGTCAGGGTGCCGATGTTGTTGGTCGCGATTGCCAGCGTCGCGCCGTTCACCGCCTTGCCGGTGAGCGTCGTGACCGTCAGCGGCCCGGTCGGTTCGGTGATGGAACCGAGCGTTTGCAGGTTCAGGGTGCCGGCGACCGAGGTCAGGTTGACGGCGCCGTCCAGCGAGATGTTCGCGGCCGTGGTCGTAAGTGAGTTGCTGTTGGTCACGTCGGTGTATTGACCGATCGTCAGCGTGCCGGTGCTGATATTGCCCAGCAGCGTGGTGTCGACCAGCAACTGTGTCGAGCCGGCGAGGACCATGGCAACGGTGGTGGAGAATGGAGCGATTTCCACCGTGCCGCCGGTCGCGGTGATCTTGGTGCCGGCGTCCTCGGTCAAATTGTCGGCGACGATCGAGATACGGCCGCTGCTCGCGGCGGTCAGGGTCGCGGCCGTGCCGCCGGCGCCGAGCGCGATGGTGTCGCCGGCCTGGGTAACCTGGAAGAACAGGTTGTTGGCGGTGAAGGCGCCCGTCAGTGTCAGTGTCGGATCGTCGACGAGGATCAGGTTGCCGCTGCCGACCTGGATGCCGTTGCTGGCGACGATCTGATTGTTCTTGTTGGTCAGCGACACGTCGCCCGTGCCGGCCGTGGCGATGCTAATGGAGCTGGCGATGATTTGGCCGGTCCCGGTCTCGGTCACGCCGCCGGCGCTCGTGGCGATCGTGATCGACCCCACATTCAGCACGCCGCCGCTGCCAATCGTCAGGCTCGGCACCCCGAACGTGCCGCTGGTGGCGGTCGCGGTGCCGCCGCCGACGATGCCGGAAATGGTCGGGGCGATCGTGTTTTTCAGGTTAAGCGCGCCAGCGAACAGCAGCGTGCCGATGGTGGCGATGGTGTTGGTGCCGGTCAGCGTGGCGCCGCCCGCGATGGTGCCGATGCTGACCAGGGTGCCGGCGGTCATCTTGCCGGACTCGGTGATGCCGCCCGCGCTGGCGCCCAGAGCAACCGTGGTTCCTCCGTTCAGGAAGCCCGCGATGCCGATAGTGCCGGCATTGAGAGAAATGTTCGCCGCCCCAACGGTGCCGGCCACGTTCACGCTGCCGGTGCTGGCGATCGTCAGGTTGCCGCTGCCAAGCGTGATACTGCCCAGCGATCCGATGGTGTTGCTGGCGCCGCCCAGCGTCATGCCGCCGGCGATGGTGCCCGCGCTCGCCAGGGTGGCGGCGATGACCGTGCCGGTGGACACCGACACGCCGCCCGCGGCCGCACCCAAGGCCGCGACGGTCCCGGCGTTGACGGTACCGGCGATGTCGAGCGTGCCGGCATTGAGCGAGATGTTCGGGCCGGACACGAGGCCGGCGACCGACAGGCTGCCGGTGTCGGTCAGGGTAAAGCCGCCACCGCTGACGGCAAAGCTGCCGATGGTGGTGATGGTGTTGGTGCCGGTCAGCGTGGCGCCGCCCGCGATGGTGCCGATGCTGACCAGGGTGCCGGCGGTCATCTTGCCGGACTCGGTGATGCCGCCCGCGCTGGCGCCCAGGGCGATGGCGGTGCCGGCGTTCAGGAAGCCGCCGATGCCGAGCGTGCCGGCGTTCACCGAGATGTTCCGCGCGACAATGGTGCCGGCGGCGGACAGGCTGCCGGTGCTGACCAAGGCGAAGTCGCCGGTGGTGACGGTGAAGCCCTGGATCGCGCCGATGGCATTCTTGGTGCCCGCCAGATTGACGGTGCCGGTGACGCCGCTGGTGCTTTGCAATGTGTTGGCGGTGATCGTGCCGGTCGATACCTGCGTCACGCCGCCGGTCGCGGACAGGTCCACCGTCGCGCCGGACAGGATGTGGCCGGTGCCCAACGTGATGCCGCCGGTGAGGGCGGCCAGCGTCAGCCCGGTGCTGGCGCCGATGCTGCCGGACACGGTGATGGTCGTCGCGTTGGTGAGCGAGATCGGGCCAGCGGCCGCGGTCAGCGGGCCGGAGACCGTCAGGTTGCCGGTGAGGCCGCCGTTGTCGAGCGAGAATCCGCTGGCGCCGCTGACGGCAAAACTGCCGATGGCGGCGATACTGGCGCCACTCAGGACTACCGAGGCCGCGCTGCCACTCAGGGTGGAGGCGGTCAGGATCTTGCTCGGCGACTGCGTAATCGCGCCGGAGGCCTCCAGGTCCAGCGCCACCGTGCTGGAGCCGAAATTGTTGGAAATATTGATGCTGCTGGCAGTCGGCGCCTGTAGCACGCCGCCGACGGTGACCGCGCCGATCCGGACGTTGGTCGAGCCGATGCCGGTGTAGTCCACCAGATACCCGCCGGAGCCCAGCTTGATCGCTGTGCTGGCGGTGTTCGGCGCCAGTTCGAACGTGCCGCCGGTGACGGTGCCGCCGGCCGCGATCGAGAACGCATCGGTCTGGATCGTGACCATTGCGGCGCTGGCCGCTTGGACGGTGCCAGACCCACCGATCGACACCGTGCCGCCCGCGCCTGACAGCAGGCTGATGCTGCCGCTGCTGGACATCAGCGTGCCGAGAATGTTGACGGTCGGGTTGGCGCCCGCGGCCGGCGGCGTCCCGGGCCCAGCCCCGCCGGTCGCCAGAACGATACTGCCGCTGGCGCCGGCGCTGACGCCAGCGTCGATCTTGATCAGCGACCCGGCCTCCATCGTCAGGCTGCCCGAGCCGAGGCTGAAGCTGCTCTGCACGTCGATGGTCGCCGTCGCCTGCAGCGTGACGTTACCGACGAAGCTGTTCAGGATCGACGCCTTGAGCGATTGGGTGCCTGGGTCTGTGGCGGCGGTAATCGATCCGGCGAACGTCCCGTCCTCGGTACCGACGGCCGCGGTGATGTCCAGTTCGGTCGGATCGATCAGGATCGATCCAAGGCTGCCCTTCGGCGCCGACACGTCGATCACGCCGGACAGCGAATAGGCGCCGTAGCCCGAGACCTCCACGATCCCGCCATTGCCGCCGTTCGGCCCGCCTTTGGCGGACAGGTTGCCGGCCACGTTGGTGTTGTCGGTCGACAGCACCGTGATCTGGCCGCCGTTGCCGGTGTCGGTCGCGTCGGCCTTCATGGTCGCGCCGGATGCGATGGACACGCTTTTCGCCGTCTGCGTCGCCGTCACCGACGGTCCGCCTTGTGCCCGCGCCAGCGTGGTGCCGATCGCCACCGTGCCGCCGCCGGCCTTGCCGGAGGCGTTCACCCGAGCGGTGCTCGCCAGTGCCACGTTGCCCGTCGCGTTCACCGCGACGGAACCGCCGGTGGTGCCTGCGGCGAAGCCCTGGGCCGACAACTGGCCGGTGACCTCGACCGAACCGCCGATGCCGTTGATGGAGATGGTGCCGGTCTTGCCGCCGGCCGTGTTGGCGGAGATATTGCCGCCGGCCGAGACAAGGTTCTGCACCACCCCGTCCGCCGCCGCCGCCGTCAACTGCACCGTGCCGCCAGCCGCTCGGATCACGCCATCGTTGGTGACCAAAGACGTCACGCCGTCCGGGGTCTGGGTGACCTGCTTGGTGACGTTCACCGACACCAGCCCGTCGCCGTACATATCGAGGGTGACGGCCTGCGCCCCGGCCAGCACCACGTTGCCCATTTTGGCATTGATGGTGCCGGCGTTGCGCACCGCGGGCGCGACCAGCGCCGCGAGGCCGGCGCCCTTGATGGTGATCGTTCCCTGGTTGATCACCTGGGCGTTGGGGTTCCCGCCCTGGTCCAACACCATCTTGCCGGCGAGGTAGTTCGCGTTGCTGATGCCGACGGCCGTGACCATCAGCCCGGTGGTGTTGACCTGCGCGCCCTCGTAGAAAATCACGCCGGACTGGTTCTCGATAATGACCTGTCCGTTGGAAACGATTTTACCGGCGATCTGCGAGGGATTGGGACTCACCACCTTATTGAGCGTCGACGAGGTGGAGGTGGGTACGTTCATCAGGTACGTCGACTGACTGCCGACATCCATGTTGGGCCAGGTAACGATGGCCTTCTGGCTGCTCTGGTTCAGCGTGGTTAGGTTGGGCTGATAAGTCAGGGTGCCCGTACCGGACGTCACGGCGCCGTTCAGGGGCTGCGCGTTCGGCGCCGGTCCCGCGGCCAGGGCCGGGAAGGAAACAACCACGATGACCGTCGCCTGTAGCGCGGTGCTCATCATCAACGAGGGGCGGTTGCGGCGGGTGACGCCGAGCAGCTTGACCGAGTCGTTACGTCGAATTGCCTTGGCCATCAGACGTTCCTCCAGGCAGCAACGCTTTTTTCGTTCATGCGCATTCCGTCGGCAGACATATCGACATCGCACATGTCGTCATCCTCGGGCTTGACCCGAGGACCGCCGTCACCGCCGGCGTTTGTGGCGGTCCTCGGGTCAAGCCCGAGGATGACGGGGGGGAGTCCATGGAAGCGGGACGTGCCGCATGACCCGCCGCCTCGTCCCCATCGGCCTCCTGTCCGCGCTGATCGTCCTGATCGCCGACCAGGCGTCCAAGTGGTGGGTCCTGAGCGTCCTCGATCTCCCGGACCTGCGGCAGGTTGTGGTGCTACCGGTCCTCAACCTGACCATGGTGTGGAACCGGGGTGTCACGTTCGGGCTGTTCAACAGCTTCGGCGACTGGGGGCACATCGCGCTGGCAGCCGTGTCGCTCGGGGTGGTCACGGCCCTCGGGGTTTGGTTGTGGCGGGCGCAGAACCGGCTGGTGGCGATTGCGCTCGGCTCCATCGCGGGCGGCGCGATCGGCAACGTGATCGACCGGCTGCGGTTCGGGGCGGTGGTGGACTTCATCCACGCACACGCCAACACGCCCTGGGGGGACATCTCCTGGTATGTGTTCAATGTGGGGGACGCCGCCATCGTGTGCGGGGTGGCGGCGCTGGTGTTCGATAGCCAGTGGCCGCGCAAGCCGGCGGTGGACTGACGCAGAACGTTCGCTGGACCGCAATCTCGCGCCGCTGTAATGGGGCCGTCATCATGGCCCGTATCGTCTCCCTCACCCGCACCACCACCGAAACCGATATTTCGCTCACTCTCGACCTCGACGGGTCGGGCAAGGCGGACATCGCCACCGGCATCGGTTTTCTGGACCACATGCTCACCGCCCTGGCGCGGCATGGGTTGTTCGACCTGACGGTGAAAGCCAAGGGCGATCTGCATATCGACTACCACCACACCACCGAGGACGTGGGCATCGTCCTGGGCCAGGCGTTCCGCCAAGCGGTGGGGGACAAGCGCGGCATCCACCGGTTCGGGCAGGCGCTAATCCCGATGGACGAGACGCTGGCGGAAGCCGCCGTGGACTTTTCCGGCCGGCCATACCTGGGGTGGAGCGTCGCATTCGACCGCCCCAAGGTCGGCGAGATGGACACTGAGCTGTTCGAGGAGTTCTTCCGAGCACTGGCGTTCAACGCGCTGATCAACCTGCATGTGATCAAACGCGCCGGCGTCAACAACCACCACATCGCCGAGGCCTGCTTCAAGGCGACGGCCCGCGCGCTGCGGATGGCGACGGAGTTCGACCCGCGAATGGGGGATGCCGTGCCGTCCACGAAGGGTGTGCTGTGACCTTCTGGACCGCGCATCTCAGCCGGGACCGGGAGCCCATTCTTCTGCGGGACGGGTTCTCCTGGGGGGCGCTGCTGTTCGGGCCGTTCTGGCTGCTGCTTCACCGAGCCTGGATTCCGGCGACGCTAAGCTTCGTGACATTCTTTGTCGTCGCCTTCCGGCTGCCGCCAACTGTCACGAGCGTGGTCATTCCGGCGCTGATGCTGCTGCACGGGTTGTCCGGCAATGACATGCTGGCCTGGGCGCTGGAGCGGCGGGGGTATCTACTGGCCCATGTGCTGGCCGCCCGGACCGAGGCCGACGCTCTGGCGCGCCTGCTGAACAACCGCCCCGATCTGGCGGGAACATTCATGCCAACGGCGTCGAAGCGATGAAGGTCGCGGTGGTCGATTACGGCAGCGGCAACCTGGCCTCGGCGTCACGTGCCTTGGCGCTGGCAGCGGAGCGGCTGGGACTGAACGCGGAGGTCACCATTACCGCCGACCCAGACGTGGTTGCTCGGGCCGACCGGGTCGTGCTGCCGGGCCAGGGTGCCTTCGCCGATTGCGCCACCGGGTTGGCTGCGGTTTCCGGCATGCGGCAGGCGATCGAGGCCTCGGCCGTGCGCGGCAATCCGTTCCTGGGTATCTGTGTCGGCATGCAGCTGATGGCGCAGCGCGGGCTGGAACACGCGATCACCCCCGGCTTCGGCTGGATCCACGGCGAAATCGCGGAGATGCCCGCCCCCGGCCTGCGCCTGCCCCAGATGGGCTGGAACGAGCTGGACTTCGTCCCCGGCGCGCACCCCCTGCTGGAGGGTTTAATTCCCGGCGACCATGCCTATTTCGTCCATAGCTACGCGCTGGTGAACGGCGCGCCCGCGGAAACCATCGCGACCACCGAGTACGGCGGTCCGGTGGTGGCCTTCGTTGCGTCGGGCAACCGAGCGGGAACGCAATTTCACGTGGAAAAAAGCCAAGAGGTCGGCATCCGCATCCTGATGAATTTTTTGCAGTGGACACCATGATCACCGATGCTCCCCCCAAGCCGGAACAGCCGGCCCAGGACATCGTCCTGGTCGAGCGCATCGAGCGCTTCACCCCGGACGATATGCACTCGCTTTGCGAGGCGACGGACGCCGCGATTCTGGATGGCGGCGGCTTCGGCTGGGTTTCGTCGCCCGGGCGGCGCGCGTTGGAGGCGTATTACCGCGGCGTGGTGCTGGTCCCCGAACGGGTGCTGTTTGTCGCCCGTTTGAACGGGCACATCGTCGGGTCGGCACATCTGGTGCGGCCGCCGCGCAACAACGAGGCACAGGCCTTCGCCGCGCATCTGATGCACGCGTTCATCGCGCCCTATGCCCGCGGGCACGGCCTCGCCACCGCGCTAACCCTGAAAGTCGAGGAGTTTGCTCGGGAGTCCGGCTACCAGATCCTGAACCTGGACGTGCGAGAGACACAAGAGGCGGCGATTCGGCTGTATGAGTCCCTGGGCTACGAACGTTGGGGCGAACACCCGGAATATGCGCTGGTACGCGGGCAGGTGATCAAGGGATACTATTACGCCAAGCGCCTGCGGCCCCGGCGCGGGCAGACCCAGGATTGATCCGTTCATGCCTCTGACCCTCTACCCCGCCATCGACCTGAAAGATGGCCAGTGCGTCCGCCTGAAACGCGGCGAGATGGATCAGGCGACGGTCTACTCGGCCGATCCGGGCGGCCAGGCGCGGGCGTGGCAGGATGCCGGGTTCGCCTGGCTCCACGTCGTGGACCTCAACGGCGCCTTCGCCGGCAAACCGGTGAACGCCGATGCGGTGCGAGCTATCCTGGCAAACACCCAACGCCCCGTGCAGCTCGGCGGCGGTATCCGAGACATCGCGGGCATCGCCGCGTGGCTGAAGGCCGGGGTGACACGCGTCATCCTCGGCAGCGCCGCCGCGAAAAACCCGCCGCTGGTGATCGAGGCCTGTAAAACCTTCCCCGGCCGCATCGCCGTCGGCATCGACGCCCGCGACGGGTTCGTGGCGACCGAGGGGTGGGCGGAGATCTCGACCATTCCCGCCGCCGACCTGGGATTGCGGTTCGAGGATGCCGGTGTGTCCGCCATAATCTACACCGATATCGGCCGCGACGGCATGCTGACCGGGCTGAATCTGGAGCAAACCGTGGCGCTGGCCGAACGCCTGACCACCCCGGTGATCGCATCGGGCGGCGTGGGCAGTCTGGACGACCTGATCGCGCTGCGCACCGCCGCCAAGGGCACCCGCATAGAGGGCGCCATCGTCGGGCGCGCCTTGTACGACGGCCGCGTCGATCCCGCCGCCGCGCTGGCGCTGTTTTCCTGATCTGACCTCCCTTGCCGTCGGGCGGCCATGGCGCGCACATTGGCATGGACGACTACACGCATAAGTAGTATAATCACAACTATGCCACCCCGGGTGGCAGGAGGTAACGATGCGTCCGCGGTTCCTGGCAATCCTGACGGCAATAGCGGTGGCACTGCTGCCCGCGCTGGCGCACGCCCAGAAACGGGGCGGCATTCTGCGGGTGGAGCACCGCGACAGCCCCAGCAGCATGTCCATCCATGAGGAAGGCACGATCTCCACCGTGCTGCCGGCGATGGGCGTGTTCAACAATCTGGTCGTCTACGATCAGCACAAGCCGCAGAACAGCCTGGAAACCATCGTGCCGGAGCTGGCCACGAGTTGGTCGTGGAACCCCGACTACACGGCGCTGACGTTCAAACTGCGCGAAGGTGTGAAGTGGCACGACGGCAAGCCCTTCACCTCGGCGGATGTGAAATGCACGTGGGAGCTGCTGAACGGCACCTCGAAGGAGAAGTTCAAGATCAACAACCGTTCGGGGTGGTATTTCAACCTCGAAAGCATCACGACCAACGGCCCATACGAGGCGACGATGCATATGAAACGCCCGCAACCGGCGTTTCTGGCGCTGCTGGCCTCGGGTTTTTCCCCGGTCTATCCCTGCCATGTTTCGCCGCGCGACATGCGCATCGCACCGATCGGCACCGGCCCGTTCAAATTCGTCGAATTCAAGGGCAACGAATCGATGAAGGTGACGCGCAATCCGAATTACTGGAAGCCCGGCCTGCCGTATCTCGATGGCATCGAATATACGATCATCCCCAATCGCTCCACCGCCATGCTGAGCTTTATCGCCGGCAAATTCGATATGACCTTCCCCTACGAGGTCACCATCCCTGGCCTGAAGGACGTCAAAGCCCAATATCCGGACGCGAACTGCGAGCTGACCTCCACCAACGTCGCTGCCAACATCGTCATGAACATCGCCCCGCCCTTCGATAACCCGGCCCTGCGAAAGGCCGTTGTCATGGCACTCGACCGGCAGGCGTTCATCGACATCCTGTTCGAGGGCAAAGCCGACATGGGCGGCGCCATGATGCCCGCCCCCGACGGCGCCTGGGGCCTGCCGCCGGAGATGCTGCACGCACTCCCCGGTTTCAGTCCCGATGTCGCCAAAAGCCGTGAGGAGGCTCGGGCTATCATGCGTGGTCTCGGCTACGGCCCGGACAAGCATTTGCCGGTCAAACTATCCACCCGCAATCTGCCGACCTACCGCGACCCGGCGACCATTCTGATCAGCCAGCTCAAAGAGATTTGGATCGATGGAGAGCTGGACCCGATCGAAACCGCGATCTGGGTGCCCAAGCTGATTCGCCGCGACTATCAGATGGGATTGAGCCTGGTCGGCAACGGCGTCGACGACCCGGACCAGCAATTCTACGAAAGCTACGTCTGCGGCTCCCGCACCTACATGGGCTACTGCGACAAGGCGATCGACGCGCTGGTGGACAAGCAATCCGCCGAACCCGATCAAGCGAAGCGCAAGCAGATCGTGTGGGAGATCGACCGTAAACTGCAACAGGATGTCGTCCGCCCCATGCTGTACTACCAACGCTCCGCCACCTGCATGCGGCCCGAAGTCAAAGGCCTGACCATCATGGTCAACAGCATCTTCAACGGCTGGCGGATGGAGGATGTCTGGCTCGACCGCTAGCCGCCTGCCCTTAGGGAACCAAATGACCCAAACGTTGCGTGAAATCCTCCATTCGGTGTCGCCATACGATGAGATCGATCCGGAGGCCTGGCCGGACGACCTGCAGGGGTGGGGCTCCGACCACCCCGTGCTGGGCGCGGCGATCGAGAAACTGCGGCCGAAGCGCATCGTCGAGGTCGGGTCCTGGAAGGGCCGTTCCGCGATCAACATGGCACGTATCGTCCGCTCCCTCGGTCTGGAATGCGAGATCGTCTGTGTGGACACGTGGCTGGGTTCCCCCGAGCACTGGTTACGGGCGGGGCCAGGGTGGTACGAGTCGCTGGCGCTGAAGAACGGGTATCCGCAGCTTTATTACACCTTCATGGGCAATGTGATCCGGCACGGGTTTCAGGACATTATCACGCCGATGCCCATGACATCCGAAAGCGCGGCGGCGGTGCTACGGCACCTGAAAGTGACATTCGACATCGCCTACATCGACGCGGCGCACGAATACGCACCGGCGAAACGCGATTTCGTCGCGTATTGGGACCTACTGAGCGAAAACGGCGCGATGATCGGCGATGACTACATCATTTGGCCAGGGGTGACGCAGGCGGCCAACGAATTCGCGCTGGAACGACAGTTGAAGATCGTTGGTGAGCCGGGGAAATTCGTGGTGTCCAAAGGTTCGGGTCTCACCCCGGCCATCGGCCTCTAGGCGTTCGCCCATCAGCTGTGCCAGTCTCCCCCGCAAGGAGGAGACAACACCATGAAGAATTCCGTTATCGGGCGCCGTGCCGTCATCGGTGCCGCGCTGGCAACACCGTTCCTTGGCTGCGGCACGCGTGCGGCCGAAACCGCGTCACTGATCAGCCACCGGTACCCGGCGCTTGAGTATTATGCCGACAAGCTAAAAACCGCCGTGCCGGACATGCCGGTGGACGGGCGTCTGATGCAGGCGACCGAGGCCATTCAGTTACAGCGCTTGGGACTATCGGCGTCGTCGGCGCAGGTCGATCTGTTGTGGGCCAACAGCCTCTCAATGGCGTCCTTCGCCAAAAGCGGCTGGCTGGAACCGCTCGACGACCTTTGGGCCAAGCACAAGGATGAGTTCAATCTGGGCGACATCAACAGCGGCTCACTCGCCGGCTGTTCGTTCGGCGGCCATCTATACGGCATGCCGATCACCACCAACACATTGCTGTACGCCTACCGCGCGGATTTGTTCGAGGACAAAAAGCTCAAGCCCGCGACAACGTGGGAGGGTTATATCGAGAATTCCAAAACCCTGAACGCGCCGCCGCGCCGTTACGGCGTCACGCTGGCCCTGAAGGGCGAGATGATCCCGAATGAACTGCATGCCGTGCTGAACACCGTCGGCGATGGCTGGTTCGACAAGGACTGGCGGCCCACGTTCAACAGCGTGCGCGGGATCGAAGCGATCGAGACATACAAGAAGCTGACGGCCTATTGTGTACCGGGGTATACCTCGGCCCACAACGACGAGCACACGGTGAATATGGGCCAGGACATCGCAGCCCAGGGTCAGCAATGGGCCACGCGCTGCGCCAGCATGGACAACCCGGATAAATCCCACGTCGTGGGCAAGATTGCCTGGACGGTCATGCCGGCCGGGGGCAAGCAGGCCATGATCAGCGACATGTATGCGATCTCCCGCTTCAGCGCGAAAAATAAGGAGAAACTGTTCATCGCGATTGCAACCGCGCTGAATGAGGCGAACCAGCGCGGCGCGGCCGCTTTGGCCACCCCGCCCCGCTCTGCCGTGTTGAACGACCCCGAACTCGTGAAAAAATACCGCTGGTATCCCGCGGTGGCGCAATGCCTGTCAGCCGGCCTGGCGATGCCGCAGTTGCCGGAATTCAGTGAGGCATCCGAAGTGATCGGCAAGCGCATGGCGCAGGCGATCGTCGGGCAGATGCCGACCAAGGAAGCGCTCGATACGGCGGCGACCGAGGTCGTGGCGATGTTGACGCAACGCGGATATTATAAATAACGCCATGTGGATATTCATGATTCCGAGCCTGGTGGTGATGAGCGTAGTGCTGCTGTACCCGCTGGGCTCGGCTATTTATTTCAGCTTCCTGCGGTATTACCTGGGCGGGGGGGAGACCCAGTTCATCGGGCTGACCAATTACACAGAGCTGTTGGGCGACCCTCGATTTTGGGGCGATCTCCTCAACACCGTTATCATCGTCGGGTGCAGCGTGGCATTGCAGCTTGTCATGGGCCTGGCGCTGGCACTGGCGCTGTACACGTTGACGCGCGGTGTTCGCCTTATTTCGCTGCTGAATTTTTTACCCAATGTGGTCACACCCGTAGTGGGCGCCATTTTCCTGAAATGGCTGTTCATCGGACGGTTCGGGCTATTGGACTCCACCCTGATTTCGATGGATTTCTTCCCGCCGGATTGGCTGGGAGACCCGTTTTGGGCGAAATTCACCCTGATCATGGCGGACACCTGGAAATTCATGCCATTCCTGATGCTGGTGCTGTACGCCGGCTTGCAGTCGTTCGATACCCAATTGCTGGAGGCCGCGCAGATCGACGGCGCCAACGGGTGGCAGCGCCTCCGCTATGTCATTTTGCCGATGATGAAGCCGCTGATCCTGTTCGTGGTGGCTATTCGCGCGATGGACGCCTTTCGGTTTTTCGACCTGGTGTACGTGCTGACCAACGGCGGCCCTGGCACGGCGACTGAAACCATCACCTTGTACACCTATCAACTCGGTTTTCATCAACTGGAGGTCGGCAAGGCCTCCGCCCTCGGCGTTATAACGCTGCTGATCGTGGCATCGATTATCGGCGCGCTGATCTGGTCCATGTCCCGCCGCGGGCGGGAGGCGTTCTGAATGTCCCGCTCGACGCGCCTCCAAATCCCACTGATGGTGGGGTTGATACTTTTCACGTTCATCAACCTGATACCCATCCTCTGGGGATTCATGATTTCCATCCGCCAGCCGGGCGATGCGTTCTCCATCCCGCCCAGGCTGATTTTCGACCCCACGCTGATTTTCCATTATCAGGTCTGGTTCGAGCGGGGATTTCTGAGCTTTCTGTGGAACAGCCTGGTCATCGCAGCGGGAACGATTGCGATTTCCGTCCCGATCGGCACCATGGCCGCCTATGGGCTGGCGCGCACGAAATCGAAGCACTCCGGCAGCTTGCTGTTTGGGCTGCTCGCGGTACGCATGTTCCCGCAAATCCTGCTGGCGATCCCATTCTTCGTGATGGCACGCGGGCTGGGGATGATCGATTCGTACTGGATGATGATTCTCTCCATGGTGGCGATCAACCAGCCCTTCACCATCTGGCTGATGCGCAGCTTCTTCCTGGATGTGCCGGTGGAGCTGGATGAGGCCGCGATGATCGACGGCTGCAACCGCTGGCAGGCGTTCCGGCTGATCGTGCTGCCGGCGGTACGGCCAGGTTTGGCGGTAACGTCGCTGTTCAGCGCCCTGCTGGCGTACAACGAGTTCCTGTTCGCGCTGATCCTGACCGGCAGCCGCACCAAGACCCTGCCGGTGGCGATCGCGGAATATGGGGGGGAGGATATCTCCTACTGGTCGTTATCCGCGGCCGGCGCCATCGGGATCATGCTGCCGGTGGTGATTTTCACCATCGCGGTGCAGCGGCATTTGATCCGGGGGCTGACGTTTGGGGCAGTGAAGGGGTAACATCACTGCAACCCAGCGCCTAAATTCGTACTCGTACCCGTTCGGAACCGCCACGCATGAACATCCAAGTCCGAGACCTCCCCACCCAGGACGCCCAATCACGGCTCGCCATCGCCGATTGCGACCTGCACCTCGGCCCGCGCTCCAACCGGGACCTGTATCCTTACCTGTCGAAACGCTGGATCGACTACATCGAGACTTACGGCACCGCGCACCGCATCGGCTACCAGGACGGCAACCCCGCCTACCCAAAATCCGCACCCTTCGCCGCCCGCCGCGACGCCTTTCCGCCCGACGGCAACCCGCCCGGAACGAACCTGGAGTTCACCCGCCTCCAGCACCTCGACCGCTACAACGTGCAGCTCGGGCTGATCAATCCGCCGCTGCCCAGCCAGAGCTTCATGACGCCGGATTTGGGCAACGCGATGTGCCACGCGCTGAACCA
>CAIYDT010000045.1 GCA_903924985.1 uncultured Acetobacteraceae bacterium
CTGGAGCAGAGCCCCAGCCTTGCCTAGCTGCTCTTCTTCACCAATTTGCAGCTGCTTTCGGCCAGGGGCTGGAATGCCTGATCGCCGGGGATGGTACGCAGGACGGTGTAGAGGTCCCATTCGCCTTTCGATGCAGCCGGGGTCGTCACCTGCACCAGGAACATGTCGTGTTCCATCACGCCATCCGGGCGGATATGGCCGTTGTGGAAGATCGGATCGTTGACCGGGGTATCGCGCATCGCCTGCATCACCGCCGCGCTGTCCGTGCTGCCGGACATTTCCACCGCGCGCAGGTAGTGCAGCACCGCCGAGTAGGTGCCCACATGGATCATCGTCGGCATGGCGTTCTGCTGCTTGAAGAAGCGCTGCGACCAGGCACGGGTTTCGTCGTTGCGATCCCAGTAGAACGCCGTGGTCAGCGTCAGGCCCTGGGCGTGCTGGATGCCGATGGCCTTAATGTCGGTGATGAACGGCAGGAACGCCGCCAGCTTCTGTTTCTGGGTCAGCCCGAACTCGAACGCCTGTTTCACCGAGTTCGCCGTGTCCGCGCCCGCGTTGGCGAGGCCGATCACATCCGCGCCGGAGGCCTGGGCGCGGATCAGTTGGGCGGCGAAATCGGTGGTGTTCAGCGGCGCCAGAACCGAGCCGAGCACCTTGCCGCCGGAGCGTTCGATGATCTGCGTGGCGGTTGCCTGCATGTTGGCGCCGAAGGCGTAGTCGGCGGTAATGAAGTACCAACTCTTGCCGCCGGATTCGACGAGGGCGCGGGCGGTGCCGGCCGACAGGGCGTAGGCGTCATAGGTCCAGTGTGCGCCATACGGCGAGCATTCATCGTTGGTCAGCGCCGTGGTCGCGGTACTCGTGACTAGGTCGATCCGGTCACGTTGCTTGGCCTGGTTCTGCACGGCAATCGCCACCGAGGAGTTGGTGAGGCCGGTGATCATCTATACGTCGTCGCGGTCGTACCATTGGCGCGCGATGTCGGTGGCGACATCCGGGCGGTTCTGATGGTCGGCGATGAGGATCTCGATCGGCCGGCCGAGCACCTTGGCGCCGAAATCCTGCACCGCCATGCGCGCGGCGACGCCCGACCCGGCGCCGGAGGCGTCTCCATACGGGCCGTTCATGTCGGTCAGCACGCCGATCTTGAGCGGCTTTCCCTCCGCGCGCGCCAGCACTGGCAACGCGGTCAGCAGGGCAGCGGCCAACAGGGCCGGGATCGAGGGTCGCATTCATACTCTCTTGGCCATGGCGATATGTCACGACTAGGAGAATATTTTTCTAACCTCCGCAACCCCGGAAAGTATATTTAGTCGATTATCCCACCAAATCTGATATCAAGAGATACCTTCACTTTTTCCACGAATCCAGCAGCAATATTTCTCTGAGTGGCTTCAGTCGGGTGCGGTGATCGGAGGGGCTTTCAATACCCGGCACTCCAGAGCGAAGCTCAACGTCGCGCCAGTGCGGGCCTGCAACTCGTCCCGGGTCATGCCTTCCAGGATGTCGGTTACCAGGAACCCTCTCGGGGTCACCTCCACCACCGCGATGTCGGTGTAGATGCGATCCACGCAGCGCACCGCCGTGAGCGGCAACAGGCATTGGTGCAGCAGGCGCGGTTCACCCTTGCGGGTGTTGTGCTCCATGATCACCCAGACCGATCGCGCGCAGGCCGCCAGGTCCATCGCGCCGCCGACGAGCGGCCCCTTGTCCGGCACCCGGCTGTCCCAGTTCGCCATGTCGCCGTTTTCCGCCACCTCGAAGCAGCCGAGGATGGTCACGTCGATATGGCCGCCGCGGATCATCGCGAAACTATCGGCCGAGTGCACGATGGACGCGCCGCTGCGCAGCGTGATGCGGCGGCTGCCGGCATCCACCAGATCGGTATCGGCCGCGTTGTCGGCCGCCAGCGGACCGCAGCCGATGATGCCGTTCTCCGACTGAATGAACACGTCCCGCCCGTCCGGCACGTAGTCCGACGCGAGAATGGGAATGCCGAGGCCGAGATTGACCAGCATGCCTTCCTGGATGTCCTGCGCCGCGCGCCAGGCCATCTGGAAACGATTAAGGGCTGCGGCTTTCTGGGGTTGTGCCATCTCAACCTCCCACTGTCACGACGCGATCGACATACACGCCGGGCAGTTGCACCTCGGTGTGCGCCATCGGTTCCGGTTCGAAGGCGCGTACTTCCGCAATCGTCAGCTTGGCCGCCGTCGCCATCGCCGGACCGAAATTCGGCTGGGCGTAGCGGAAGGCCAGATTGCCGTATCGGTCCGAACGGTCGGCCCGGATGAGTGCCAGATCGGCGTAGATCGCTTCCTCCATCACATGCTCACGGCCGTTGAACACACGAACCTCCTTGCCCTTGGTCAGATCGGTTCCGAAACCCACCGGCGTGTAGAACGCGGGGATGCCGGCGCCAGCGGCGCGGATGCGTTCGCTGAAGGTGCCCTGCGGCACGCATTCCAGTTCCACCAGCCCATCGCGCCATTGCTGCTCAAACACCGAAAGATCCTTCCCCCGCCCGCGCGCCGCGGTGCAGATGATCTTTCGCACCTGGCGGTTCTCGATCAGCTTGTGGGTGAACGAATAGGGATGGGTGGCGGAATTCACCACCAGGGTCAGGTCCTTCACCGGCAGCTCACTCAGCGCCTGGATCATGACATTCGCGAATCCAGCTCCGCCGAAGCCGGACATCATCACGACGGCGCCGCTCTGCACCCCCTCCAACGCCGCCTGCGCGGAGGAAACCCGCTTGTCGATCGCCATCCAATCCCCCATGAATTTCTTGCGGCGACAGTAGCATCTCCGATGCGAGACGGGTCAAGGCGGGGACTGGCGGGTGACGCGGTACAGTGTCAGTTTCCGGAAAAACAGGAGTACGTCCGATGATGACACTGCACTGGTCCCCGCGCTCGCCCTATGTGCGCAAGGTGATGATCGCGGCACATGAGTTGGGCCTGGCAGACCAACTGAATTGCGTGCGCACCGTGGTGGGCGGCACCACGCCGCACATGGACCTGATGAAGGAAAACCCGCTTGGTAAAATCCCCACCCTGGTGCTGGAAGACGGCAGCATCCTGTATGACAGCCCGGTGGTCTGCGAATACCTCGACAGCCTGCATAGCGGCCCGAAACTATTTCCCGCCGCCGGCCCGGAACGCTTCGCCGCGCTGCGCCGGCAAGCGCTCGGTAGCGGCATGATCGACATGGGACTGCTGCTGCTGGGCGAACGCTTTCGCCCGGAAGAACGCCGGTCCCAGGCCCATATCGATATCTGGACGCTGAAACTGAAAACCAGTGTCGCCGCCCTGGAAAAGGAAGCCGATGCGATCGCGGCCAGCCCGATCAGCATCGGCCATATCGCAATCGGCGTGGCGCTGAGCTACCTGGATTTCCGCTTCGACGCCCTGAAATGGCGCGACGGCCATCCGCGCCTGGCCGCTTGGTACGCCACCTTCAGCGCCCGGCCGTCCTCGCAGGCCACCCAACTGGCCGAGGGCTAGGGACTTCGGGACCACCTCCGAAAGCAAGCAAGGCGAGGGGGCGCTGCCCCCTCGACCCCCGCCAAAGGC
>CAIYDT010000046.1 GCA_903924985.1 uncultured Acetobacteraceae bacterium
AACGCATCGTCTCGGGTCGCACCAAGCGGAATGCACTGGAAACTCTGCTGCCATGGAACTGGCCGGCGGAAAACGGTGCAGCCAAGGCTGACACGGGGTAAAGTCAACATCACCGTGCCGCGCCGGCGACGCTTACGCAGGTCAGGGCGCCACCCCTCAACATCGTGCTGGCGGCAACGGACGCAACGCCACGACGGCGTCGAGGATTTGCTGGAACAGGCCACGCGACACCATCACCTCAGCCATCTGGAACGTGATCGACCGCCCGTGCCGGACGATCTTCGCGCCGATCTTCACCAACCGATCCCGCAGCGTGGTCATCGACCAGTGGCTGACCGCCTCGGGTAGCGCCAGGGTGCGTAAGAAGTTCGCGAGGTTATAGGCCAGGGCATGCAGTTGCAGCCGCACCGCGTTGGCGGCGAAGCGGTGACAGGACAGGCGCATCCAGGTGACCGCGTTCTTCCCCTCTTTGATGTACTGCTCCGCGGTGCCGCGCTGGTTGTAGAACATCGTCACTCGTTCCGGTGGCCGGGTCATATTGGTCACAATGAACCCTACGCGCGGATACAACTCGCCAGGATGCCACTCGACCTTGGCCACCACCCGGCGCGGCTTGCTCCACGACGCAGCCTGATACCTGAAGCTGGCATAATATCGGCGCACGTCATGTGGTGGGGCCGACACTGCTGACAGTCGATTTAGACCTCGCGGTCGCAGCGGAAATGCGAGGCTACAGTGTGCAGAATTTTAACCATTACAGATAGGCTTCCCCTTTATCCTCCCGCGGGGCCGACAAAAATTGGGCATATCGCTTAGCCCCTACCGCACGACCGCCGCGATCTCATGAAACAACCGCGCCGGCAGCCCCCCGCCCTGCACATTCTTCATCGGGCGGTTGTCGTCGTTGCCCAGCCACACCCCGATCATCGTCCCATCCACCCAGCCGATGAACCAGGCATCGCGGTAATCCGACGTGGTGCCGGTCTTGCCCGCCACGGCGCGGCCCGACACAGCCGCCGCCTTGCCGGTGCCTCGGCTGACCACGGCCGTCATCATGCGGGCCATCATGGCGGCCAGATCGGGGTCGATGGCTTTCTCCGGCGGGACGTGAGGCGCGGTTTCGATGGCATAGGGCGCGATCCTGCGCCCCCCGTTGAAGAACGTGGCGTAGGCGCCGGTGAGTTCCAACAGCCCGACCTCCCCGGTGCCCAGCGCCAGGGACGCGTCGTTCGGTAGTTTGTCCGCGATGCCAAGCCGGGCGGCGGTGGCGGCTATTGCCTTTGGGCCGCCATTCGCCAGCAGCAGGCGCACCGACACGGTGTTGATGGACTCCGCCAGGGCGTCCTCCAGCGAAACCTCCCCCTGAAACCGGCGCTCGAAATTGGACGGGCTCCAATTCCCGATCTTCACCGGCGCATCCAGCACCGTATCGTCGGGCCGAGCGCCGCGTTCGAGGGCGGTGAGCCACACGAAGGGTTTGAAGGCGGAACCGGGTTGCCGCCGCGCCAGCACCCCTCGGTTATAGGGGCTGGAATGGTAATCGCGCCCCCCCACCATGGCCCGCACCGCCCCGGTGGAGGGATCCAGCACCACCACCGCCCCTTGGGTGACCCCCGCCGCCGCCCCCGGCCCATCCAAAAGTGCGGCCAACCGGGTTTCCGCCACCTCCTGAACCCCGCGGTCCAGCGTCGTCCGCAGGGTGGCGTCGGCGTTGGCGGGCAGCAGAGTGGTCGCCTGCTCCGCCACCCAATCGGCGTACCAGCCGGGGGAAATGGTGGGGTTTGGGGGCAGGGCGATGCTGGCGACCGCGGCTTGCATCTGCGCCGGGGTGATGGCCCCGGTGTCCGCCATGGCCGCCAAAACTTCCTTCGCGCGGGCAATCGCGCCGGCCGGGTTGGTGCGGGGGTTGATGCGCGACGGCGCTCGGGGCAACCCGGCCAGCATGGCGGACTGCCATAGGTTGGCCTTGCGCGCCGACACCCCGAAATACATGCGCGACGCCGCGTCCACCCCCCAGGCGCCGGAGCCCAAATAGACGCGGTTCAGGTAGATCTCCAGGATTTCCCGCTTGGAGAAGCTGTGCTCCAGCCACAGGGTCAGCAGCAGCTCCTGCACCTTGCGCCGCACGGTGCGGGCATTGGTCAGGAACAGGGTCTTGGCCACCTGCTGCGTCAAAGTGGAGCCGCCTTGCACCACCCGGCCATTGATAAGATTGACAAAAGCGGCGCGCGCCAGCCCGATCGGGTCGATGCCGGGGTGGTGCCAGAACCGCCGGTCCTCCACCGCAACCAGCGCGGCGGGGAGTTCCTTCGGCATATCAGGCAGGCGGAGCGAGTCCCCCACGACATCCCCGAACGTCGCGAAAATCTGCCCGGACCGGTCCTGCAGCGTCAGGCTCGGCCGCCGCACGGCGTCGAGGGCGGATTCCGGCCGGGGCAGGTCGCGGGCGAACCACAGCACCATCGCGGCGAGCGCGAGGGCACCCCAGACACTGAGCAGAACGCTCCATTTGAGGATACGGCGCAGCCAGGAGCGGCGTTTGGGCTTTTCGGCTTGACGTTGGCGGCTCGAGGGCGGCGGCGGGCGCGGCACCACGCCGGCCGGGCGCTGGGGATGCGCGACGATTCGGGGCGGGGTTCGGCGGGTGGGGGCGGTGGTGCGAGGCGCGCGGGGCATCGATGGAGTCCAGGGGGCGCGGTTATCGCAAGTCCTGGGGTGGGGGGGAAGGCGGCCTGGAGTACAGACCGATCGCGTGTGGCCGCTTGATCCCATCGATTGCTCCCGCCAGTCTCCCGAACCCAATCACCCAGCGAGCTCCCCCATGAATGGCCTCTTCCTCGACGCCGTAGACGACCTCGCCGAGGTCTGCCAGCGCGTGTCCCGCCCCGGCGACCCGCCCGTCACCATCAACGAACAGGCCGAAATCCCCGCCAGCGACCTCCCCCGCCTCACCGCCGGCTACGACTTCGTGTTTAACGACCACTCGCAACTGCCCACCGACGCCATGC
The DNA here is from genome assembly GCA_903924985.1 of uncultured Acetobacteraceae bacterium. GTDB lineage: Bacteria > Pseudomonadota > Alphaproteobacteria > Acetobacterales > Acetobacteraceae > Rhodopila. The sequence continues at coordinate 3,009 of CAIYDT010000046.1, forward strand.
GCCAATGCGTGGGCCTGAAGCACGTCATCTTCCTCGGCACCGGCGCCCGCAGCTACATGAACCCCGAGGAATTGGCCGAGCTAGGCATCGCCGTTCACATCATCAAGGGCTACGGCGACACGGCGGTGGCGGAGCACAGCATCGCCCTCATGTGGGCCGCCGCCCGCGGCATCGCCGCCATGGATAGCGGCATGCGCGCCGGCCAGTGGTTCCGCACCGAGGGCATGGAGCTGACGGGTAAAACCATCGGCCTGCTCGGCTACGGCGGTATCGGGGCAGAGGTCGCGCGCATCGCCCACGGTTCCGGCATGAAAGTGCAAGCCTGGAACCGCAGCCCCAAACAGGCGCCGAACGTGACATTCACCGATCTGGACACCGTCCTGGCGACCAGCGACGTCCTGTCCATCCATCTGCTGCTGAACGATGAGACGCGGGGCTTCCTCGACAAAGAGCGGATCGCCCGGATCAAGAAGGGCGCCATCCTGGTCAACACCGCCCGCGGTGCCATCGTGGACGAGGCAGCGATGATACAGGCCCTGAAAACCGGCCACCTCCGCCACGCCGCCTTGGATGTGTTCGCGACGGAGCCGCTACCGGCCGGCCACGAACTGACCACCCTGCCAAACGCCACCCTGTCGGCCCACAGTGCCTTCCGCACGCCGGAGGCCAGCGAAAAACTCCTTCGGATGGCGCTCGACATCGCATGCACCCTCCCCGCGGCGGGCGTATAACGGTAACAAGCTCGGCAGATGCCCGCCATGACCATGTTAAAACGTCAGCGCGCCCAGATAATTCGATTGTTGTTGGACGGCCCCTAACGCTCGAGAACGATTCTCAGGTCTGGCCCGAGGACAAATTTTTTGGCCGGTGCGCTCGGCAAAGTCGGCCTGCTGAGAGCAAAGCGATGATCGAGCGTGGCCACGATCCGCCGCTGACGCGGCAGGCGGAGCTGCTGAAGCTCGGGTGGAGCACCCTCTATTACCAACCCCGCTTTGTGCCCGAGGATGACGAAACATCAAACGTGAGGATGACGTAAACCAACGCGAGGTTGATGTAAAAGAGAGGCGCAGGCGCGGTTATACCCCGACTCCGGCATAACCCGAAAAAATCGCTTGCCAAGGGGTTGGAACGGGATTCTGCTGTTTTGCATGATCCGGCGCGGCTTCCTCGACCCAGAATCACGGCGAGACCTGATTGAACTGGCCCGCGACGGGTCAGCGGCTCACCGGCTCGCCCGGCGTGCCAACGCCCTGGTCCTCCTTGATGACGGCATGACATGCGCGGCCATCGCCAAGGTCTTGTTCCTCGACGACGACACGATCCGTACCTGGTACCAACTCTACAAGGAAGACGGCATCGAAGGCTTGGCGAGCTTCCATCACGAGGGTGGGGCCTGCCGTTTGACCGTGGAACAGCAGGACAAGTTGAAAGCCTGGGTTTCCAGCACCCTGCCTCGTACGACCCGTCAGATTGGCGCCTGGATCGCGGTGGAATTCGGCATCGAATACCACACCCGGTCCGGCCTGATCGCGCTGATGCATCGGCTTGGTATGGAACATCGCAAGCCAACAGCGATCTCGCGCAAGTTAATCCCCGCGAAGCAAGCAGCCTTTATCGCGGCCTACGAGGCCCTGCTGAACCAATTATCCGCCGATGAAGCCGTCATTTTCGCCGATGCGGTGCACCCGACGCACGCGGCGCGCCCGGTCGGCTGCTGGGCCCCGAAAGACACGCCTGTCGCGATCGAACAAAGCAGCGGGCGGGATCGCCTGAACATCCATGGCGCCATCGACCTCGAAACCGGCCGGACGGTCATGAAGGACGTCCTGACCGTGGATGCCCTGAGCACGATCCTGCTCCTGACCTCGTTGGAAGCGTTGTATCCCGGCATGCGCCTGATCCATGTCTTTCTGGACAATGCCCGTTACCATCACGCGAAGTTAGTGAAGGCCTGGCTGGCGAGGCCGGACTGCCGGATCAGGCTGCACTTCGTTCCCGCCTATTGTCCGCATCTCAACCCCATCGAGCGATTATGGGGATTGATGCATCGGCACATCACCCACAACAAGTGCTACCCAAGTTTCAAGGATTTCAGCATCGCCATGCTGGCATTCTTGCGCAACGAGGTGCCGCGGAACTGGCGGGCATACTGTGACGAGGTGACCGACAATTTCCGGATCATCGACCCGAAGGAATTCCGGATTATCGCGTGAACAGGGTATATCTTGAAAAGGGCGGAGCATATGGATCATTCAGGCCAGGCGCGGTTGGTGCGTTCAGGTATGGCGGCAATTGCAAGTGTGGCCGTGGGATTCATCCCGCAATTCGCCCGAGCCGCCAACTATACAATCGACAACAATACGCCGCAGACCGTGGCAAATCTCCCAGCATCGCCGCTCACGGGTTGGTTGACTGTTGGCGATACCAATCCCAACCAGAGCCTGACAATCGGTACCCCTGGTTATTCGGCCGCCTTGCTGCAGATCGGCAATGCAGCCGGCTCCACGGGGAATACCGTCGTCATCAATGGCACAGCCTATAGCAATATCGCTGGTAGTCCCGCGATAACCGGACCTGCACTGCTTGTCGGCGTCGATGGCAGCGGCAACCAGTTGACGATTTCCAACGCCGGGTCCATCACGATCAGCAAGATCGACGGCAGCAGTGCATATGACTTGCAAATCGGCTACAAGAACACAGCCAGCAACAACACGCTGACGGTGACTGGCAGCGGCAGTACGCTGAGTGTCAACGCATCCACGATTTATGTCGGCTATTCGGCCTCGGGCAATACCTTGCGGGTCGCCGACGGTGGCACGGTATCGGCGCTACAGATGCGGGTGGGTGGCGGCACCGGCAGCTATGGCGGCGCTGCCAATAATAACATGGTTGTCGTCACTGGCGTCGGTTCCAGCCTGACGACTGCCGGCAGCTTCAACCTCGGCGCAACGGGATCTTCTCTTGGTACGGGGAACCAGTTGCAGGTATTGGACGGCGCGCATGTCAGTATTGGCGTGGCCAACAGCAAGACGCTGACCATCGGCCAGGCGGACAACGCCAATAATAACGGCGCAACGGTCTCGGGGGCTGGGTCGCTTCTGACGGTTTCGAATCTCGTCGTCTGTGCCTCCTCGGTCACCGGCAATACCAGCAACTACCTATCTGTAGACGCTGCCGGTGCCTTGGTGTCCCAAACCGGGATCACCTTCAATAAGAACACGCTTTATATCTTCGGCGTGGGCGGCGCCTCGCATGCCAGCGCAACGGCTGTGGGTGCGATCGGCATTGCGGCCAACGCGACCTTCCGTCCTACGCTTGCCGCGGCAACACCCGTGACGGCACATCAGACTGTGCTGCAGGGCGGCACTGTCAGTGGCACTTTCTCCACCCTGGATGCAAGTTCCCTGCCGACCGGCTTTGCCCCATCTCTGCGCTATACCAGCAGCGCTGTCTGGCTCGATCTGACATCGCAATTAGGTAACGGGGCCGGGCTGGATGGCAACCAGAGCGCCGTTGCCGCCGGCATCAATGCTGGTTTCAATAGCGCGGGCGCTACCCTTCCGGCGGGCCTCCTCTCCCTCTATTCGATGGACGCGGCCACATTGGCGCGCCAACTGACTCTGCTATCGGGCGAGGTGGCAATAGGGGCGCAGCAAGTTGGCTTGCAGATGGGCAGTGGCTTCCTTCGGCTTCTTGGTGACCCCCTGCTACAGACAGTGAAGGAACAGAATGGCGTTCGCCTCTGGCTGGGCGGCTATGGCGGCTACACCACGTTCAACGGCAATGGGTCAGTGGGGAGCCATCAGCTCTCCCTGCGGGAAGGCGGTCTGGCGATCGGCGGTGAATATAGACTGGCACCGGACACGGTGGTGGGAGTGGCGCTGGGTGGCGGTTCCGCGAACTGGTCGATGGCGTCCGGCCTGGGTAGCGGCCGCGCCGATGCCATGCAACTCGGTGTCTATGGCAAGAGCTGGATTGAATCCGCCTATGTCATGGGTGCACTGGCGTTCGGCAACGATTGGACGAATACGACCCGCGCCGTCATGGGCGAACAGCCCAAGGGTAATTTCAGCGCCCAGACCTATTCCGCCCGCCTTGAGGGCGGCTACCGCCTGCCAGTAAGCAGCTGGGGCGTTACGCCTTATGCCGCCCTGCAAGTGCAGAACTACCGGTCGCCCGGCTATACCGAGACCGAAGCGGCCGGGGCAGGCGCTGCCGCACTCAATTTCGCCAGTAAGAGCGTGACCGACCCGATGACCGAGCTTGGCGTTCGGTTCGAGCAAACGCTGCCGCTGGCAAGCAAGTCACAGGCTATGACGGTGCGGTTGGGGTTGGCATGGGCGCATGACTTCAACCCGCATGCCAGTATGGCCGCGAGTTTTGCCAGCATGGCCGGCACGAATTTCGTTGTGAATGGGGCGCCGCGCGCGCGCGATGCAGCCCTGGTCTCCGCCGGGCTCGACTGGCGCCTGGGCGAACGCTGGTCGCTGTTTGCCGGAGTCGAAACCGCGTTGGCCGGCCAGGCGATAGGGTTTAATGCGGTCACGCGTATTGGCATAACCTGGTGATGCGTACGCGATCCGCATCCGATCATTGAGGTGAGTGTCGGCACGCTCGATCCGCGCAGCGCGCGTGCCGCACATCTCGGCTATCAGCAATATGAGAGTATGTTGCCACCTTCGTTCGTTCGGCATCAGGGCGAAAGGAATTCATGTCTTATCAATTCAACATCAACGCCAAGGGATTTTCAGAAATTTCCATTCCGCTACTGCCAGTCGATATTCAGGATATTTTCGCTATGCGAATATCCGAAATCTCTAAATGGAAAGCTCTCATGCAACAGGCTGCGTACTTTGGTGACGCCGTCGCCGCCTCCCTCGCCGCCTAGTTGCTTGGCTGATACCGAAAAAATGGAACCACAGATGAACATGGATAACGATAAAAGCCACCTGACCGCGATCTCGGAGCGGATCATCGGGTGCGCGTGTACCGTGGCGAATACGCTCGGCGCCGGATTTGTCGAGAAAAGTGTATGAAAATGTGCTGGCCCACGAACTGCGAAAAAACGGGGCCTCGGTCGCCCAACAACACGCCATCGTAGTCCGCTACGATGGCGTTGTCGTCGGGTCCTACGCCGCCGATCTGTTGATCGAGGACCAGGTCCTGGTGGAGCTGAAGGTGGTCCGAGCACTCGACGCCGCCCACATGGCCCAATGCCTGAACTACCTGAAGGCCACAGGCCTGCCGCTCTGCCTGTTGTTAAACTTCGGCCGCCCGCGCCTCGAGATAAAACGCCTCGTCCGGGGCTAACCCCGACCGGTGAGAACCTCGTGGTGCTGGCCGAGCAGGACTATCAGGACCTGATCGACGCCCGCGATCACGCGATCGCGCTGCGGGCGGTGGCCGATGGGGCCGACACGCTCAGTGAGGCCGAGGCCATCGAGTACCTCGCGGCGCGACCCCTTTGGCCTTCTGGCGCAAGCATCGCGGCCTCACCCAGGCCGCACTGGCCGATTCCGTCAGCCTGTCGCAGCCCTATCTGGCGCAAATCGAGACCGGAAAGCGTGTTGGCGATGTCGTCCTATACGCGAAACTGGCGGCAGTCCTGCGGCTGACGATCGAGGATTTGGTGCCGACCGGCGACTGAGTGCGATAAGGAGGCACGAAACCTTGCCTCCCCCGCCGTCCCCCGCCATATGGACACCCCCAACCAACCCAGAGGACCCCGCCCCATGCCCGCCATTACCCTGCCCGACGGCTCCGTACGTCCGTTCGACGTTCCGGTGTCGGGCACGACCGTGGCGGAAGCGATCGGTCCCGGTCTTGCTCGCGCCGCCCTCGCGATGAAGCTGGACGGCAAGCTTGTCGACATGTCGACCGTCATCGAGCACGACGCCAACGTAGCCTTTATCACCCGCCGCGACGACGACGCGCTGGAGTTGATCCGCCACGACGCCGCTCATGTGCTGGCGGAAGCGGTGCAGGAGCTGTTTCCCGGCACCCAGGTCACCATCGGACCGTCGATCGAGAACGGCTTCTACTACGATTTCGCCCGCAACGACCCCTTCACGCCCGAGGATTTCCCGGCCATCGAGGCCAAGATGAAGGAAATCATCGCGCGCGGCGCCAAATTCGTGCGCCAGGAAATGTCGCGCGAGGATGCCATCGCCTTCTTCCAGGCAAAGGGCGAGAAGTACAAGGCGCAGCTGATCGAAGACCTGCCGCGCGACCAAACGATCAGCCTGTATACCCAGGGCGAGTGGATCGATCTGTGCCGCGGGCCACACCTGCGCTCCACCGCCGATGTGGGCATGGCGTTCAAGCTGATGAAGGTGGCCGGCGCATATTGGCGGGGCGATCACCGCAACGCCATGCTGAGCCGCATCTACGGCACCGCTTGGCGCGACCAGAAGGAGCTGGATGCCCATCTTCACCAGCTGGAGGAAGCCGAACGCCGCGACCACCGCCGCATCGGCAAGGACATGGGCCTGTTCCATATCCAGGAAGAAGCGGTCGGATCGGTGTTCTGGCACCCCAAGGGCTGGAAACTGTACCGCACGGTGGAGGCCTATATGCGCCGCCGCCTCGACCTGAATGGCTACCAGGAAGTCAAAACCCCGCAGTTGGTCGACCGTTCCCTGTGGGAGAAATCTGGCCACTGGGACAATTACCGCCAGAACATGTTCGTCGCGCAGGTGGAGGATGAAAATAAATCCCTCGCGCTGAAGCCGATGAACTGCCCCTGCCACATCCAGATTTTCCGCCAGGGCATGCGGTCCTACCGGGAACTGCCGCTGCGCATGGCGGAGTTCGGCTGCTGCCACCGCTACGAGCCTTCCGGCGCGCTGCACGGCATCATGCGGGTGCGGCAGTTTACGCAAGACGATGCCCACATCTTTTGTACAGAGGACCAAATCGCGTCGGAGACCGCGCGCTTCATTGAACTGCTGTCGCAGATCTACCGCGACCTCGGCTTCCCCGAGTTCCGCATCAAGTTCTCCGACCGGCCGGAAGCGCGGATCGGCAGCGACGCACTGTGGGACAAGGCGGAAGGCGCGCTGCGGGAGGCCTGCGAGATCGCCGGCGTATCTTTCGAACTGAATCCCGGCGAAGGCGCGTTCTACGGCCCCAAGCTGGAATTCGTGCTGCGCGACGCCATCGGCCGCGACTGGCAATGCGGCACGTTGCAAGTGGATCCGAACCTGCCGGAACGGCTCGACGCCGAATATGTTGGTGAGGACGGCGCCCGCCACCGGCCTATCATGCTGCATCGCGCGATCCTGGGCAGCTTCGAGCGGTTCCTTGGCATCCTGATTGAGCAATACGCTGGGCGATTCCCCCTGTGGCTCGCCCCCGTGCAGGCGGTGGTAGCCACCATCGTGTCCGACGCGGACGAATACGCGCAGGAGGTGGCGGCCACGTTCAAGCGCGCTGGGTTGGAGGTCAGGACCGACCTGTCCAACCAGAAGATCAACGCCAAGGTGCGCGAGCACAGCCTGGCGCATGTGCCGGTCCTGGCCGTGGTCGGACGCAACGAAGCCGCCAACCGCACCGTCGCGCTGCGACGCCTCGGCTCCCCCGCGCAGGAAATCATGCCCTTGGCGGACGCCGTGGCCCGTTTAAAGGCCGAAGCGACCCCGCCCGATCTGCTGGAGTCCACCGGCCAGACCGAGTTCGCTTGATCCCGAGGCCCAACCGCGCCACACTACGCTTTGTTCGCTCGGCCGGGCGTCAGTCCCGGCGCGCGCGCATGAGCAACTTCGACAGGAGATACCCATAGCCAGAGGACCAATGCAGGCGGCACCGACCCGTGACGGGCCGCGCGTGAATGAAGAGATCCGCTCCGCGCAGGTGCGGCTGATCGACCAGGACGGCGAAATGCAGGGGGTGATGAGCGCGCGCGACGCGATGCTGCGCGCCTTCTCGGTTGGCCTCGATCTTCTGGAAATCAGCCCGAACGCCGATCCACCGGTCTGCAAGATCCTGGATTTCGGGAAATACAAATACGAGCTCCAGAAGAAGCGAAACGAAGCCAAGAAGAAGCAGAAGGTCATCGAGATCAAAGAGATCAAGGTGCGCCCGAACATCGATGAGAACGACTATCAGGTGAAAATGCGCGCCATGAAATCGTTCATCGAAGAAGGCGACAAGGTGAAAGTGACCCTGCGCTTCCGTGGCCGCGAAATGGCGCATCAGGACATTGGTATCCGCGTGCTCGAACGGATTCGCGCCGAGTTGGATCTGACGACGAAGGTCGAGCAGATGCCGCGGATGGAAAATCGCCAGATGGTGATGGTTCTGTCGCCGAAGTAATCCGCCACCCGTCTTCATCCCTTGCGGAAGGGAATGGAGACGGGAGAAGCGTTTCCGCCCTACCGCCGCAGGATCGTCCGACCCGCATAGCGCGCCGCGGTGCCGAGTTGCTCCTCGATCCGGATCAGTTGGTTGTATTTCGCGGTGCGATCGCTCCGCGACAAGCTGCCGGTCTTGATCTGGCCGCAGTTGGTCGCGACGGCGAGGTCGGCAATGGTGGCATCCTCGGTTTCGCCGGACCGGTGGCTCATGACGCATTTCCAGCCGGCGCGGTGGGCCAGCTCGACCGCTTCCAGCGCTTCCGATAGCGACCCGATCTGGTTCACCTTCACCAGAATGGCGTTGGCCGAACCCAGCTCGATGCCCTTCTTTAGGCGTTCGGGGTTGGTGACCAGCAGGTCGTCGCCGACGATCTGGACCGTCTTGCCCACGGTGTCGGTCAGCAGTTTCCAGGCGTCCCAGTCGTCCTCGGCGCACCCGTCTTCGATCGACACGATCGGATAACGGCGGCAAAGGTCTTCCAGGTATTTCACCATCCCGGCGCCATCGAGCACTTTTCCTTCGCCTTCAAGGTGGTAGTGGCCGTCCTTGAAGAACTCGGTCGAGGCCGGATCCAGCGCGAAGGTCACATCCTCACCCGGGCGGTATCCCACCTTCTCGCAGGCCTTGGTGATGAAGGCTAAGGCTTCGTCGGCGGATTTCAGGTTGGGGGCGAACCCGCCCTCATCCCCGACATTGGTGTTGTGGCCGGCATCGTGGAGGCCCTGTCTCAAAGCCGAGAAAATCTCCGACCCCATGCGGATCGCGTCAGCGACAGTGCCGGCGGCGATGGGCTGGATCATGAATTCTTGAATATCAATGGGATTGTCGGCGTGCTTGCCGCCATTGATGATGTTCATCATCGGCACCGGCAACGTGCGGGCGTAGACGCCGCCGACATAGCGATACAGCGGCATGCCCAGGTCTTCCGCCGCCGCCTTGGCTACCGCCAGCGACACGCCCAGGATGGCATTAGCGCCCAAGCGCGATTTGTTCGGCGTGCCGTCGAGGTCGATCATGATGTTGTCGATGGCGACCTGTTCGGTGGCCTCCATCCCCGCGATGGCGTCGAAAATCTCGCCTTCCGCATAGCGCACGGCGTTCAGCACGCCCTTGCCACCGTAGCGGGATTTGTCGCCGTCGCGCAGCTCCACCGCCTCATAGGCGCCGGTCGAGGCTCCTGACGGCACCGCAGCGCGACCCATGGCACCGCTTTCGAGCGTCACATCCACTTCGACCGTGGGATTGCCCCGGCTGTCGAGGATCTGCCGGGCGGTGACGTCTACGATGGCGGCCATTGTCTGCTCCACGGGGTCGATTGCGGGCACTCGGTACCATTTTGCCGGCGCCGTTGCCAGCCCTGCCCGTCCATGCGGTAATTGCAGCAACCTATCTTATGGGAGAAACGCCATGGCCGACGGCCCCACTAAAACCGCTTTCGGGCGGATCTACCCCACCCGCCCCGACTGGCTTGCGAAAGCCCCGCCGGAGCCGATCATCGATCCCGAACTGGAGATCATCGATACGCACCATCACCTTTGGGAGCGCACCGGCGGCGGCGCGCGCGGCGAGTCGTGGGACGTGCCGAGCTTCCGCTATCTGCTGCATGAGTTCCTGGAGGACTGTGCCACCGGCCACAACGTCGTGGGCAGCGTTTTTCTCCAATGCCACTCGATGTATCGCAAGGACGGGCCGGTCGAGATGCGGCCGGTCGGGGAAACCGAGTTCGTGGCCGGCATCGCCGCCATGGCGGACAGCGGCGGCTACGGCACAACCAAGGTCGCAGCAGGCATCGTGGGCTATGCCGATCTGACCAAGGGCGACTGGGTCGCCCCGGTGCTGGAGGCGCATATCCGCGCCGGCGGCGGGCGGTTCCGTGGCGTGCGGCACTCCTGCGGCTACGATGCCGACCCGATCATCGGCAACAGCGCGCCGGACATGCAGCCCGGATTATACCTGCGCGACGATTTCCGCGCGGGGATGAAGCGGCTGACGGATTTGGGGCTGTCGCTGGATGCCTGGGGCTTCCACCCGCAGATGCCCGACATCACCGACCTTGCTCGGGCCTTCCCGTACAGCAACATCATCGTCGGGCATTGCGGCGGGCCGCTGGGCTACGGTCCCTACAACGGCAAGGCCGACGAAGTCTTCGCCAACTGGAAAAAGACCACCACGGAACTGGCAAAATGCCAGAACGTGACGATGAAGCTGGGCGGCATGATGATGCGCCTCGCGGCCTATGACTACATGGCGCTGGACGCGCCGCCGTCGTCGGAGCAACTGGCAGCGCATTGGCGCCCCTACGTCGAAACCTGCATCGAGCTGTTCGGCGCAGACCGCTGCATCGCCGAGAGCAACTTCCCGGTGGAGAAGATGGGCATCGGCTTCTCCGCCCTGTTCAACGCCCTGAAGCGGATGGCCTCCGGGTGCTCGGCCGATGAGAAGAAGGCGATTTTCGCCAACACGGCGCGGCGGGTTTACCGGTTGAACTGTTGATCTTTCAGTAGCCTCTTCGGCGCGGTCATCCCGTAGCTGCGCCGAATGAGTGCCTCCATCTCCTCCCAATCGGTATCGGCGGTGAGCCAGACGCCGATCCAGCCTTTGTGGCCGACATAGGGTGGGCGGAAGAACCGGTCGGGGGCAGCCTCGGTCAGGATGATCTGCACGCCGCGCGGGGCTTTGCACCAGACGGATTCCGATCCGCGTGTGGGGTCCGCCATGGCGAATATCTTGTCCCGGACGCGAAAGGTGGGGATTTCCCAGGTTTCCTTCTCCACCGCCTCGGGTAACGCCAGGCAGATCGCGCGCAGGTGGTCGATCGGGGCTTTCATGCCGCCAATTCCGCCGCGATGCGTTCCACAACCCCGGCCCAATCGTCCGGCGCATCTTGACGAAACAGCCGTAGCGTCGGATACCAGGGGGAGGTATGGCGTCCCTCCAGCCACCGCCAGTCGGCGAAATGCGGCAGCATCGCCCAGGCGGGTCGGCCCATCGCGCCGGCCAGGTGCACCACGCTGGTATCGACGGCGATCAATAGATCGAGCGCGTCCAGCAACGCCATGGTATCGCCGAACCCCCGTATCTCCGTCCCCACGTTCACCAGCGGCGCCCGCCCGAACAGCCCGCCGAACTGCGCCCGAGCATCGCCGAGTTGCAAGCCGACGAAGGCGATGTTGCGCAGGTCCATCAGTGGCCGCAGATGCGCCGCCGCCATGCTGCGGTTGCGGTCGTTGAAGTGGTGGGGGTTACCGGCCCAGACCAAGCCGACCCTGACATAACCACGCGGCAGCAATCGATCCAGCCGGGCACGCCAGTGGTCCACGAATACGGGATGCGCGCGCAAATACGGAATGGGCGCCGGAATAGTATCCAGCCGCGTGCCAGCGAGGAACGGCAGGCTGCAAATCGGCACATACGCCGCGCAGTCGCCGGCTTGGTACCACTGCTCCACCAGCACTCGCACGCGTGGGAACTGCCGCAGGATGGGCCACATCTCCCCAGGGCAGCAGACCGCGAGGTCGGGGCAACGGTCCGCCGCCCAACGGATGTAGCGGGCGAACTGGATGATATCCCCCCTGCCCTGGTCGCAGAAAATCAATACTCGCCCATGCGGCATGGGCCGCCCATCCCAGCGGGGCCAGTCGTCGGGCGGGATACCGCCGGCCGTGCCGGGCACCTTCAGCCGCCATTCGTATTCCCGCCAGCCATTCTCGAAATCGCCCTGGCGCAGCAGGGCCTGGGCGCGCAGGTAGCCGGCCTGGGGCGCATACACGTCGGCTTGCTCCACCCTCTCCCCCACTGCGGTCATACCGGCTACCCTAGCGGCCTGTTCAGGAGAATCCCAATGCCCGAAGTCTACGTCCACGCGGTCGAGGGCCGCACCATCGACCAGAAGCGCGCGCTGGTGAAGGACATCACCGACGCCGTGGTGCGCCATTTCGGCGCCACCCCGGACCGGGTGATGGTGCAGATCGTGGAGTCCCCGAAGGAAAACAAAGCCAAGGGCGGCGTGCTCTTCAGCGATCGCTAAGAAAGGACGTCTGTCATGAAAATCGGCATGTTCATCAACACCCAGTTCCCCGAGGGCGACTCCGTCGCCGCCCGCGTGCCGGAACTGGTGGAGCAGGTGCGGGTCGCCCGCCAGTCGGGCTTCCAATCGCTGCTGTTCCCGCACCACTACCTCACCGCCCCCCTGCAAATGTTGCAGATCGCCCCGATGATGGCCTACCTGATGCGAGAGGCCGAGGGCATGACTATCGGCGGGAATATTCTTCTTCTCCCGCTACAGAACCCGGTTCATGTCGCCGAAGAAGCCGCGACCATGGACGTGCTCAGCGGCGGCAAGTTCATCGTCGGCGTGGGCCTGGGTTACCGGGAGGGCGAATTCGAGGCCATGGGCGTGTCGCTGAAGGAGCGTGCGCCCCGATTCTCGGAAAGCATCGGCCTGATGCGGCGTCTGTGGACCGAGGATAAAGTCACCCACCACGGCCGGTTCTACTCGGTCACCGACCACGGCATCAGCCTGAAGCCGCTGCAAGCCGGCGGCCCCCCGGTCTGGATCGCCGGCCTGGTGGAGGCCGCGGTGAAGCGCGCCGCCCGCATCGGCGATGCCTGGCTGATTGCCAATGCCACCACGCTCGGCGCCACCGAACCGCTGATGAAAGTATACCGGGAGACGCTGGCCGGCCTGGGCAAGACCGTCACGGAATTCCCGATCGCGCGCGAATGCTACGTGGGTACGAACCACAAGACGGCGATGGACGAATGCCGCGCGGCACTGGAATACAAATACAACTCCTATGCCGCCTGGGGCATGGAAAGCCCAACGGCACACATGAGCTTCGAGGAAGTCGCCCGCGACCGTTTCATCATCGGCGACAAGGTCTACGTGAAGGAAGAAATCGCCCGGTGGGAGGAAAAGCTGGGCGTGAACCACATGATCATGCGCGTGCAATGGCCGGGCTTGCCGCAGGAGCAGGTGCTTGGCTCCATCCGCCGGCTGGGTGAGATTTACGGGTGATCGGATGACGATGCGGCGGCCAGGATCGCTTCGAGGGCTGGCCGCCGCTCGTTCAGGAGTTGGTCGAGGGTGAAGGGGCAGATTGCTGGCAAGGGAAGCGAGGCGCGACCATCGAACGTCGTGTCTTCCAACTGCCTGCGTGCCCGCGCGAATGCGCCGTTCAGATCGATCCTCTGACGCATGGACCGCACATACCGCTGTTCTGCGTCTTGCTGGACATTGGCGATTTCGTCGCGCCAAGGCTCGAAAGCCTGGCATTCTGGCCAGCCGTATACCTTCAGCGGATGAACGATCATCGGCGCAGGTAGCTCTCGACTGCGGTAAGTTGCGATAGCCCCACGTCCTCGATCTCCTCGACTACATGCCTCCAGTCGACGCCGTTCACCAACTCCCCCAGCGCCACGCGGCGCAGAAGTTTGGCCTGGTGTTCCGACCAGGTGATGATGTCCCCTTCGTAGAGATTGTCTGGCATAGAAACAGTATACCAGATTGGCGAGGCCGCCGCTACCGGGACTTGACCCAGCCGCCGGTTCGCGGACACTCCGAGCGACTGGAGGAAACAACCCCATGACTGACCTCACCACCTTCCGCCTGGAAACCCGCGCATGGCTGGAGGAGAACTGCCCGCCCGTCATGCGCACCTGGATGCCCGAGGACGAACAGGTCGCCGGCGGCAAGCGCGCCGTTTGGGTGCGCCCTGAGCAGAAGATCTGGCTGGACCGCATGGCGGCGAAGGGGTGGACGGCGCCGACCTGGCCGACACGCTACGGCGGCGGCGGGCTGTCGGCCGAGGAATCGCTGGTCCTGGACGAGGAAATGCAGGACCTGGGCTGCCGCACCCCCCTGCGCGGTATGGGACTGTCGATGCTCGGTCCAACCCTGTTGGAATATGGGACCGAAGAACAACGCCAGACCCACATCCCAAAGATCGTGACCGGGGAGATCCGCTGGTGCCAGGGCTATTCCGAACCAGGCTCGGGATCCGACCTCGCCAGCCTGTCTACCCGCGCCGTCTTGCAGGGCGAGCACTTCCTGGTGAATGGGCACAAGATCTGGACCTCCAACGCGCATCTATCGGACTGGATTTTCTGCCTGGTGCGCACCGATCCCACGGTGAAAAAGCACGACGGCATCAGTTTTCTGCTGATCGACATGGCCGACCCCGGGGTGCGGCCCCGGCCGATCAAGCTGATCAGCGGCAAGTCGGTGTTTTGCGAGACATTCTTCGAGAACGTGCAAGTGCCGGCCTCGCATCTGGTGGGGCAACTCAACAAGGGCTGGACCATCGCCAAGCGGCTGCTGGAACACGAACGCAAGGGCATTGGCGGCATAGGCGCCCGCGCGGCGGCGAAATTCGAGATCCCGCCGGAGACCGTTGCCAAGATGTATGTCGGCGAAGTCGACGGCAAAATCGCCGATCCCGTCGTCCGCGACCATATCGCGGCCTATTCGATCGACGCACACGCGTTTCAACTGACCCGCCGGCGGGCGGCGGAGGAAGCGGAGTCCGGTGCCCCTCCCGGCCCGCTGTCGGCAATGTTCAAATATTACGCAACGGAGTTGAACAAGCGCCGCTACGAAATGCTGCTGGAAGGTGAAGGATTCCAGGGCCTGGGGTGGGAGGGCGAGGGCTTCTCCGACGACGAACTGCGCTTCACGCGAGAATGGTTGCGCTCCAAGGCCAATTCGATCGAGGGTGGAACGTCCGAGATCCAACTCAACATCATTGCCAAGCGCGTGCTTGGCCTGCCGGATTAACGCCCATGGCACTGGTATTGAACGAAGAAACCCGCATGGTGCGGGACACCGCGCTGGAATTCTTCCGCGAACGCTCCCCCATCACCGCGCTACGCAAGCTGCGGGACGACAACGATGCGGACGGGTTCGACCGTGGGCTGTGGCGGCAGATGGCGGAACTCGGCTGGACCGGGTTTCTGGTGTCGGAGGATCACGGCGGGTCCGCCTTCGGCGTCACCGGCCTGGGTCAGGTGATGGAGGCCGCGGGGCGGACTTTGGCCGCCACGCCATTGCTGTCGACCGCGCTGCTGGGGGCTGGTCTTTTGGACCTCGCTGGATCGGCGGATCAGAAGGACGAGCATCTGCCGCCTCTGGTCGCGGGCGAACGGCTGTTCGCACTGGCGCTGGAGGAAACCTCCCGTCACGCACCGCACCATATTGCCACCACGGCGGTGAGACACGGCGACGGATACCGGCTAACCGGCCAAAAACGCTTTGTGCTGGATGGTCACATCGCCGACGTGTTGATCGTTGCTGCCCGTACCAGCGGCACGGTCGACGATCATGACGGCATCACGCTGTTCCTCGTCGCCGGCGACGCGTCCGGCGTAACCCGCACCCGCACCATCATGGTGGACAGCCGCAACGCTGCACTGGTGAATCTGGACGGAGCACCGGCCGAGCCCCTGGGGCCGGTTGGGGGCGGCGCCGACTTGTTGGACAACGTGCTGGACCGCGCCCGTGCCTGCCTTGCAGCCGAAATGCTCGGCAGTTCGGCGGAGGCGTTCGAGCGGGCGGTGCAATACCTGAAAGACCGGAAACAGTTCGGCGTGCAGATCGGAACGTTCCAGGCCTTGAAGCACCGCGCGGCGCAGATGTTCTGCGAAATTGAGGTGACCCGCTCGGCGGTCGTTGCCGCACTGTCAGCCCTGGACGACCATGCCAACGATGCGGCGGCGCTGGCTAGTTTGGCCAAAGCCAAAGCCAATGACACGATCTATCTGTGCGGTAACGAAGGCGTACAGATGCACGGCGGCATCGGCATGACTGACGAGCACGAGATCGGGTTCTTCATGAAGCGGGCGCGGGTAGCGCAGGCGACGTTCGGGGACGCGGCGTTTCACCGCGATCGGTACGGAAGGTTAATGGGATATTGACGGAAAATCCATCATGACCGGGTCAAGCCGAGGATGACGCGTGGGAGGGTGGTGGTGCCTTCCCCCCAAACATATCCGCCATCACGACCTCTCGCACCATGTCGATATCCATCCCATGTGCCGCGATCATATCGGCGGTGTCGGCCAGGATCGCGTCCACGTTGCCCATCAAACTTAGCCGCTTGTAGACGTCGGGAATGTGGATCCCCATCGCCTCCCCGATCAGTTCCATGAAGTTCAGCAGTTCGAACGACACGTCCTTCTGGTAATGTACCAGATCGCGGTGGCAGCCGTGGAACACCGATGCGAATGTCGTCACGCCGGCTGCCAATGCCGCCGCGAACTCCCGTTGTTGCAGCTCCTTCTTGAATTGGGGCAGCACGTTCAGGTGCACCGATTGGGTACTCACGATCGGCACGTCCAGCTCCACCACTTCCAGTTCCGGAATGGCACGCAGCACCGCCTTTACCGCCGCCATGACGCGAGGTAGGGCGGACCGCTCCTGCAACGCCACGCGCTTGCTCACGGGATGCACGAACAATGCCCGCAAATCCTCCAGCCGCTCGGCGAAGAATTCCGCGATGGGGGCGATGTCGAACGGGGTCGCGCCATACGACTCCTTGTAGGCCGGCAGCGCGACCTCCCCGATCTGGATCTGGCAGCTCGGGCACCATGCGACGACCTTGGAGGCCCCTGCCCGGCCGAGGCGCTCGATGGTGTTGTAGCCGACGCGGCCGGCGGTTTTGGCGTCTCCCTGTTTGAACTGCTGGATGCCGCAGCAGGTGGCGTTGCCGCCCATCACCTCATATGAAACGTTCAGTGCGTCCAGCACATCCAGCACCAGCAGCGCGATATGCGGTGTCTTGACCACATTGCAGCCGGTGTAGAATACAAGGTCCGGCGTGCCTTCGTACTCTCCCGCCGGCTTCAACGGCGGGTTCAGCCGAGCCAACATGTCGGGCGCCAATTGCAGGCGGGAGATCACCCTCGTTCCGCGACTCATATTGTTGAAATAGGCGTTGCCCGCTTTCCGCACCGCCGCGCCGCCTTGCTTACCCTTCACCGCGATGCGCGCGAGATTCACCATCAGGCGCGGATTGATGCCGTAATCGCAGGCCGGGATGCATTTGCCGCTGTTGGAGCACACCGTGGCCCAGCGCTCCGCTCCCGATGTTCCCTCTCCGCCCCGCAGCAAGTCCAAAACGCCGCCGATCAACGCCGGAGAATCCGAGGTATCCACGCCGGCCGGTTCGGTCATCGGGCAGGCCTCGGCGCATTTGCCGCAGCGCGTGCAGGCATCGAGGATATGGTCCGTTTGCGATTTCAGCACGTCGGTGAACGACACTCCGGCCATTGCCTGCCTCCCGTTGATACAAGCAACCTAAGTCCGCTTGCGCCGCCACAGCAAGTTTATCCCCACGAACAGCGCCGGCACGCCGCACACGGCGAAGCCCAACCCGTAGCTACCGGTCCAATGCAGCAGCGCCGCGTAGACCAGCGGGCACGCCAGCGACCCCATCTGGCCGAACGACAACACGCCGCCGGTGGCGGAACCCACCATGCCCTCCGGCGCCAACCGAGCGGTTTCGGACAGCAAAATACCGTGCCAGGACAAAGCAGTGGCGCTCAGGACCCAGGCGACGGCCTCGATCGCTACCACGGGCCAGGCGCTGGTAAAAAACGCCATCGCCAGCGCGGCGGCGGCCATGCCCAGCGCCAACCAGGCCATCATCGACCGAGCGGACAGATGGAAGCTGCCGAGCCAGGACCACAGCACCCGGCAGGGAATGGCTACCATCACCGCGGCCGAGAAGATGTAGCCCGCCGTTACCAGATCGTAGCCCAGCTGCGTCATGTAGATGACGAAATAACCGCTCATGATGGATTGCATGCCGTTGAAGGCGAAGCAGGCATAGGCGAGGCCTCGCAACGACGGAGTGGTTATCACCGCCCGCATCGTTACGGCGAAATCCCCCAGCCGGAAGGCACGCGAGGGCAGCCGGTCAGCGTCGAAACGAGCGCGCAGCGGCTGCAGGACGAAGATAAACACGAAGCAGGCTGCGGCCGCGACCAGCATGGTGCCCTTCCAACCCAGCCATCCCGCCGCGGTCGGTGCCAGCGATCCCCCCAGCAGCATGCCGATCGGCACCGCCGTCTGCTTCACGGAAAACACAATGGGCGCCAGCCTCGGCGGCGACCAACGGCCAAGCAACTGCGACGACGCGGGGGTAGCGCAGGCGGCACCCGTCGCGCCGATCACCGCCAGCAGGATGAAGGCCAGCGGAGAGCCCTGGACGGCGATCGTCATCCCCAGCGCCATCGACAGCAGCGCGATTTGGCTCATGCGCAGTGGCCCGTGCCGGAGGATAAAACTGCCGCAGCCCATCTGCCCCACCAGCGCGAAGCACGCCGTCAGGCCGAAATAGAAACCGGCCATGGCGGGGCTGACATGCAGATCCACAATAATCAGCGGCGCCAACACCGCCGGAATCACCTGACTGGTGGACAGCAGGATTTGGTGGAAGAACGTCGCGGCCAAAGCGAGCAGCAGAACGCGCACTTCAGGCCGTCTTGTGCCGTAACAGACTAATCCCCACGAACAGGCTCGGCAGGCCGCAGACCACGAAACCCAGCCCGTAGCTGCCAGTCGCACGCAGCAGGCCGGCATAAACCAGCGGCCCCAGCAGCGCACCCATTTGACCAAACGACAGGACGCCTCCGGTCACCGGCCCGGTCATACCTACGGGCGCGAGGCGGGCCGTCTCCGACAGCAGGATGCCGTGCCAGGATAACGCCGTTGCGCTGAGGACGATCGACACCAGCCCAATCGCCGCCAAGGGCCAATGCGCGTTGAAGAAGCCCAGCCCGGTGCCACTGATCGCGATGCCCAGCGCAATGCCCGCCATGACCAGACGCGGCGCGACGTGGAAGCTGCCCAGCCAGCCCCACAGGATGCGGCCGGGGATGGCAACCGCAATCGCGGCCGAGAAAATGTAGCCGGCGGCGACCAGATCGTAACCGATGCTGGTGAGGTAGATGACGAAATACGACGTCATCACCTGCTGCATGCCATTGAAGGCGAAGCTGGCATAGGACAGGCCCCTCAGGCCGGGGTCCTGGACCACCGACCGCAGCGTAGAGGGGAAATCGGACATCCTGAAGCGGCGCCCGGGCGAAAGGTCGATATCGAAGAACCGCCGCAACGGCTGCAGCAACAGCACGAACACCAGGCAGGCCCCGGCACTGACCATCACCGTCCCGCGCCAACCCAACGATTGTGCCATCGTCGGACCGAACGCGCCCCCCAGCAGCAGCCCCATCGGCACCCCGGTTTGGCGGATGGAAAACATCAGCGGCGCCAGCCTCGGCGGCGACATCTTGCCCAGGAGCTGGGAGCTGGTGGGGGTGGAAATAGCCGCACCGCTGCCGCCGATCAGCGCCGAAAGAAGAAAAAACGCCTTCCAGCCGCCAGTCATGCAGAGCATGCCAACCGCCAGCATGAACAGCGCCACCTGGCTCAAGCGCAGCGGGCCGTAGCGCATGATGAAACTGCCGCAGCCCATTTGCGCCAAAAGCGCGAACACTGAGGTCAAGCCGAAATAAATTCCCACCCAAGATGGGTCGTACGCCAGTTCGGCGATGATCAACGGCGCCAGCACCGCCGGCAGCACCTTACCGATACTGACGAAGGTCTGCTGTAGGAAACTTGACCCCAGCGCGATGAGCAGCAGGCGGTTCACCGCCCGCTGAACACCGGCGCCCGTTTCTCCACGAAGGCTTTGGCCGCTTCGGCGTGGTCCGCGGTTTCCCGGCAACGCAGCATGCCCTGGGCCTCGGAATCCAGCGTATCGGCAAGGGAGCCTTCTTCGGCGGCTTTCATGTTGCGCTTGATGTAGCGCCACGCCATGCGGGGGCCATTGGCGAATTTGGTTGCCAGTTCCATCGTTTCAGCTTCCAGCCGGTCGTCCGGCACGACACGGCTGGCGAGGCCGAGTCTTTCCAGGCGGGCACTGGTGAGGATTTCGGAGGTGAAATACAGCTCGCGCGCGAAGGCAGGCCCGACGATGCGGGTGAGAAAATAGCTGCCGCCATAGTCGCCCGATAGCCCGACCTTGGCGAACGCCGCCGTCATGCGGGCGCTTTCGGCCACGATCCGCATGTCGCAGGCCAGGGCCAGCGACATCCCAGCGCCGGCCGCGACGCCGTTGACCATGGCGATGGTGGGTTTGGGCATCTCGTGCAGCAGACGCGAAGCCTCCATCCCCGCCCGCAGCCCGTCGGCGCGCTGCTCCGGCGACAACGTGGACTTGCCGGCGTTCGCCGCCTGCACCGCGACATCTCCGCCCGAGCAGAAGCCTTTGCCGGCACCGGTCAGGACGACGCAGCCGATGGCGGGATCGGCGGCGTACTCGGCCAGGATACCCGTCAGGCTGCCAATCATGCCGGAGGTCAACGCGTTCAGACGCTCCGGCCGGTTCAGGGTGACAACGGCCAGGCCGTTGTCCACCCGCGTCAGGATTTCGTTGCTCATCAATGGTCTGCCCGGCCACCGCGGTGGGAGAACGCGGTTTCCGCCGACGTCATGAATTCCAGCAGGCAGGCGTGGCCTTCTTCGGTTTTGCGTTTGGCGCGCAGGATGGCGTTTCCGACGTCGTTGGGGTCGGAAACGCGCTCGCTCCAGCCGCCCAGGGTCTTCGCCAGGTCGGCATAATTCCCGCCGAGGTCGCGAGCCTGGTGCACGTCGTGCGACAGTTTCATGTGCGGTATTTCGATTGCCATGGTGTTGTTGTTCAGCACGATGGTCAGGATCGGGATGCCGGCGCGCACGGCCGTTTCGAAGTCGAGGCCAACCATGCCGAACGCCGCGTCGCCCATGAAGTTGACGCAGAATTTGTCCGGAGCCGCCACCTTGGCGCCGATCGCCAGACCCAAACCGGTACCAAGCTGATGGGATTTGCCCCAGCCCAAATACCCACGGGGCGTTGTCGCCTTATAGAACGGCAGCAACTGGTCGCGCGGGCTACCGGAATCGTGCGTCACGATGGCGGTGGCGGGGTCGATCACCCGCATGAACTCGTTCATGACGCGGTATGGCGTCATCGGGGTCTCAGCCGAGTTCAGCTTGGCATGCCAGCGAGCCTCCCACGCCGTGCGTTCCGTTGCCAGTTCGGCGGCTGGGTTGCGGTTCAGCAGCTTGCCGACGAGGCGTTCCTTCACCGCGGCAATCAAATGCGACAGCGTCAGGCGGGCGTCGCCCAGTAGCGCGATTTCGGTCTCGTTGGTTTTGTGCAGGTCACGGGTGTCGTTGGTGGCGTGGATAATGGGCACGCCCTTGGGCAGCGGCGGGGTGGTCAGCGGGTGATTATTCAGGCCGGTCCCGATGGCGAAGATCAGGTCGGCCTTCGTATACATATACATCTGGCCAGGGCCGTTGAACGTGTTGCCCCCGGAACCGAGAGCCAGCGCATGATTTTCGGGAAAGGCGCTCTTGCCGTCGACGGTCGTCATGACCGGGGCTTGCAGCAGCTCCGACAGCGCGACCAGTTCGGCGGACGCCTCGGCGTAGAGCACTCCCTGCCCGGCCAAGATCACCGGGCTGCTCGCCGCCAACAGCCGCTTCGCCGCGTCGTCCACATCGCTCGGGTTCGGCGCTGAGATGGTCGGCTTGATCGGCGTGTAGTGCAGCACGTCCGTGCCGATTTCCAGATCCACCAGATCGCGCGGTACCTCCACCATCGCCGGGCCGAGGCGACCGTTCTTCAGTGCCGCGAAGGCCCGCCGCATCACCGCGGGGACCGAGGCCGGCATGCGGATTTCTTCCACCTGCTTGGTGACCGAGGCGTAGCTGACGTTCGACCGGAACGTGGGGAAAATCTGCGACTGATCGCGCGCCTGGGCCAGCGGCAGGAACAGCACGGGAGAAGAGTCCGAAAACGCCGAAGCGATTCCGGCGAACGCGTTCTCAGCCCCCGGGCCGTACTGCATGGCGAACACGCCCGGCGGCTTGCCATTCGTGACCCGGGCATAGCCGTCGGCCATGTGCACACCCACGCGCTCCTGCCGGCAAATGACCGGGCGGATGCCGCCGGCGACCGCGTTTTCGATGATGGAGGTCGTGGGGAAGCAGAACAGGGTCGTCGTGCCCTCCCGCTTCAGGATTTCGACGATGGCATCGGCGGCGCGCATGGGGGTCCCCTCCGGTGGGTGGTGCTGAGGCGGAGGGTAGGCTCGGGGAATCGGGGGAGCAAGGTTTGGGGCGACAGGTTTGGGGCGGCACGCCGCACGCGGGGCCGCGTCCAATCGGACTTCATCCCGATCTCTCACCCCTCCCCATCCTTCCGAAACGGACTCTCCTCCGCCAGCGCCCGCATATCCGCCTGAATCCCGGTCCGTTCCTCCACCAGGAAGTTCGCCACCGCCCGCCGCAACCCCGCATGCGTAATCCAATGCGCGGAATACGTCGGCTTCGGCATATACCCCCGCTGGATCTTATGCCGCCCCTGAGCCCCCGCCTCCACTCGCTGCAACCCGTGCTCAATCGCCCAATCGATCGCTCGGTAGTAGCAAAGTTCGAAGTGCAGAAACGGATAATCCCCACGGCAGCCCCAGTTGCGGCCGTACAGTGCTTCGGACCCCGCCAAATTCAGCGCGCCCGCCACCGGCACCCCGGCATTCTCGGCGTACATCAGAACGACCTTATGACCGAGCCGCTCGCCTAACAAAGAAAAGAACCGCCGGGTCAGGTAGGCGCTCCCCCATTTCCGGTCCACGGTCGACTGGTAGAACCGATAGAACGCATCCCAATGCGCCTCGGTAATATCCGGCCCGGACAGAGCATGAAACGTCAACCCGCAAGCATTGGCATCCCGCCGTTCCCGCCGCAGCACTTTGCGCTTGCGGGATGACAGAGCGCTCAGGAACCCCTCGAAATCGGCGTAACCCTGATTCTCCCAATGGAATTGCATTCCCAGGCGTTGCAACCATCCAGCCTCGCCTAATGCCTCCCATTCGGAGGCAGTACAAAACGTCACATGCACCGACGACATGTCCAGAGATGAGCAAGCCTGCTCGAAAGCTCCCGCCAGCGTCGCCACTGACACCCCCGTCCCCGGCCGCCGCAACAGCCGGGGCCCCGGCACCGGGCTGAACGGCACCGCCACCTGCAATTTGGGATAATAGGCCTGACCGGTGCGCTCGATGGCCTGCGCCCAGCCATGGTCGAACACGTATTCGCCGTAGCTGTGGGATTTGGCGTACATCGGGGCCGCCGCCACCACCACGCCATCCGTCGTCCGTAACACCGCGTGTTGCGGCAGCCAGCCGGTGCGGGCATTCGCCGATCCGCTGTCCTCCAGCGCGCTCAGGAAGGCATGCGACACGAACGGGTTGCCGTCGCCGGCGCAGGCGTCCCAATCCTCGGCCGGGATATCCTTAATCGCCTGGTGCAATCTCAGCGTGAGCGTGGCGGAACCATCGGGCATTTTCCCCAAACCCTACCAACCGATTTCGAAAAATCCCTCGACCTCGACGGACGCATCGGCGGGCAATGACGGCACCCCGATGGTACTGCGCGCGTGCCGTCCGTCGTCGCCGAACACAGCCACCGCCAAATCCGAGGCCCCGTTCATGACCCGAGCGTGCTCGGTGAACTCCGACGGGGCGGCGATGAACCCGCCCAGCCGCACGATCTTGCGCACGCGGTCCAGATCTCCGTCGCAGGCGGCCTTCAGGTGCACCAGCACGTTGATGAAGCAGATGCGAGCACCCTCGGTCGCGCGCTCGATGGTCACGCCCCAGCTGACCTTGCCTTTGACGACCACTTCCCCGTTCACCAGGGGGATCTGGCCCGACACGACCACGAGATTGCCGGTCTTCACCCAGGGCACGTAGTTGGCGATGGGCACGGTGGGGCGAGGCAAAGTGATGCCGAGTTCCGCCAGTCTTGCCTCGATCCGTCCCGCCATCGTGCTGCCCCTGCTTGCCGAAGCCGCAGCCTAACCTGCCTTGGAAATAACCCGCAACGCCCGTCGTCGTGCGCGGGGCGACGCCTCGGCCGGGAGCTCCAGGGGCAGCAGCGGCGATCCGTCTCGGGCGCCGTCGCCGACGGTGTCGGCTTCCTCGATTTCTGCCTCGGGGATGTCGCGGCGGCCGAGGTAGTTCGCCGCCAAATGCCGGACTGTGTAGTCCAGCAGGGACGTGGCCTGGCGTACGGCGGGGTCTCCCTCGACGGTCCCGGCGGGGCCGAAGCGGGTGAAGGTGAAGGCTTCGACGAAGGCCTCCAGCGGCACTCCGTGCTGCAACCCGAGGCTGACGGCGCTGGCGAAATTGTCCATCAGGCCGCGGAACGCCGCGCCTTCCTTGTGCAAAGCGATGAAGATTTCCCCCAGCGCGCCGCCCTCGTATTCGCCGGTGCGCACATACAGCTTGTGCCCCCCGATCGAGGCCTTCTGCGTGTAGCCGGCCCTGCGAGCGGGCAATTCGGAGCGGGCTGCGACGGGCAATGGTTTGCCGAGGGCGGCGGGGCGGGCGGGCATCGCCTCGATAAACGGCGCCACCGCGTCGTGCATCAGCGCGTGCTCCGCGGAGCCATATATCGGGAATGGGCTGCCGCCACCGAGGACGGATGCCAGCGCTTCCTCCCCGGTCATGCCACTGACTCCTAGCCAGGCGCGGGTCGCTTTGGACAGCCCACCCGAAGGCAGCAACGGGGAGAATGCGGGTGCGATGCCCCCTGTTTCGACGCCGAGTAGCGCATCGGCCGGGCCGGCGGCCATGATCGCGGTGGTGGCGATATGCCGCAGCCCCTCCACCGCCAGCGCTTGCTGCCGCGCCGCTCGGGCGGCCTCAGCCAGTCCGGGCACGGGCGTATGGGCGGGCGGCGCCGGCCAGTCCATCGGCGCCGGGCGCATCGCGTCGGTCAGCCGAGCCATCCGCCCGGAGGCAATATCGGCCCGCCCCCGCAAGATGGCGGCCAAAGCGCGAGCGATATCGCGCGCATTGTCCGATCCGTAGTCGATCCCCAGCGCGCATAGCAGCCCGGACAGATCGGCCATGGACACCGACAGCCGAGCGCTGGCGGGCGCGGCGAAGCTGAGCGTCAGGACGGCGGTTTCCACCGCTTCCGCGAAGGCGGCGCAGTCGAACAGCCCCGCGCTATCAATGAAGGCCGGCAGGTTCAGCACGAAGCCCGGGTTGGGATCGGGGCGGAGCTGCCAGACCGATTCGGTGGGCGCGCCGCGCCGCAGTTGCAGCAGCCAGTGCAGCCGGTCGGCGAAGGACGGCTCCATGCCGGCCTTGGCGGCTTTGTCGGCGACGAAGCGGATCCAGGCCTCGGCCGCGGCAGGCAGCGTGGTTGCCCCGGCCCCAGGCGCGAGGGCGGCGAGGCCGGCCCCGGCCGCATCCTCCCACGACGCGGGGATGGTCACCGAACGCACGGGTTCGTCCGGATCGGCGGAGGCGGATGTGCGGCGCAGACGCACGCCATGCCAGGAGCGGTGGATTTTCATGTCGGTAGGTTAGGGCGGGTTGGCGCGACTCGGAAAGCATATTTTGCGGTTCGGAGGGGGGAGAGACACAATATCCTGTGGGTAACTTCGATTCCACGCCTTCCCGACGACCTTGCGGTCGGCTCGCCCACCAGGGTTCGCACAGGGAGCACCGAGGGGCGGACCACCATCCACGACGGGATCATGAGGCACGGCAACACCGCGCGGTGTCGGCATCGCCCCACGTTGCATGAGGGTCCGCGCAGGTTCCCCGTGTCCCGACGCCGCCAAGCTGGCGATGTCATCCGATGGGTACCTGCGTGAAGCGTCGGCATCGTCTCACGGCGCAAGGGCGTCCATGTCGGCTTGCCCTGCCACGCGTTCCCCGCTGTCCGCGGCGTGGTGCGCAAACGTCATGGCCCTGGATGCGCCCCGCCCGGCGTGCCATCGCGACGCTTCGGCATCGCCTCACGTTGTATGGAGGTCCGTGGCCAATCCCTATCATCGTCATGGCCTCCAAGGGGGCGACCAAAATTCTTTTCCCAATCCGGCTATCCCGTAGCCCATGCGGCATGCCACCGCCACCGATAGAGAAAGGGCATCGCGACGACTGCGAGCGGCAAAGGAGGGGAGTTTGTCCATGATACGTTCTTACTCCGATAAGGCTTACGAGGCAAGGTTTGCCCCAGGGGAATTGCGTTTGGGTCAAAACGATCCACAGGCCTCTCCACTCGTCATCGTCGGCTGAAGCCCCGGCAGATGACGATCATCAACGCAGGTGGCCCCTTTTGTTCCTTCACCCGATTCCCTGGGTGCCTCAGGGTTGTCAGGCGGTCTCTGAGGTGTGATACGTCACTGCTGTAAATACGTTGTATCGGCAAGCCTGCCGGGCCTTCACCTGTTCCAACCCAGCCGAAGAGCAAATCAGAGAGGACCAATGGACTCAACTGTGATGCGGACGGCGTTGGCGCAACTCGACCAGGCGCTGTTCAGCCACGAGCAATGGTCCGAAGCGATCTATAGCACGCTGATCTGCCGTCTGCCGCCGGACGAGCGGGACGTGGATCGGGATGCCCACCGAAAATGCCGCTTCGGGCAGTGGTATTATGGATCGGGGTCTCTGACGCTCCACAATCATCCTGGCTTTGTCGAGATAGCGGTTGAACATGAGCGAATGCATCAGTTCGCGGCAACGTTGCTGCGGGCTTCCACTGATAATGTGCCGATCTCGCTCCATGACTACGAGCGCTTCGTCGCCGCCATGAAGCGCATGCGGCTCGAGGCCCTTACGATGAAACGAGAGCTTGAGGATTCGCTCAACAACCTCGATCCATTGACCGACGCCACAAACCGGACCGGTATGTTAACCAGACTTCGCGAACAGTTGGAACTCGTCAAGCGCGGGGTGCATTCCTGCTCCGTCGCCATGATGGATGTGGACTACTTCAAGAAGGTGAACGACACCTATGGCCATGGTATGGGGGATCAGGTCCTCGCTGCCTTCTCTCGCTATGTGATCGCCCATCTGAGGCCCTACGACAATTTCTTCCGCTATGGCGGCGAGGAGTTCGTGATCTGCGCGCCAAACGCGGATCTTGCGACCAGCCAAGGGCTTTTGGAGCGGCTGCGCGTGGAACTCGCCTCGATCCCGTTTCGACCTGAGGGTAGGCCACCCTTCCATGTTACTGCGTCATTCGGCCTGACGCTGCTTGATCCCGATCTGTCGGTCGAACAATCGATCGACCGGGCGGACAAGGCGCTCTATGCCGCGAAATCCGCCGGCCGTAACCGCATCGTGGTCTGGACTCCGTCCATGTTGTAATGGCGGAAGGGGGGCGTCCGACCGAAATGCGATTACCCTGCTGTCGGCAGTCGCTCGACGGTGTCGCGCCCCCTGGAAGGGGACCCGGCACGGTTTGCTCAAAATCTTTGACACGCTCCGCAAAGCCCGACCTCGACCTCCGACATTATTGGGGGCTGTTATCCCGAATCCCCCCGCGCCCGGTCGGACGCCCGGCCTCGGGACATCCGTGTTCATCCCCTTCATCCGTGGTTCCAAATGCTTGGTTCGGCCACGCTCCGACGGTGCCCGGTGCCAACGTTTCAGGAGATGGCCAGCTCAGGGCCGATCATGACAGTGAGGCCACCCAGACGGGCCACCCAAACGGGATGGACCAACCACCACCGCCACGCTATATCCGCCCACATGAACATCGGCACATGGCTGCACACCAAGCTTCACGGTCGCAAGGTCGGAACCGACGGCTCCGGGAACATCTATTACGTGGACAAGCGCACCCCCGCCCAAGGGCGCCGCGCCAGCCGCTGGGTCGCCTTCGCCGGCCCGAATGAGGCCAGCGCCGTCCCCCCCGAATGGCACGCCTGGCTCCACTACACGGTGGATGAGCCGCTCCCCGACACCGGTCGCAAGCCTTGGCAGAAGCCGCATCTGGCCAACGCCACCGGCACCGCCGCCAGTTATCGCCCGGCCGGCCACGACTACGAAGGCGGGCATCGTGCCAAGGCCACGGGCGACTACGAATCCTGGACGCCCGGGAGCTAAATCCCAATGGCAAGCCGCGGCATCGCGGAGGTTATCACCGGCGCCGTTGTGTTGCTCGTCGCTGCCGGGTTCCTCGGCTTCGCGGTGGCGCATTCCGGGCGCACCGCCAGCACCGGCTACGACCTCACCGCGAAGTTCGACCACATCGACGGGCTGAACGTCGGCGCCGACGTGCGCATCGCCGGGGTGAAGGTCGGCACCGTGGATGCGCAGCGAATCGACCCCGCGACCTACCTCGCGGTCGTCACCCTCAAGATCGGGACCGGCATCGAGATCCCCAAGGACACCAGCGCCGAGATCACCAGCGAGAGCCTGCTGGGCGGCAAGTATCTATCCCTGACACCCGGCGCCGACAGCGTCATGTTGAAACCCGGCCAGGCGATCACCATTACCCAGTCGGCGGTGAGCCTGGAGCAGCTTTTGGGAAAGTTCATCTTCAGCGTCACCAGCCTGAACAACAGCAAACCGGCTGGGGCCCCGAAGTGACCGCATCCCCCCCAAAAATCTGGCCCGGCGCCGATGGCACCCCGGTTTCCTGCCGGGAGAAGCTGAAAATGCTGGCCGACAACCACGCCGAACTGGCGCAGACCATGCAGGATACGTTCGAGGACGCGGTCCTGATGGGCGTCGACGAGCAGGCCATGCGCGGCGTGCTGCTCGCCATGATCGAGGGGCTGGAGTCACCCAAGCGCGCCGCCCCATGAGGTTTCTTCTCCTTGTGCTGCTGGCGACCATCTCCGTCGCTCGTGCCGAGGATCCAATCGTGGCGACACCGTTGCCGCCGGTCGATGCGACGGAGGCTCAGGCTCCACCGCCGCCCGTCCCTTGGCTTCCCAAGAACACCGCCCAGGTGCAGGCGCTGGACAAGGTAAATGCCCGAGGCTCGCTGCTGACGATCAAGGTGGGTCAGTCGGCGGTCTTCGGGTCGCTCACCATCGCGGTGAAGGCGTGCAGTGTGCGCCCGCCCGACGTGCCGGCCGATGCCGCGGCGTTTCTGACGGTCACGGACAAGAACCCCGACGCGCCGGGCTTCTCCGGCTGGATGCTGAAATCCACCCCTTCGGTATCGATGCTGGAACACCCGATTTACGACGTGCGGATCGTCGGCTGCATCTGACCGATGCTGCCGCCTTTCGCTCGCACCGCGCTGCTGCTGGACCTCGACGGGACACTGCTGGACATCGCCCCGACGCCCGATAGCGTGGCGATCCCTCCCGGCCTGACCGACATGCTGCTCTCTTTGCAAACAGCGCTGGATGGGGCGTTGGCGATTGTGACCGGGCGGGCCATCCCGGTGGTGGACGGATTCCTGGGTCACGCCTTCGCCGCGGCGGGGGAGCACGGCGGGGCCATCCGTTCCGCGCCCGGTGCGCCGGTCGAGCGCCCCGATCTGCCGAGCCCGCCTCAAACTTGGCTGGCGCTGGCCGAGGAACTCGTCGCCGCCCACCCAGGCTCGATTCTCGAACGTAAAGCACGGGGTTTTGCCCTGCATTTCCGCCAGGCCCCGGACGCCGGACCGGATTTTCATACCGCTTTGACCACGCTGGTGGCGTCGGCACCCGGCTTCCAGCTCATGCCCGGCCTGATGCTGTGGGAGATCCGGCCGCTCGGCGCCGACAAAGGCTCCGCCGTCACCGCGATGATGGCCCGCAAGCCGTTCCAGGGCCGCCTGCCGCTATACATCGGCGACGATGTCACCGATGAGGACGGCATACGCGTGGCCCGCGCGATGGGCGGGGAAGGGTTACGGGTCGACGCCGCCTTCGGCAATCCCACCGGCGTGCGTGCCTGGTTGGCAGAGGCGGCACGAACCCGGGAATGGCCATGAACCTCTCCGAATGCACCACCCTGACCTTCGACTGCTACGGCACTCTGATAGACTGGGAAACCGGCATCCTCACCGCCCTGCGCCCCCTGCTGTCGCGCGCCGGCGCTCGGTCCGGTCAGGATGTGCTGCGGGATTTCGCTGACCATGAGTCCCGCCAGCAGGCGGCGACCCCCGACATGCCATACTCCGATCTGCTGACCGAGGTGCACGGGCAACTCGCCCGCCACTTTGGCGTGACGGCCGACGTGGCGGAGAATCGGCGGTTCGGCGCCTCCATCGGCGACTGGCCGCCGTTCCCGGATACGGCGGCGGCGCTGGCGTACCTGAAACAGCACTTCCGCCTGGTCATCCTGTCCAACGTCGACCGCACCAGCTTCCAGGCCACGAATGCGCTGCTCGGCGTAACGTTCGACGCGATCTACACCGCGCAGGATATTGGGTCGTACAAGCCGGATACGCGCAATTTCACGTATCTACTGGACCGGCTGGCCGAACAAGGCGTCCGCCGGGAGCAAATCCTGCACGTCGCGCAAAGCCTGTTCCACGACCACGCGCCGGCCAACGCCATGGGTTTGCACTCCGTCTGGATCGACCGCCGCGGCGACGCCTGCGGGTGGGGCGCGACCGCCACGCCGCCCGAAGGCGTGCGATACGACGCGCGCTTCCCCAGTCTGGAAGCCTTCGCCCGGGCGCACCGGGACGATTAGCCCAACAACCCCCGCCGCGCGAGGTTGCGCATGAGGGCCCCGGCCCCGAACGACCACGCCTCGCACCGATCGGTCGGCCGCATGCGGTTAACCAGCCGCCCCAACTTCGGTGCGGCGATCGTCACGATGTCGTTGGTTTTGTGGGTGAAACCCTGCCCCTGAAAATCGCGATCTTTTACCGGCGCGAACATGGTGCCGAGGAACAACACCGCCCCGTCTGGGTAACGGTGATGGGCGTTGACCATCTGAGCCACCAGGTCGGCCGGGTCGCGGCTGATCATGGCGATGGACGATGAACCCTCCAGTTCGAACCCGTCCTCCCCGTCCACCCGCAGCGTCACCACGGTGGAACGGATGTCGTCCAGCCCGAACCCTGCGTCGAACAGCCGCAGGACCGGCCCGATGGCGCAGGACGCGTTGTTGTCCTTCGCCTTGCCCAGCAGCAGTGCCGAGCGCCCCTCCACATCGCGCAGGTTGACGTCGTTGCCCAGGGTGGCGCCAACGATGCGCCCGTCCGAGGACACCGCCAGCACGATTTCCGGTTCCGGATTGTTCCATGAGGACCCCGGATGGATGCCCGCATCGACACCTGTCCCCACGGCTGCCATTGGTTGCGACTTAGTGAAAATTTCGGCGTCAG
The DNA here is from genome assembly GCA_903924985.1 of uncultured Acetobacteraceae bacterium. GTDB lineage: Bacteria > Pseudomonadota > Alphaproteobacteria > Acetobacterales > Acetobacteraceae > Rhodopila. The sequence goes on from CAIYDT010000046.1 coordinate 34,498, forward strand.
GGCCGATGCCGACCTCCAGATACTGGCTCCAGGCGCCCTGATCGATCAGCACCTGCTTCAGCCGGGCGGCTTCGGGGGAGCCAGGGCGTAGCTTGGCCAGGTCGTCGCCGACCAGGCGGGTGACCTCATCGCGGATGGCGGCGGCGGCATTCAGATCGCCACGGGCGCGCTCTTCAATCACCCGCTCCAACATGGAGATAACGAAGGTGACACCCGCCGCTTTGATCGCTTGCAGGTCGATGGGGGTCAGCAGCCAGGGTTTCGTGGGATCCCTGGTATCGGCTGGCGTGTTGGCGAGGATGGCGTCCAGGGACCCGACCGTTTCGCCCTTCGTAGCGGTCAGTGCCGCGGCGGGATCGGGCATCTCGCACAAGTCGCGCATGGTCGGAAATTGCCGGCTTACGTCGATCAGCGCACCATCGCGAACCGCCACGACCGAGGGACCCGCGACATCCGGCCGCCATATCCGTCCGGCCAATATGGCGTTGCCCGCATCGTCCGGCAGGGCCAGCCGAGCGGCTTCGGTTAGGTCGATCATGCGGGGTCCCCAGAAAATTGACGACGACAGAATACGATGTGACTCGCGCCGGGCAAAATCCGGGGTAAACTAGGCCGCAAAACAGGAGGCTAGAGTATGAAACGCTTATTCGGCGGGGGGCACGACGCGGTGGAGGAGACTTACCGCGTGGCGATGCCGGAGGACGCGTGGCGGGAGAAACTGACCCCGGCGCAGTTCCAGGTGCTGCGCAAGCACGGCACGGAACGCGCGGGCACCAGCCCGCTGAACGCGGAAAAGCGGGACGGGGTGTTTGCCTGCGCCGGTTGCGGCAAGGACCTGTTCCCCGCATCGACAAAATTCGAAAGCGGCACTGGCTGGCCCAGCTTCTGGGAGCCGCTGGAAGGCGCGGTCGGCACAACCGAAGATAGAAATTTTTTTATGACTCGCGTGGAAGTCCATTGCGCCGACTGCGGCGGCCATTTAGGGCATGTTTTTCCCGATGGGCCTCGCCCGACCGGTTTGCGCTATTGCATGAATGGCGCGGCCATGGAATTCAAGCTCGCCTGAATCAGGAGCCTGCCATGCGCTACGTTCCGCCGTTCGAAGCCATCAAGCAGCATCTGAAATTCGCCACCATCCGCGGCGACACCGTGGTCAGTATGAAATACGAAGAAGCGCAACAGATGATTCGTGCGCTCCTGTCGGCGTTTGAGGTTGATGAGCCGTGGTATCTGCTACAGAACCCCGACGTCGCGGCTGGAATCAAGGATGGCACAATCCGTTCCGCCCGTCAGCATTTCATCGATCACGGATATTTCGAGGGCCGGTCGCCATTTTCGGTACAAATCGACGAGCAGTGGTACCTGGAGCAGAACCCCGATGTCGCCGAAACAGTGAAACTCGGGGACTATACATCGGCGCAGCACCACTACGACGGCCCCGGATATCGGGAAGGACGGCTACCGTTCCCGCTGCGGTAGCCGCCCGCCCGATTGTCACAGGTGCGCGGTTACGTCCCGCGCGGACATCGATTGGATCGCCGACAGGCGCTTGAACAGGGTTTCCGCCGGAATTTCCGACCCACCAACATCCAGGCAATCGGCGAATTTGTCATAGAGCTGCTGTTCCGTCAGCGGCCGCGTCGCGTGGCCGGTGGCACGCTTCACGGGTTCGCCAGCAACGATCTTCCCGTTGGTCAGCTCGACCGTGACCGAGTCCGCCGGGGCGGCGCCAGACATTTCGGGATCGTAGTCGGTGGTGGTGACGATTTCGACCTTGCTCATCAGCGCCTGAATATCCGGCCGTTGCACGAATTCATCGGTCAGCTCGCGCAGCCCGACACGCTTTGCGACGATGCCGCTGGCCATGGCGAATTCGATGCTGAATTTCGCCGCGAGGCCGGTGTCCGGCGTGTGGTTGCGCAGCACGGTCGCGAAATAGTCGCTGATACTGACGGTAATCTTCTTCACCTCAGACGGATCCACCGGCGTTTCGTTCACCAGGTCCAGCATGCAGTCGATCGCTCGGTGTGTGCAGTAGCAAGTGGGGTATTTCTTGATACCCAGCCCCTGCGTCAGGATCGCCCAGTCGGTGCCGGCTTTGGACTCGCTGGTGCGGTCTTCCGAACCGGTGGGGGAGATGGCATGGAGAAAACCCTGCGGATGCTCCAGCGCGTCGGTGTTGGCGGTGAAACCGGCCTCCGCCAACCGCGCCGCCATGATCCCGGCGTGCGCGGCTTTGCCGGCATGGAACGGTTTCGTCATGGTCCCGAAATTCGACATCAACCCCGACGACTGCGAGCCGCCGAGCGCGATGGCGATGGCGGATTTCTCCGCGTCGAGTTTGCGGAGTTTGGCGCAGGCAGCGGCGGCGCCGATGGCGCCATACAGGCCCGTGGGGTGCCAGCCTTTGACGTGTAACAGGCCGGTATCGCGGCGGAACAGTTCCGCCCAGGTTTCGTAGCCGGCGACGTACGCAGTGATCATGTCGGCCCCCGACGAGCCGAGATGTTCGGCTTCGGCCAGGATCGCCGGAACCAAAACCGTGGAGGGGTGGCCGCGCAGTCCGACATCGTCGTAATCCAGCGCGTGGGCGGCGGTGCCGTTGATCCAGGCGACTTCGGGCGCCGGGCCTTTGCGGGTGCCGAAGGTCAGTGTCGCGTTTCCGGCACCGGGGGCAAGAACTTCGGTCATGATGCGGACGCTGTCTTCCTTGCGCCCGGCGATCATGGTGCCGATGCAGTCGATAAAGCCCATTTTGGCGACACTGACGGCTTCGTCCGGCAGGCGATTGGGCGAGAGGTCGGCGATGAATTGGCCGAGCTGCTGAGTGAGGGCGGTCACGATGTTTGCTCCTTATTCCGCTTCAAAGGCCATCCAGGCAGTTCCCATGGCGAGTAGCATCCTACACCCCGATTGTGGGAACCGGGTAGACCCGCACGGCGGCCCGCCTCATTGCACGATCTGACGGTTCAGTGCCGCCGTCCCCATCGGCCGGTGCCGAACGCCAGCAACATCCCACCCGCCAACGCCAGTACGGCCGCGGCCTCATAGGTCAGACCGTAATCGCCGCTGGCGGTAATCGTCGCCGCGAAAGCGGTGGGCATCAGCATACCGCCGGAGAACATCAACGCGGTGCCCAAACCGGTCGCTTCGGTCCGCCGCGCACCGCCGAGGTGCGCGTATTCCGCATAAGCAACCCCTGTATAACCGCCGGCCGTGCAGCCGGCGAGCAGCACTACCGCGGCGACAGCCCATCCCGGCCAAATCGGCCCGAACTGCCCCGTCAGCGCGGCGGCGGCGGCCATGCCCGCTCCGTGCACCGCCAGCGTGTGCGACGGTGTGAGGAAGCGGTCTGCGATCCACCCCCAGATCGGCCGGCTGACGGACCCCGCAATCTGATAAAGCGCCAGTATCCGCCCGGCGGTGATCAGGTCCAGGTGCACCACGGTCGTCAACTGCACCGTCATGAAGCTGACAAAACACAGTTGCAGCCCTGAGAAGATGAACGTCCCCGCCGACAGCCGCCGAATGCGCTTGTCCGCCAGCAGCGCGAAGGGCCGCACCAGCGTTTGCGCCAGCCGGTAGCGCGTCCGGTCCAGCTCGGCATCCCATTCCTTGCGGGGGATTTCCATCAGCAGGATCAGCAACAGAACGGGGACGGTCTCGGCCAGCAGCGCCCCGCGCCAGCCCAAGGTCCCGACCAGCGGCGGCAACGTCAGCGCGGCGAGGACTCCCCCCAGCGGCACCCCGATCTGGCGCAGGGACATGATCGTGTTGAACACGGATTGCGGGGTTTTCGGCGCCAGGAGATGTGTACTGGCCGGTGCCGCCGCCCCATACGCCAACCCCAGCACCACGGCGGAGATGGCCAGCGCGGCGACCCCTTGAGCGGTCCCCGCGATCGCCAGCATCCCCAACGCCGCCAACAACACCGCCTGCGTCGCCCGCACCCCGCCGTAACGCCGGATCAATGCCGGAGACAGCAGCGCCGATATAATGCCCACCCCGTACGCCGTCGCGACGAAGCCCCCAACCAGCGCGCCGTTGACGTGCAGGTCCCTCGCGACCGCCGGAGCGACGGCGGGCAGGGAATACAGCGCCATGGTCGCCAGAGTCTGCACCGCCAGCGTCGCCGTCAGCGGCCAGATGGGCATGCGCATCGGCTAAAGCGATGCCAGGAAACTGTCGAGCAACGCGTTGGTTTGGGCGGGTTCGTCCAGTTGCGGAAAATGGCCAGTGTCCTCGACGATCTCGACCCGAACCGCGGGGACGGCCGTGCGCAGCATGTCGAGGTAAGGGCTGGATTGGCCTTTCTTCATCGACGACCGCTCCCGCTTTTCGTTGCTGAACGTGGTCTGGATGGCCATGACCGGGACGCGCAGGGATTGCAGCGATTGCAGGGACGCCGTCAGCCGATGCGCGTCGTAGCGCTGCAAATCCGTCAGCATCTTCTCCCCAATCTCCCTCGGTAGCCGCAGCGCGCGATCGACGACCGCCTGCGTCGTGGCCGGGGCGCTCTTGGCGGTGAACATGTCCTTGAACAGGCCCTGCGCCATGGTCGCGAAGCCGTTGGGCTGGGCGAACGCGGCTCGCAGCACAGGACCCATCGCCGAGGCAAACTGGCTGCCATCGACCAGAACCAGGGCTTTGGTGTGGTCCGGGGCCTGCAACGCGGCTTCAATCGCGACGCGACAGCCAAGGCTGTGGCCGACAATGATGGCGGGAGGCAGGTTCAAGGCGCGCATGACCTCCGCCACATCGGCGCCGTAGCGCTCGATCGCGCAATCCGAGGCGGAGCCGTGGCTGGCGCCATGGCCGCGCAGATCGATGGCGACGGTCTGGTGCCGGGGGGACAGATGCGCCACCTGTGCGTCCCAGTCGGTGTGCCCGCACGCGAAGCCGTGCACGAAGACGATCGGCGGGTGGGCGTGGCCGGCGATGACGTGGTGGATCAGGGGCATGGACGGGCCTTTACGTTTGGTCGCGGGAGGTTCGGCGGCGCACGGCGGTTCGTCAATGAAGGCCAGTGCAGGGGCGATTCGTTAAATGTTTGACGGCCCCATAGCCACCGTGGGCGCATCCCCGGCCACCGTCGTCCGTCGCATATCCCGGACCGATGTCGCATCGTAACGCCTGGCCCGATGCATGGTACAACGATTATCCCACATGACCAGATCGAACGGCCGCCACACGTGCCGATACACAAATTCCGGCTGCGTCACCTGCTCGGTCAAATCCCGGATGAAAGCTCGCGCCTCCGGCACCGGCCAGCCAATAATCTTGCCAATATGCGACGCCAAATAAACCGACTTCCGCCCGCTCACCGGATGCGTGCGCACCAGAACCTGCCGCACCGGCCGCATGGTGGCCTTCTCTATCTCGGTTAGATCCTCGAACCCCAGCACATCGCGCGAGTACATCAGAGAATGCTCGCAGACCAGATCTTCAATCTCGGCTTTCGTCGCATCGTCGAACGAATCATAGGCCGCCCGCATATCCGCGAACTCGGTCTCCCCACCTTTATCGACAACCACCCGCCCCGACAGCAGTGAATACTTCGCCGGCACCGCCTTGAACGAGGAGTCCGAGTGCCACAGCATATTACCCAACGAATACAACCGCCGGCGGTTATCCCGAGCGAGGACTTCACCACCAACGTCGAGGTTGGATACGTCGGCGAAAGCTGGGTGAAGACGTTGCTCACTCGGTTTGGATATGCCGGTTCCGCCAGTGTGCTCCAACGACCCGAAGCATTCGCTGAATCCGAGTTGTTGCTCGTCGGTTATCCGCTGATCGCGGAACACCAGCACGGCGTAAGTCGCAATCGCTGCCTCGATCTCCGCGATCTCCGCAACCGATAAAGGCCGGGTCAGATCGGCACCCGAAACCTCACCCACGAACAGGGGGTGCAGCGGATGGATGCCGATCGTCATGGCCGCTTACTCCGCCGCCTGTTGCGCCGGAACGTGATCGATCGCCAGCCCGACGCCTTTGATCGATGTGCGCCGCAGATCGCGCCGTTCCTTCAAATCGTCGAAGCGGGTGGCACGATGCATGACGGTACGGTTGTCCCACATCACCATGTCGTTTACCGCCCACTTATGGGAGTAAACAAATTGCGGCTGCGTCGCATGCTCCGTCAGATCGCGCAGGAAGGCGCGCGCCTCGGGGACCAGCCAGCCGTCGATCTCGCCGATGTGGGAAGACAGGTACAGGGACTTCCGCCCGGTCACCGGGTGCGTCACGACCAGACGATGCTTCACCGGCCTCAGATTGTCGGGGTTGCCGTCGTCCTTGACCTCGAACCCAATCTGCTCGCGGGAATAAACGATGGAGTGCCCGACGATCATGTCGTCGACCAGCGCCTTCGTAGCGCTATCCAGTGCGTCATAGGCGGCGCGCATATCGGCGAATTCGGTATTGCCGCCTTTGGTCGGGTTCACCCGCGAGTGCAGCAACGTATAGCCCGCCCCCACCGCCCGGAATGACGCGTCGGAGTGCCACAGACGGTTCGCCAGCGCATACATGCGGCGGCTGTCTTCCCGATCCCGCAACCGGTCGGTGTTTTTGCCGTCGAAGTTGGAGATATCGCCCAGTTCGATCTTCTGAAAACGGCGCTTTTCCGGCGCCATCATCTGGGCCGCCAGAGGAATCTCCAGCTCCCCGAAATTGGCACTGAACGTCACCTGCTGGTCGTCGGTCAGCGGCTGGTTCGGGAACGACAGCACGGCGAGGGAGTCCATGCCGCGTTCGATTTCCGCGACCTGTTTTGCCGTGATCGGTTGGCAAATATCGATTCCGGTCACGACACCGACAAAGCCCGGCTGGATCGGCTGAATCATCATCGTCATGGTCCAAGTCCTCCTGGTTAATTAGGCTGCTTGTTGCACGGTCATACCTTCGCCGCGGATGGTGGAGCGGCGCATGTCACGGATATCGGTCAGATCGTTGTAGCGGCGGGCACGATGCATGGTGGTGCGGTTGTCCCAGATCACCAGGTCCCACACTTTCCATGTGTGCGCGTAGACAAACTGGCGCTGCGTCGCGTGTTCCATCAGGTCGCGGATGTAAGCGCGCGCCTCCGGGATCGGCCAGCCCAAAACCGCTCCAATATGCGCCGATAAATACAGCGACTTGCGGCCGGTGTCCGGATCGTAGCGCACCAGCCGATGCCGCACCGGTCGCAGCTTATCCTGAAACTCGGCACCGTACGCGGCTTTCGGAAAGCCGATCATCTCCCGCGAATAGGCGTTGGAGTGTTCGGTGATCAGGTCCTCGATCTCGGCCTTCGTTGCCTCATCCAGCGCGTCATACGCGGACCGCATATCGGCAAATTCGGTATTACCCCCGGTGGGCGGCACAATCCGCGCCGACAGCAACGAGTACTTCGCCGGCACCGCTCGGAATGACGCGTCGGAGTGCCACAGACGGTTCCCCAGCGATCCCAGCCGCTTCCGATCGTCCGCCGCCCGCACCCGGTTTTGCGCGTCAAGGTTGGAGATATCCGCCATCTCCACCCGCAGCCGGTTTTCCTCCGGCTTGCTCATCTCGGCACCAGAAGAAATCTCCAGGTCCCCGAAATTGCGGCTGAAGGCGAGCTGGGTTTCATCGTCGAAGCGCTGGCCGTGAAACACCAACACGCCCCAACGGTCCATACCATCGTCGATCGCCTGGACCTGATCGCGCGACAATGGGCGCGTCAGGTCGATACCAGCGACCTCGGCCGCGAAGTTTGGCGTCAACGGCGTGAACGTCATGCTCATGGTTGAACCCCTTCCCTACCAATGAGTATAGCGTCCAACCCGCCCGGCTTGCCAACCCCCGGCCCCCAGGGGAATGATCTTGCTTGCCGCCAGCCTGCTGGCCGCGGCGCCGTCCAAGGCAGATGTGCCGGAGGTACGCTTCGCCCAGCAGTTCAGCATGGGCTATTTGCAGTTCAACGGTAAGTGGGGCAAAATCGGCGGCACTATATTACCACTCCGTCATGGTCGGGCCTCAACCCGCGTTCCCGTGCACGAACCCTTTGATCAGCTCAAGCGCCCGTAGCGAATCCGGCGACGCTGGGTTCCCCGGAATGAACGCGTGCGGTTGCCCCGGAAAACTCTCGAACGTTATTTTCCCACCGGCTGCCGCATAACCCGAAGCGAACCCGCTCGTCATGTCCGGTGTCAGATTGTTGTCGTTGGTGCCCTGGATCACCAGCATCGGGGGTTTCGCCGCAGCCTCCCCCCGCTGCAAAATCAGCATCGGGTTGGCATCGGTCATGTCCTCCACCGACGGCCAGAATGCGTCGTGCGCCGCCACCAGCCGGGCGTTGCCGCTTTCCTGCATGACGCGATAGCGCTTCAACGGATCGGCCACCGGCCAGCAGGCGATGGCGAACGCCAGGGAGGCATCCCCACCCGAGGAATAGCGCGGATCGTTCGGGCGCAGCGCGCTCAACAACAGCAAATGCCCGCCCGAGGACGTCCCAAGCCCGCCCACCAACTCCGCTCGGCTACCGTATTGCTCGGCGTGCGCTTTCAGGAACCGGATTCCCGTATTCACGTCCTGGCACGCCACCGGATATTGCGCGACCGGCGGCATGCGGAAGTCGATCGACAGCACCACGATGCCATCCGCCGCCAGCGATTCCGCGATCGAGACGTTGTTGAACCGGTCGCCGCCGGTCCAGGCGCCGCCATGCACCTCCAGCACAGCGGGAAAGGGGCCGACCCCAACTGGGCGGTATAAACGCGCCAGCAGAGGCACTCCGTTCGGGCTTTGGTAAATGATATCTTCCGCGTTGAAGTTCATGGTTCTATCCCCGTAAATCCGCCTGGAACCGATCACGCCAGCGTTCCAGGCTGTTTTCTTTCATCACCTTGATCATCGCACCATGGCGTTCCTGCCGCTCCTCAATGGGCATGGTAAAGGCCTGGTCCATCGCGGCCGCCATGCCTTCCTCGTCGTACGGGTTGACCAGCAACGCCGCATCCAGCTCGTTCGCGGCGCCGGCGAATTGCGACAGGATCAGCACACCCGGATCGGCCGGATTCTGCGCGGCGACATATTCCTTGGCCACCAGGTTCATACCGTCGCGCAGCGGAGTCACCAGGCATGCCTGCGCCTCAGCATACAGAGGCATCAGAACATTCCGCGGGAAGCTTTTATTCAGGTACCGCAGCGGCACCCAATCGACCTCAGCGAAGCGGCCGTTGATGCGGCCCGCCTCTCCTTCCAACTCCCGCCGGATTTCCTGGTAGGTTTCGATATCCCCACGCGATGGCGGCGCGATCTGCATGAAGGTCACGTTGCCATGCCAGTTGGGGTAATCCTGCAGAAACCGCTCATAAGCGGCGAAGCGCTGCCGCAGCCCTTTGGAATAATCCAACCGGTCGACACTGAGGATTAACCAGTCCAGCAGAGTCGCCCGCAGCCGCGTCGCCACCCGCCGGTTGGCTGCCAGACCCGCCTGCGCGCGCACCTCATCGACATGCACGCCGATCGGATAGACGCCGGTCTTCACGGTCCGGCCATGCGCCTCGAAGATGCCCTCACCCACCATGTGTCCGCCGGCATGCCGGATCGCGTAGTCCAGGAAGGCTGCTCGGTCCTGTTCGGTTTGGAAGCCCAGCAGGTCGTAGTGGCACATGGCCTTAATCAGATCGGCATGGCAGGGGATGGTGCGCAGCGTGCCGGGGCCAGGAAACGGAATATGCAGAAACAGGCCCAACCGGTTGGTCACCCCCAAACCCCGCAACGACTCCGCCAGGCACAGCAAATGGTAGTCATGCGCCCAGACCACGTCGTCCGGCCGCATCAGCTTCACGAGCGACCGAGCAAAAAGGTCATTGACCCGCTTGTATCCCGCGAACTCCGCTCGGTCGTAACGCTCCAGGCCAATCTGATAGTGCAACACAGGCCACAACACGCCATTCGCGAAGCCGCGGTAATACTGGTCGTAGTCGGTCCGCGACAGGTCGATCGTGAACAGGGTGATCGGCCCCACTTCGCGCGCGGGTTGGGGTTCGGTGTCGTCGGTGATATTGCCGCTCCAGCCGAACCAAACGCCGCCATGGCCCTTCAACGCATCCAGCACCCCCGCGGCGAGGCCGCCGGCGGTGGCTTCTCCCTCCTGGATGGGGGCGACGCGGTTGGAGACGACGATCAGGCGTGACATTGGGTTCCTTGGGGAAGTCCCGGGGCAGCGAGCCGGCCGCAAGCTAGGCCGATGCGGCTATCCGAACAACCGCCGCCAAACCTTCCTGTATGGTTTTGAGGTCGGCCAGTGGCTGTGGCATGCCGTGTGCTTCCCGTTGCATTACGATGGATAAAGGTTAGCAGGCGTCGTACCGGAAAGGGGAATCCAAACAATGACCGATGACGAGCTGAACGCCTTCGTGCCAGGACCACGCTGCCGCATCGCCGGCAACGGCGCTGGCCCCTTGGCGGGTCTGAGTTTCGCGGTGAAGGACCTGATCGACGTGGCGGGCTGGCCGACTGGCGGTGGCAACCCGGATTGGGAACGGGCGCACGCCGTCCCGTCCGCCCACGCCTGGGTCGTGGAGCGGCTGCTGTCCTCCGGCGCGTCAATCATGGGCAAAACTGCTACCGATGAGGTTTCCTTAGGCATACTGGGCGAAAATCCCTTCACCGGCACGCCAATGAACCCCGCCGCGCCGGATCGCGTGCCGGGGGGATCGTCGTCCGGCTCCGCCTCGGTCGCCGCCGCCGCTGTGTGCGATTTCGCGCTGGGCACCGACACCGGCGGATCGGTGCGGGTACCCTCCAGCTTCTGCGGGCTGTACGGCATCCGGCCGACGCATGGGCGGCTGGATTTCGGCGGCATCTGCGTGCAGGCGCCGTCCTCCGACACCGTCGGCTGGATGGCGCGCGATGCCGCGGTGTTCGCTCGGGTGGGAGAGGCTTTGTTCGGCGAGCCCACCGCAACCGCCCTGCCCCACACGCTGGTGGTCGCGACGGATGCGTTCGGGTTCGCCGATCCGGCGGTCGCAACGGCGCTGACGCCGTTCGTGGAACGGCTGGCGGGGATTATCGGCACGCGGCGGGACGAGACACTGGCGCCGCAGGGCCTATCGGTTTGGAAGGACGCGCAGCGCACGCTGCAATCCAGCGAGTCGTTGCGGACGTTTTCGCCCTGGCTCGACCGGTTCAACCCACGCATGCAGTACAGCGTGGCCCGCAATTTGGCTCTGGCGGGCTTGATCACCGACGCTGACCGCACGCGCGCCGCGTTGATGCGGGAGGAAGCGCGGGCGCGGCTACGGTTGTTGCTGCCGCCGGGGACCATATTGTGTTTGCCGACGACCCCCTTCCCTGCACCGCTGCTGGGCCAGTCGATTTCGGCATTGGCGTTCCCTCGGGAGCGAATCACGTGCCTTGCGTGTCTGGGTGGGTTGACGGGATCGCCGCAGGTGAATTTGCCGGGGGCACTGGTAGACGGGGCGCCCGTGGGATTGTCGATTGTTGGAGGACGCGGGACTGACAGCGCGCTGCTGGCGGTGGCGCGTGCTTTCGGGTGATAGTTTGGTTCGGTCACAAAAATATTTTTAACGCAGATAACGTTAAGAGATTCATGCGAATGCACGCAGGTTCGTTCGAGCGGTTGCACGGGCCGTGCGAACTGATCGAATATTTACGTTATAAACCTTTCCCTCTGCCGCTCGGTGTTGAAATTCTTGGAGGTATGCCATGACCGCTGCTGAACGTTTCGCCAACCATGCGCTTGGTGTCCGCTTCGCCGATCTGACGGCGGATGCGGTGGCGCGCGCCAAGGTCTACATACTGGACAGTTTGGGCGTGGGAATCGCCGGATCGTCGGTCGAGGGCGGGGATGGGCTGCTGCGCGTTGCCTCCGGTTGGGGTGTTGGCAATGTGCCGGTGTGGGGCCGGTCCGCGCGGCTGTCCGCCCCGGCGGCGGCATTCATGAATGCGTGGCAGATGCATAACCAGGAATACGACTGCCTGCACGAGGGCGCGGTCGTTCATGCCATGGCAACGACGCTGCCGGCGGCACTGGCGGCCTCGGCATTGCGCGGCGGTATCAGCGGGCGAGACCTGATCGCGGCGGTCGCGGTCGGAACCGATGTCGCGGCGGGGCTGGGATTAGCCTCCCGTGCCGGGTTCCGCTTTTTCCGCCCCGCCACCGCCGGTGGATTCGGCGCGGTCGCCGCCGCGGGGCGTATCCTCGGGTTGAACCGGGAGGAACTGAAGGCCGCCTTCGCGTGGCAATTAGCGCAGGTCAGCGGCACCATGCAGTCCCATGCCGAGGGCAGCCCGATCCTGCCGGTCCAGGTCGCCTTCAACGCTCGCGCCGCGCTGCAATCCTGCGAACTGGCACCGTTGGGATTCACCCCGGCGCAAGCGGTGTTCGAGGGGCCCTACGGATACCTGCCGCTGTTCGAGGGGGCCTTCGAACTGGACCCGATCCTGAACTCCCTTGGCCGGGACTGGCGTATCGCCGATTTCAGCCACAAACCCTACCCAGCCGGGCGGGCGACGCATGGCGGGATCGAGGGGGTGATGGCGCTGCGGGCCGAGCATGGGTTCGCCGTGAAGGATGTTGCTCGGATTGAGGTTTGGGCGCCGCCGTTGATCGTGCGCCTTGTCGGCCGCCCACCCAAACCGGATGCCGGCGCCAGCTATGCTCGGCTGTGCATGGCCTACGCGGTGGCGAAGGTGCTGCAACATGGGGCGCTGGATCTGGCGCATTTCCGGGGCGAGGCGCTGAACGACCCAGAAACGTTCCGGTTGGCCGAAATGGTGGAGACCAAAGACGATGGCAACCCGGATCCCAATGCGCTCGCGCCGCAAACGGTGATTATGCATCTGCGGAACGGCACCGCATTGCGGTGGCGGTGCGAGAGCATGCTGGCGCATCCGGACCGGCCACTAACCCAGCAACAGCACCTGACGAAATTCCGCCGCTGCCTGGATTTCTCGGCCGAACCCCTAGCCGCCGGCACGGTTGAGCGGCTGATCGAGGCTGTGGATCGGCTGGAAACTCGACCGGACGTCCGGGCGCTCGCTACCCATACACCAGGTTAGGCAGCCACATCGCGATCCCCGGAAACGCCGACAGGATTACCACCGCGATCATCATCAGCAGCACGAAGGGCAGCGTACCCCAAATGATCGCCCCCAGCCCGATATCCGGCGCGATACGGTTGATGACGAAGATATTCAGTCCCACCGGAGGATGGATCAGGCCCATCTCCATCACCACCACCATCACCACCCCGAACCACACCAGATCGAACCCCGCGGCCTTCAACGGGGGCAGAACGATCGTGGCGGTCATCAGGATAATAGACACCGGCGGCAGGAAAAAGCCGAGTACCATGACGAGCAAAAGCATCGCTGCCAGCAGCAGCCATTTGGACAGATGCAGCCCAACGATCCACCCTGCCGCTGACTGTGAGATGTGCAGATAGCTCATCACGTAACTGTAGAGCAGGCTCATGCCGATGATCATCAGCAGCATGCCGCTTTCGCCGAGCGTGCCCAGGAAGATGGGCTTCAAATCAGGAAGCCGCCACGCGCCATACACCACCGCGATTAACAGCAGCGCCATCACCGCGCCGAGGCCGGCGGTCTCCGACGGGGTGGCGATGCCGCTGTACAGTGCGATCATGACGCCACCAAGCAGCAGTACGAAGGGCAGCACCCGGGGCAGCGCGGTCATCTTCTCCTGAAACGTGAAATGTTCGATCCGCAGTAATTCGCTCTCCACCCCCGTGTCCTTTCGGACCGCCAGCGCTTTTGTATATTCCTTTGTCCAGTGCAGCATCGCATAGGTTGCGAACAACCCGACCAGCAGCAGCCCCGGGCCGATGCCGGCCAGGAACAACCGCCCCAGCGACTGCTCCGACGCCACTGCGTAAAGAATCATCACGATCGATGGCGGAAGCAGAATGCCCAGCGTGCCGCCGGCGGCGACGAGGCCGGCGGCGAAGCCGGGGGAATAACCGCGGCGGCGCATCTCCGGGATGCCGGACGACCCGATAGCGGAACAGGTTGCGGGGCTCGATCCGGCCATGGCGGCGAATAATCCGCACGCCAGCACCACGGCGACGCCGAGGCCGCCGGGGATCCGGTGCAGCCACGTGTGTAACGCGTCGTACAGGTCCTTGCCGGCCCTGCTTTTGCCGATCGCGGCGCCTTTCAGAATGAACAGGGGAATGGTCAGCAGGGTGATGCTGGCGAGTTCCTCGTAAACATTCTGCGCGATGGTATCGACGCTGGCGGCGGGCATGAACAGCATCATGAACACCGTCGCCACCCCGCCCAGCGCGAAGGCGATGGGAATGCCGGAGAACAGCGCGGCCAGCGTCGCCCCGCCGTACAGCAGACCGAGTTGCAGCGTCGTCATCGGCGTACCGGCCCACGCAATGTCTGCAATAGCAACTGCACCGACAGCAGCGCCATGCCCGCCGTCATGCTGCCATAGGGAATCCAAAGTGGCGGCCCCCATGCGGAGGGCGAGGTCTGGCCCTCATCCAGCGCCTCCATCAGCAGATCGCCGCACTTCCACGCGAAATAGGCGCAGAACAGGAAGGCGCAGAGGTCGGCCAGCCAGCGCCTGATGGCGTCCACGCGGGGCGGCAACACATGCGCCAGCGCCTCGATCCCCACATGCCCCCTGCGTGCCTGGGTCCACGCGGCCGAAGCGAACGTCGCGGCGATCAATAACAAGGCGGAAAATTCATCCTGCCAATCGCTGGCGATCTTGAGGAAATAGCGGCCGATCACCTCCCAGGTCAGCACGAAGCCGGCCACACCGATGGCGATGGAGGAAATCACCGCCATGACCGCATTCAGCCGGTCCACCACCGCCTGGATGGCGCCCAGCACACCAGTCCGGGGCACGTCCGCTGGCGTGCCCCCATCGCTCAAAACGGCGTCGGTCATCCCGCGGTGGGCACTTTCTCAGCCAGAGCCAACAGATCGGCGCAAGACGCGTTGCGGGCCGCGAAATCCTTCCAGGCGGTGTCGCGCGCCACGGCCTGCCATTTTTCCAATGCCGCCGCGTCGAACTGCTTCGTTACCGCGCCCGCCTTGCCATATATGGCGGAAAGGTCCTTGTCGTCGGACTTGGCGGATTCCAGCGCGAAACCTTCCAGGCTGGCGGCCACCTCGGTCACCGCCGCCTGCTGCGCCGGGGGCAGCCCGTCGAAGATGGATTTGGAAATCAACAGCGGCTCCAGCATGAACCAGAAGCTGCCCTGGATGCCGGAGGTCACAGCCTTGCTGATTTCCTGCAAGCGGAAGCTGATCAGGCTGGTGGACGAGGTCACCGCCGCGTCCAGCGAGCCGGTCTGCATCGCCGCATAAATCTCATTCGATGGCACGGACGAAATGATGCCGCCAGCCTTGTTCAGCATCAGGTCCATCTCCCGCGAGCCACCGCGGATTTTCAGCCCCTTCACGTCGTCCGGCGACACCACCGGTGCGGCGCGCGAGGCGACGCCGCCCGACTGCCATATCCAGGTCAGGATTTTCACCCCGCGCTTGTCCAGCAACTCGGTCAGCGCCCTGCCGATCGGGGCGTTCTTCCACGCCATGCCTTGCGCGTAGGTGGAGACCAGGCAGGGCATCAGGCCGATATTGACCTCCGGCACCTCCCCGCCCGCGTAGGCCAGCGGGTACAGCGACATGTCCAGCGCGCCTTTGCGCAAGGCCGAGAACTGCGCCACGGTCTTCATGAGCGACGAGTTGGGGTAGATCTCGAAATCCAGATCGCCGTTGGTCCTGGCCTTGACGCCGGCGGCGAACTTGCGAACCAAACGGTCGCGGAAATCGCCCTCGTCGATCGTCCCCCCCGGAAACTGGTGGCTGATCTTCAGCACGGTCCCAGCCGCTCGGCTGCCGCGGGCGGCGATAAGGGCTGGCGCGGCGAGGGCGCCGGTCAGCACGACACGACGGGTGCTCAGCATGATGTTTTCTCCGTTCGACAAGGCCGGTGCCCCGGCGATGCCGCATTATCATGTTGAGGCGGCGGGGAGAATGCGGCATCGCCGAGTGGAAAGGCCGAACGACCGCCTCCGGCTACGGGTCCGGGGGGTGCGGCGGCCTGACTAATGCAGCCGTATGCCGAGCAATGACCACTTCCTCATCCGTCGGGATCGCGTAGGCCGGCAGACGAGACCCAGCCGAGGTCAGCAGCGGGCCACCCGCGGCGTTCGCGGCGTCATCCACCTCGAACCCCAGCCAGGCCAGCCGCCGTAGCACGCGAGCTCGGATTTCGGGACTGCGCTCCCCGATGCCGGCGGTGAACACCATGGCGTCCAGCCCGCCGGTGCTGCATGCCAGCGCCCCGGCGGTGCGGGCGACGTGGAAGACGAAATAGTCCACCGCCAACCTGGCGAGCGGCGCCTCGCTGGCCAGCAGCACTTGCATATCGTTGGACACGCCTGAAAGGCCTTTCAGGCCGCAATCGTGATAGAGGAAGGTCTCGACCCGCTCCACCGGCCAGCCCTTGGCCTGCTGCAGCCATAGGATCACGCCGACATCCAGCGACCCCGATCGGGTGCCCATCGGCAGCCCGTCCAGCGCGGTGAAACCCATGGACGAGTCCACGCTGCGCCCGCCCACCAACCCGCACATGGACGCACCCGAACCGAGATGCGCCACCACCACCCGCCCTTTGGCCACGGCGGGGGCCACCGCCTCCAATGCGCCGGCGATGTATTCGTAGGACAGGCCGTGGAAGCCGTAACGGCGCACGCCCTCCTGATACAGCGAGTCCGGGATAGCGAACCGGTCCGCCACCGCCGGATGCCCGCGATGGAAGGACGTATCGAAGCACGCCACCTGCGGCACGCCGGGAAACCGCTCCCCCATAGCGCGTATCACCGCCAAGGCCGGCGGATTGTGGAGCGGCGCCAGGGGCGAGACAGCCTCGATCCGCCGCATGGTCGGGGGATCGATCGATACCGGCTGCGTCAGGTCCGGTCCGCCATGCACCACCCTATGACCGATCGCCATCACGTTGCCCGGCACGGGGACCTGCGCCAAGGCGGCGGCGTGGTCGGTAATGCGCTCGATATTCCCAACCTTCACCCGCCGTAGCATGGGGTCCGTCGCATACACCGCGTATTTCAGCGTCGAGGAGCCGGCGTTCAGAACACAGATGCTGCCCATGGGACTTGGCCTTTCGGGGTCGGAATGTGCATGCTCCCTATACGCCAGCCGCCGGAGACGAGCAGCATGACCACCCCGAAATTCGGCCTCAACCTACCGGTCTGCCGCGTGGAGGATTTTCGTCTGTAGAAAGGCGATGGGCACTACCCCGACGCCACGCCCTATCCCGTGACTGCGTCCAGCACCGCCGCCGCCGCCGGCAAAGCCTCCAGCCGCCCAACAGCGTCGATCGTCCGTCCGACGTGCTCCGCGTCGAACACCAGGCCGGCAGTCCCGCGGAATTTCTCGACCGTGGCATCCAAGGATAAATGCATCGCCGGACCGAACTCGACCTCATGCAGGCGACCATCCTTCATCTGCACCGTCAGCTTCGCGTCCGTATTGCCGTCGGCGATATGCGAACGGCGCATTACCACATCGCTGTTGCGCACCAGACGCACCCGCTCCATGAACGCCTGCAAATCGCCACGTCCGGCTCTGGCATCGGAGAAGGTGTCGAGGTCCACCTTGCGGTCGATCGCCGCCGCCGCGATATTGTAACGCAAGCAGAATTTTCCCTCCAAGCCCTCATGCACCTCGTCGCGCAGCAAGGCGCCGGTGCAGGGAATGTTGGGACCGCTGTGCTCGATCCATTCGACCTCGTCCGCCGAGATTTTCTCCCGTTCGAGCAGGCCGAAAAACCCGGTCAGGGTTTGATGATTGCCGCCGCAGCAGGGCCAGGGTTTGATGCGGGTGCCCTCCTCGGCCAAGTACCACAGCGACCCCAGGAATTTGGTGATCGCCGGGATGTTGCACTTAGGCCCGCCGAAATTATCGGCGTAGCCCTGCCGCCCCTCGATGATGTCGGGATCGGCGGTGTAACCTCGGGAGGCCAGCTTGGCCGCGATAATGCCGCTGCGCGCCGCGTGCCCGGGGTGGAACGGTTTGGTCATGGTGCCGAAATTGCGCCGCAGCCCGCTGGCCTGCGATCCCGCGATGCCCAGTGCCATGCGGCTCTGCCAGGCATTCAATCCCATCAGCTTGCTGGCCGCCGCCGCCGCGCCCATTGCACCGAAGATGGCGGTCGGATGCCAATCGCGGTCCGGGTGCAGGTTGCTGCTCAGCCGCGTCCCCACTTCGTAGCCAACGGTCCAGGCGGTCAGAGCATCTTGCCCCGACAGCTTCAGTTCCTCCGCCACTGCCATAACAGTCGGCGTCAGCACCGTCGCCGGATGCCCGCCCACGCCGCCGAGGTCGTCGAAATCCGCCGCGTGCCCCATCGTGCCGTTGGCTTGCGCCGCGCTGGCGGTGTTGGTCCGGATGTCCGAAGCGATAACCCGCGCCTGCGGGTTGCCCCCTTGCTCCCGCGTCAGATCGACAATCATCCGCCCGAGGTCGGTGGTCGAGCCCTGGATTGTGGTGCCGATGTAATCGAGGATAGATTTCTTGGCGTGCCCGAAAGCCTCGGTGGGGATGTCGCCGAACTTCACGCCAGCGATCCAGTCAGCCAGTCTTTCCGTCGTGCCCATTGTTCGTTCCTCCGCTAGAGTGCGCGCGCCAGCGAGGCCTCCGCCTGCCCGAGCGCGGTGGTGGCAGCCTCCCGCAATCCCGCGACGATAGCAACAACATCGGTCCCGCCCAACCGTACCTCCGCCGTTTCCGTCCGTTGCAACCGCACCCGCGTTTGTTCCCCCTTCGGTTCCAGCAGCACCAGCGCCAGGGATGCGCGCGCCACACCGGTCCCGGGATCGGCGACCAGCGCCGTCAGCTCCGCCTCCAGCACGAAATCCGGCGTAACGCGGCTACCCGGAGCCACTACGGCGGAGAAAAGTCCGGAATCCGCCAGCCAGCGCCGCAACCCCTCCTCCATCGCGTCCGCCGGCGGCACCGCCCATTGCTCGTAGTAATCCGTGTTCAGGCTGCCGTCCTTCAACAGCCACTGCACCCCGCGCGCCTCCAGTCCTGGTGCGGCCGACACCGTCCGCGCCAACAGCACCCGCCCGCCCTTGCGCGGCGCGGCGACAGATGGCCGGCGGGGCAACAACGGCCAGTCCCGCCGCTGCTGGTATTCCCGCGTGGGCAGCACCGAACACCCGCCCGCCAAGGCCGCGGCCACCAATAAGAAACGCCGTTTCATCGCCCGCTCCCCGTTTGCCGAGGCGGCGGCTGCCCCGTCAGAATCTGCGCCGGATCGCGGCGGAGGGACGCCGTCACCTCCCGTAAATTCGCCGTCGCGGCCATCAGATCGCGCAGCAAAGGCACCAGCGCCTGTTGGGCGTCCGCCACCCCGCTATCCGCGCGCTTGCTCACGCCTTGCACGGCGGCGATCAGCGGCGGGATTTGCGCGATAGCCTGCGTCAGCTTCTCGGTCGCCAACGCCGAGCCGGCGAATGTGCGCGCGATATCGGGATTCTCCGCCAGTTTGCGCAGCGATTCCGACGTCAACTTCAAATCCGCCGTCAGGCTCGGCAGGTCCGCCGCCCGTACCTGATCCCCGATCCCGCCCACCAGCTTATCCATGTTGTCCAACAACCTGTTGGCAGTATCGACCAGACGCACAATGTCGATCTGGTTCAACTTCTCAACCAGCACCTTGGTGGCGTCTTCCACCCGCGACAGAGTGGTCGGAATTGTCGGAATATAGTCCGCGGTCGGCGTCCAAGGCACCGGTACCCCCGGGTTCTTGTCCGGATTCACGAAATCCATTTCGATATACGTCAGTCCGGTCAACCCGGCCGAGGCCAGCCGCGACCGCAACCCCAACCGCACCGCCGTCGCGGTGTCGGGCATCCAGCCGAACCGCTTGGAGTCCACAAGATAGCGGACGAAGACCAGGCGATAGGTGGCCTGATCGATGCCCATTTCATCACCCGGTCCATATTCCGCGGTCACCAGTCCGATTTCGGTCACCCGCCCGACCGTGACGCCGCGGTAGCGGACGGCGACGCCGACCTCCAACCCCTGCACGGACTCGCTGAAGTAGGATTCGTACAACGTTCCCTTGTTGATCCGGGTGCCGCCCAGGAACCACACCAACCCGGTCAGCAGGGCCGCGCCCGCCAGGATCAGCAAGCCGACGCGCACGAATGTGGCCCGCCCCTCCATCATGCCGGAATCTCCCGGCGGAAAAATGCACGCACCATCTTATGGGTGCCTTCGTCCCGCAAGGTGCGCGGGTTGCCCTCGGCGATCATGCCGCCGCCATCGGGATAGGCGTTGCGGTCCAGCATGATGCACCGGTCGGCGATCGCCAGGATGGACGCCAGCTCGTGCGTCACCACCACGAAGGTAGTGCCTAAGTCGTTCCGCAAGTCGAGAATTAACTTGTCCAGCTCCGCCGATGTGATGGGGTCCAGCCCCGCCGAGGGCTCGTCCAAAAACAGCAATGGCGGGTCCAGCGCCATCGCCCGTGCGATGCCGGCCCGCTTGGCCATGCCCCCGGAAATCTCCGCCGGCATCAGCGCCGTGGCGTGCCCCAGCCCGACCAGCCCCAGCTTCACGCGGGCAACGGCTTCCCGCCCCTCCGGCGGCAGATCGGTAAACATTTCCAGCGGCAGCATGATGTTCTCCAGCAGCGTCATGGAGCCGAACAGTGCGCCCGACTGGAACATCACACCGATCTGGCGCTGCATGGCGTGCCGCCCGGCCGCCCCTTTCGGGCCGGTGATGACGTGGCCCAGCACCTCGATCTCCCCCGCGCTGGGCGGCAGCAGCCCAATCAGCTGGTTCAGCAGCGTGGACTTGCCGCAGCCGGAGCCGCCAAGGATCACAAACACCTCCTTCTCCGCGACCTCGAACGACACGTCGCGGAAGATGGTCCTGGCGCCAAAGCGCTGAGCGGACCCGGTAACGTGCACCGTGCTCATAGATTCAGCCTGTAGAACAACAGCGCGAACAGCCCGTCCAGGAAGATGGTGGCGACAATCCCGCCCACCACCGCCGCCGTCGCCGCCTGCCCCACCGCCCGCGGCCCAACGCCCGTCCGCAGCCCTGCTCGGCAGCCGATCACCGCGACGGCGGAGCCGAAGCACAGGCCCTTGAACAGACCCCCGAACAGGTCGGTCGCGGTCGCCGCCGACTGCACCTGGTGCGCCACGGTGATCAGCGGGTAGCCGAACGCCTTCATCACCGTGGCCATCCCCGCCAGCCCCGCGATGTCCAAAGCCAGCACCATTGCCGGCATGACCAGCATGGCGGCGATCAGCCGGGGTAGTACCAACATGGTCACCGGATCCAAAGACATAGTGACCAGCGCGTCCACCTCCTGGTTCACCTTCATCGATCCGATCTCCGCCGCGAAGGCCGAACCGGTGCGCCCTGCCAAAATGACCGAGGACAGCAGCGGCCCCAATTCCCGCAGCAAGCTGATGGCGACCAGGTTGGCGACGAACAAATCCGCCCCGAAGCGGCGCATCGGTACCGCCGACTGAAACGCCAGGATCAGGCCCATCAAGTAGCCCAGCAGCAGCACCAGCGGGATCGCCTGCACGCCGGCCTGATCGGCATAGCGCAGCAGATCTGGCATCCGCAGCATGCGCGCCCGTGCCGGCAAGGTCGCCACGGCGACCGCGACTTCCCCCATGAAGGCCATGGCGTCGCAAAAGATCGCCAACGCCTCGGAACCGAACACGGCCGCGGTAGCCGTCGCTCGGACCGGCGGGGGCGCCGCCGCGGCCACCCGCGCACGTTGCAACAACGCCCCGATCAACGGTGAGGCCCCAATCAGCGCCACGGGCTTGGCATGCGCCGCCTCCGCCGCCACCAGCAACGCCGCGCCCGACATGTCGCAATATTGGAGCGCCGTCAGATCGAGCGCCACGGCCGGCGCACGGCGGGCGGCGCGCATGGTTTGGCGCCAGAGATGGCCGGCAGCCCGCGCGTCCAGGTAGCCAGCCAGGATCAACACGGTTTGACCCTCGCGTTCCTCGACCGTGAGGGCCGCGGCGGGGGGCATCATGCGGTGGTTACTTGCTCAGCCACGCGTCGAAGCGTGGCCGCAGCTTGGCCAGGTTATCATGCCAGAACCCGGCATCCACCCGCAGCGCCGACGTCATATTCGGCGGGTTAGCGGGGGAAATCGCCTGAATCTCCGGCGGCAACCCTTCATTCAGGCCCTTGGCCGGCCCCACCAGCCCACTCTGGCGTACCAACCGAGCCTCGATTGCGGGCAGGCCGATGAAATACAGGAATTGCTGCGCGACGCGGAGGTCGGGGGTGCCCTTGGCGATGGCCCAGCTCAACACGTCATACAAGCTGGATGTCCACTGAATGCCAAAGTTGCGGCTATCGGTCCGGGCAGCGGTGGCGATGGCGCCGCTGGGGGCGCTGGTCATCAACACATCGCCGGACCCCAGGATTTTCGCCGCCTCGGCGCCATTGTGCCACCACACGATATACGGCCGGAGCTGATCCAGCTTCTGGAAGGCGCGGTCGACGCCGTCCTTGGTAGCCAGGGTCTTGTAGATGTCGGCAGGCGCCACCCCGTCGGCCAGCAAGGCGATTTCCAGCGCCCCGCGTTCGCTTTTCCGCAGTCCGCGCTTACCGGGATACTTCGCCACATCCCAGAAATCCGCCCAGGTGGGGGTGACCGGGAATTTGTCCTTATCCCAGGCGAGCACGACGTTGGCGATCATCGCCCCGACGCCGCAATCGCTGACGCCCCAAAGCTGGTAATGGTCCTTGCCGCCAACGGCGGCCCAGTCGGTCTTTTCGAAAAGCCCCTCGGAACAACCGGTTGCGAGCTCATCCGGATCTGCCAGGATCAGGTCCCACGCATTGTCCGGCGCCTTCAACTGGTCCCGCAGCGCGTCCATGCCACCTTCCCAGGTGACGGCGGCCGCACTCAACCCGGTGACGTCGGAGAAAGGGCGGAGGTACGCGTCCGTCAGCGTTGCCTGCAGCGTATCGCCACGTGCCACGACGGTCAGGTCCCGGGCAACGGCGGAGACCGATCCCACGGCAAGAAGCGCCGCGGCGGCCAAAAACATGCGGGCGTGCATGAAGAGTCTGATCCAGCTTCGAAGTGTCGCCGGAAGCTACCGTCTGCAACGCCGGCCGGCAACATTACCCTCCGAGAATCATGCCGACGGTCAGCCCGGACTCGCTCGCGGCCACCTTCTTGCCGCCTTCGACCCGGATGCGGTGTGCCTCGATGAAGCCGCCCTGGCCATGAATGACCAGGCTGGTGCCGTTCTGCGCCACGATCTCCCCGATTTTCTTGCCTTTGACCTCGCTGAACGTGCGGGCGTGGCGCTTGGTGCTTTCGTAGATGAACGCCTTCTTGCCATCCGGCGCGGTGGTCCAGGCGCCAGGCGCCGGGTTGCAGCCGCGGATCAGGTTGAAGGTCATGTCTACGTGGTTGGCCCAGTTGATGCGGGACTCGGCGTCGCGGATGATGCCCTCGTAGCCGGCGTTGGGTTCGTACTGCGCGATGGCGGGCGCCTTGCCCTTGATGACGCGGTCCGCGACCTCCACCAGCCCGGCGACGCCCATCGGGAAAATCTTGCCGAAATAAAGGGTTCCAAGGGTGTCCTCAGGTTCGATGGTAACTGAGCGCAGCAACAGCACGGGGCCCTCGTCCAGACCATCGGTGGGGCGGAAGATGGAGAACCCGGTCTCAGTCCGCCCGCAAATAATCGACCAGCTCATGGAACTCGCCCCCCGGTGCAGCGGCAGCAGGCTCGGGTGGAACTGGATGGTGCCGTGCTTGGGGATGTTGCAGAAATCCTGCGGCACGAACTGGGTGACGTAGGCCATGACGCCGATATCGACGTTGGCTTCCTTCAGCGCCGACAGCGCTTCCGGGTCGGTCAGCTTGGGGAACTGGTAGACTTTGACGCCCATCGCCTCGGCGGCGAGGCGCAGCGGGTCCGGCCGCCCCTTCTCCGGCGCGCAGAATACGGCGGCGACGTCGTCCCCCCGCTTGATAAAGGCTTCCAGCGCGGCCTTGCCGAAATCCTGCTGTCCGATGATCGCGAGCCGCATGGCGGTTCCCTCCGATGAGTTCTTGGGTCTGGTTGTATTGTCGGATGGGAGGGGGTGGATGTCGAGGGTGGGGCGGAGATCGAGAAGCTGCCTATCCCCCCGCCCTCGCCTTAGCCAACCGCTCGGTTAGCGATCGCAGCACCTGCTCCACCTCCCGCTTCGACCGAACGGCGGGCGGATGCTTGGAGGCAGGGGACACCATCCCGTGCAACCGCTGGATCGCCGCGTGCGCCATGGTCTTTCGCAGACCGGTCAGCGGTGAGTCCTTGGTTACTTTGTCGTTGTCGACAACGGGATGCGACAAATCCGGCACATTCTCCCGGACCGGCACCATCGGCGGGCACAGCACATTCGCGTGCGACACCCTTTTCCCAAGCCCCTCATCGAGCCCAAACTTCTGGATCACGGTGTTCAGAACCGAGGTGTGGTCGTACACGGTATGATCGACCGCCCCTTGCCGCAATCGGGGCGAAATCAGCAACGCCGGCACGCGCACGCCGTAACGGTTGAATTGGAACCCACTGTAGCCGGGCTGGCCCTTTGGGATCGCGCGGTCGTCCGGCGGTTCCGCCGGCCCTGGTGGCACATGGTCGTAACACCCCCCGTGCTCGTCGAACGTCACGACCAGCAAGGTGCTGTCCCATTGCGGCCCATGCCGCAGTGCCTGGTACAGCTTGCGCACCAGTTCGTCCCCGAACTTCGCATCCGACGCCAAACCGTCAAGGTCGATCAGACCGGAGTCCGGATGCATATCGTTCTCCCGGCCGTAATCGTCGCTGTCGAGAAAATTCGGCTCGACGAACGCATAAACCGGCAACCTCCCGTGAGCGGCGTCTTTCAGCAACTGCTCGAACGGCTGAAAATGGCCCGTTTCGAAGGGTACGCTCGTCAGCATGTAGCGTTCCACCTGCCGCTGTGTCTGGAACGCATTGCACAGGATCCAATGACTGCCGTAATAGATCCGCCAATCCAGGCCCTTGTCTTCCAGGAGATTGTAGATCGTCGGCGTATCGTTAACGAAAATTGGAAAGTCGTGGCCTGCGTTGTTCACGTGGCCCGACGCGGTGCCGGCATGCATGAACGACCGGTTGGTCAGCGTTTGCGACGGCACCGAAGCGAACCACCGGTCGCACACTACGAAGGCGTTCGCCAACGTACAAAAAACCGACAGTGAGGCCGGCCGGAACCCATTCATGATGTTCCCCGGCGTCTGCACCCTTGTCCCCAGCAGATGGGCCTGGATTCGGCGTGCCAGCCGCCAGTACGACACAGGCCGCCACCACTGGAACCCGACGAAGGCGTCGCCCCAACTCGGTACCAGCCGCTGCAAAGCATAGTTGTTGACGAAACCGCTCATCGGTGGCGGCTGGTCGGGATTGGGTGGCACCTCACCCGCGGGAACCCCGTCCGGCTTCGGATTGCAGTTATAAAGCTGGCCGTAGACCCGCTCGTATTCCTCCCCCGGGTCGGGGAACGGATTGGTGGTCACGTCGGTCGAGCCGAAAGGAACGACGGCCCCGCCCGGTCCCGGATTGCTCAACCCCTTGCCGGAGACGCCGTCGAACGTCTCCCCATCCGGTACCCTGTCGAAGGGGGGTGCATTGGCGGGATCGTACAACCACCCCAAAACGTTGTCGAACGACCGGTTCTCCAGCATCAAAACAACAATGTGCTCAATGCCGTCCAGTATGGAGCCATCCGCCTCGGCCATCGGTTACCACCTCCCCAGCGCGATCCTTACCAGGGCAGCATGGTACACCGGTCCGGGAAAAGATCGACTCCTTTCGTTGGCGGCGACCGGATCACGCCGCGTCCGCCAACCCCCGCAACGTCGACAACACCCCTTGAGGGTTGCGATCGATCACCATCAAATACGCCCGCATCGCCCCCAACGGCCGGTAACGCCCCTGTTCCCACTGCCGTATCTGATGCACCGTAAACCCAAATGCCGATGCGAACTCCTCCTGCGCCATCCTCGTTTTCGCTCTGATGGCGCGCACGTCGATCTCCGCCGGAACATACATATGCGCGGGCTGCGCGGTCCCACGGGCGATGGAAAGAGCTTCGTTCAGCCCTTCCGCGATCTTGTCGAATGCCGCTTTTGTCATGACGATAATTTTCCCTTGAGAACTCTGGTGCTGTACTCGGCCACGAGGGCCTTCGTGATGGTCGCGAGTTGGTTTCGTTCCTTCTGGCTCAGGTCGGCCCGTTCGCCTTTTGCGAAGATGGTAATCAGAAACACGGGGATCATCGGCCCACTGTAGAAGGTGATCGTGCGATACCCGCCGCGCTTACCCTTCCCGCGTCCGGCAACCCGAAATTTTCTGCAACCGCCAGTGCCGGGCATTTCGTCCCCTGCCTTGGGATGGGCGGCCAGATAAGTGACAAGCTCTTCAACTTCCTCCCTCGACAAACCCGCGGAGTCCGCGGCCCGCCGGAAACTGTGGGTCTCGCAAACGGTATGTAGGTTTTGGTTTATATGCGTGTTTCACATATACGTCAAGCCAATATCGGCAGCTGCACTGAAAAATGGCGGCCGGCGGTTCCCGACCGGCCCCAACCCGGCCGCCCTATCCCGGCGCATCCCCCGGACGCACCGCATCCGGCCCGACCGTTACGGTCCGTCCCGGCACCGTCGTTGACGATGATGCCTTCACCGCCGGATGCGCCCCCGTCGTGGGCTGGAACGTGTGCCGCGGCCGCAGCTTGT
The DNA here is from genome assembly GCA_903924985.1 of uncultured Acetobacteraceae bacterium. Classification (GTDB taxonomy): domain Bacteria; phylum Pseudomonadota; class Alphaproteobacteria; order Acetobacterales; family Acetobacteraceae; genus Rhodopila. The sequence continues at coordinate 61,316 of CAIYDT010000046.1, forward strand.
TCTCCGGTGCTGGCTGGTGCATCGCGCGCTGCTGCTTGTGCCAGGCTTTGACGTCCTCCACGGTCACGAACCCCTTCCCCCCCGCGTCGATCTCCGCGAAGTGCCTGAAAAGGCTGGGGTAGCCGGACTTGGCCTGCTCCAATGTCAGGTGCCCGTCATGCGCCGAATTGGCCTGCGCAAAATGCTGTTGCCAGGTTACCCTTGTATGCGTGGATTTCGCGGGGGTGGCCGGCCCGGCGTCCTCCGCCAGCGCCGGCAGCGCGAGGCAAGGCAGGACGAACAGGGCGGCGAGCAACGTGCGTTTCATGGTTAACCTCCTAGGGACAGAACACGAGGCCCCCAGGATGCGCACGCAATGGTTAACGAAAAGTAAACGTGGACAATTATTTTGGCATACAATCGCGTATAACTTGTATCGCCAAGTCCACTCCGGCCCGATCGACATCCAAATGTGTGCAGGCCCGCACCCGATAGGCCGACATCACCGACACCGACACGCCCTGCCCCCGAGCGCGACCCGCCAATTCATCCGCCGTCATCCCCGTGCCTTTGACGTCGAAGAACACCAGATTGGTCTCCGGCGTTTCGACCACGATGCCGGGAACCTGAGCCAACCCCCGCGCCAAGGCCGAAGCGTTCGCGTGGTCCTCAGCCAGGCGGTCGATATTGTGGTCCAGCGCATACAGGCACCCCGCCGCCGATAGCCCCGCCTGCCGCAGCGCCCCGCCCAGCCGCTGCTTCCACCGCCATGCCTGGTCGATAAACGCGGACGAGCCGCACAACACCGCCCCCAGCGGCGCCCCTAGCCCCTTGGTGAAATCCAGCCAGACGGAATCGCAGCGCGCCGCCATATCCGAAGCCGGCACCCCCGCGGCCACCACGGCGTTCATGAGCCGAGCACCATCCATATGCGTGGCCATGCCCCAGTCGTGCGCCGCGTCCAGCACCGCGTTCAGCGCATCCAGCTTCCACACCGACCCGCCGCCGAGGTTCGCGGTCTGCTCAACCGATAGCAGCGTCTGCGGCGGTGCATTCCGCCGCTTCTCCCGAAACGCCGCCCGCATCGTCGGCACGTCGAACATGCCCCGATTCCCCCGCAGCCCCAACACCACCGCCCCAGCCAAAGCACCCGGCCCGCCGCCTTCATTGGTCACGATATGGCTCGCCTCATGCGCCAGGATCTCGTCCCCTGGCCGGCAATGCACCGCGATGGAAATCTGGTTGCACATGGTGCCGCTGGGGAGAAAAACCGCCGCCTCCTTCCCCGTCAGCGCCGCCATGCGGTCGCACAGCGCGTTGACCGTGGGATCGTCACCGTTCTGCTCGTCCCCGACGTCGGCCCGCATCATCGCCTCCTTCATCGCGAGGGACGGCCTTGTCTGCGTGTCCGAGTACAGGTTCACCCGCACCGGCGGCAGAGCGGGATTGGGGCGGGACGGTGCGTAGGCCATGGTTTTGAGGTCTCCGAGGGGCGCTTCGGTTAAGCAGGAACCCGCGTGTCTGTCAGCCCCAGAGCATCCATCCCCTCTTCGATATCCATCATCCGCTCCTCCCGCGCGAGCTGCCAATCCGCCAGCTTGTCCCGCGCCTGCTCGGTTTCGTAATCGGGGTGCCATTCGCCGTCCGCGATATCGTCGTGATCCTCGGGCCGGAGTTCGATCAGGTCCGGCAGGCGCGACATCTTGGCGATGAACGCGTCGCAGGCGGCGGTAAAGGCGGGAATGGCCTCGGGCAGAAGGTCAGTGAACTCTTTCACCCCAATCCAGTCGTGCAGCGACAGACCGGCCTTGGCCGCCCGCCGCTCCTCATATGCGCGCTGCCCGCCTTTCAGCGACCCCACCCGTTCAGCGATTTCTCGCGACCGGTCGGGGCTGACATGCAGCACGCGATACCGCGCAATTCCGAGAAGGTCGGTCGCGGCCGGGTCGGGTGCGAACAATGAGAGGCTCCCCGGGGTGCTGGCCGGCGTGATGTCCACCAGCGTCCCGTCCGGTTCCTCCCAGACGGCATGGGCTACCGCGGTCAGCAGCATGTCCGGCCACTCCCGCAGCCGCCAACCATACCGGATCGCGCCGCCGTCGATGTCGATCCGCGCCTGCACACCGTCCACGGGCCAGCCATACAGGCCAAGATGGTCGTCGCGCAGCTCGATCCGCACCGGCTGGCCGGCACCGATCTCAGCCAGCAAGGCCCGCACATGCGGCGCGTCCGCGTCGGGCACGACCTGACCCGTGAAGATATCGTCGTCGAGTTCCAGCAGAACGTCCGCAAGATCGCGCTTATGGTGGATGGCCAGGTCAGGCATGTATCAGGTCACTCGGTTCAGGCTGGATGGCTAGCTTGCCACCGGCCGCGCGCCGGTCCAATCCTCCCCCCACCACGCCTGGGGGTCCGCCATGTCCGTCGACACTGTTATCGAAGCCGCCCGCGTCTTTCTCGGCGAGCGCATCACCACCAACGCCGCGCTGCGCGACCACCACTCGCATGGCCAGGACACGCAGACCCCGGTGCAGCCGGACGCCGTGGCCTTCGTCGAGACGACCGAGGAAGTCTCCCGCCTGCTCGCCCTGTGCTACGCCGAGCATGTGCCGGTCGTGCCGTGGGGGGCCGGAACGTCGCTGGAGGGGCATGTGACCCCGGTCAGGGGCGGCATCACCATCGACCTGTCCCGCATGGCCGCCGTGCTGGACGTCAGCCAGCCGGACATGGATTGCCGCGTGCAGGCAGGCGTCACCCGCGAACAACTCAACACCCACCTGCGTGATTCCGGGTTATTTTTCCCGGTCGATCCCGGCACCTCGGCCTGCACCGTCGGCGGCATGTGCGCCACCCGAGCTTCCGGCACCAACGCGGTGCGGTATGGGACGATGCGGGAAAATGCGATGGGCCTGACGGTGGTGATGGCCGACGGGCGTGTCATCAAGACCGGCGGGCGCGTGCGCAAATCCTCCACCGGCTACGACCTCACCCGGTTGTTCGTGGGGTCCGAGGGCACGCTCGGCATCATCACCGAAATCCAGTTGCGCCTGCACGGCATCCCCGAGGCGATGTCGTCGGCGACCTGCCAGTTCCCCACGTTGGGCGACGCGGTGGAAACGGTGATCGCCATCATGCAGATGGGCATCCCGGTCGCGCGCATGGAATTGCTGGATGAGGTGCAGACTGCCGCCTCCATCGCCTATTCCAAACTAGACGGTTTGGAAGCGTTACCGAGCCTGTTCTTCGAATTTCACGGCACCGAGGCCTCGGTCGCCGAGCAGGCGCAACAGGCCGAGGAAATCGCGTCCGGATTCAGTGGGCGGGCGTTCCGTTGGGCCACCGATCCCGCCGAACGCGGCAAGCTCTGGCAGGCGCGGCATGACGCGCTCTGGGCGTGTTTGGCGCTGAAACCGGGGCATAAGGGGATCGCGACCGATGCGATCGTGCCGATTTCGCGGCTGAACGAGGCCATTCTGGGGGCGAAAGAGGATATTCTCGCCAGCGGCCTGACGGCGCCGATCGTCGGCCATGTCGGCGACGGCAATTTCCACACGGTCATTCTGGTCCCACCCGAACCCGACGGCCTTGCCCGCGCCTGGGAACTCGACAAGAAAATCGTTGCCCGCGCCCTGGCGCTCGGCGGCTCGTGCAGCGGCGAGCACGGCGTCGGCATCGGCAAGCGCGAGTTCCTGGAAACCGAGCACGGGGCAGATGCGCTGGAAGTCATGCGCGCCATCAAGCAAGCCCTAGATCCGAGGGGGGTGATGAACCCAGGGAAGATCTTTCTGAATTGAGCGGTCATGTTCTGCCCGACCTGCTGGTGCCGGGCCTTAAGCTGGTCATATGCGGGTCGGCCGCCGGCACCGCCTCCGCCCGCCGGGGGGCTTATTACGCGGGTCCCGGCAACAAATTTTGGCCGATCCTGGCAGCGACCGGGCTGACGCCCCGTTTGTTGCAACCGGAAGAATTCCCACTATTGCTCGGGTTCGGCATCGGCCTGACCGATCTGGCAAAGCATGCGTCCGGCCCGGATACCGCGATCCGGCGGGATCATTATGACCCCGATGGGTTAGCCGCTCGTATTCGTACATGCCGGCCGGGGATGCTTGCTTTCAACGGAAAGCGGGCGGCAGCGACGTTTCTGGGCGTCAGGGGATCCACCTTGCAGTTTGGCAAAGGGCCGGACCTGCCCGATTTTCCGCCAATTTTCGTTCTCCCATCGACTTCTGGTCTGGCGTCCAGACATTGGGATGCAGGGTACTGGCATCGAATGGCGGAAGGCGCTTCGCCTTTCCGCCCTACCCTCCAAACTGCTGCCGTAACGTCGGCTTATGCACCTTCCCCGTCGCATTGCGCGGCAACGCCTCGGTAAACACTACGGAATGAGGAAGCTTGTAGCGCGCCAAATTCGCCGCGCAATGCGCCATGACCTGGTCCTCGGTCAGGGTCATATCGGGTTTGACGACCACCACCGCGCGGCCGACCTCCCCCCATCGCTGGTCGGCGACGGCGATCACCGCCGCCTCCGCCAACGCGGGAATCTGGTACAAAACATTCTCCACCTCGGCCGGGTACACATTCTCCCCGCCGGAGATATACATGTCCTTCCACCGGTCGACGATGTAGTAAAATCCTTCATCGTCCATCGTCGCGGCATCGCCGGTGTGCAGCCAGCCATCGGTGAAGGCACCAGCGGTGGCCTCGGGCTTCTGCCAATATCCAGGGGTGATGTGATCGCCCCGCACCCACAACTCCCCAACTTCGTTTGCCGGTGCATCCGACCCATCGGCGCGAGCCACTTTCACCTGCCCGTGCAGGATCGGCTTGCCCGCCGATCCCAGCTTCCGGATGGCGTCTTCCTTGTCCAGCACCATCACGATGGGACTCGTTTCAGTCATGCCGAAACCCTGCTGCAGAATCACCCCACGCTCATTCCAGGCATTCAGGATCGCATTGGGCGTCGGCGCCCCGCCCACCCCGGCGAACACCAGCCGGCTGAGGTCGGTGCGCGCGAAATCCGGGTGCGCCCCCATGAACTGGTAGATCGCCGGCACGCCGAACATATGGGTGATGTCCATGGCGGGATCGCCGATCAGCCGCAGCGCCTGACCCGGATCGAACGCCCGCATGATGACAACCGTTCCGCCGTAATGAAACGCCGGATTGGCGAACACGTTCAGCCCACCCGTGTGGAACAGCGGCAGCACCCCCAGAAACACGGTAGAGCGGGATATAATCGCCGGCCCCGAACAATTCACCACGTTCCAGAAATTCATCGCATGCGTGACGATGACACCCTTCGGCAACCCCGTCGTACCGGAGGTGTACAGAATGGTCGAGATTTCCTCCAACGTCACGACTTCGGGTCGCGCCAACGCCGAAGCCGCCGAGATCGCCTGCTCGTAAGCGGATGCCGGCGTCCCGAAGGCGCACAACCGCATCGCCGGAAAGCTTTCCCCCAATACCCCCGCTCGGTCCGCGAATTCCAGGTCGTGGACCAACGCCACCGGAGCGCAGTCCGTCAGGATCGCCCGCAGTTCCGGCACCGCCAACCGCCAATTCAACGGCACGAACACCGCGCCGAGCCGAGCTGTGGCGAACTGCACCTCGAATGTCTCGGTCGTATTGGGGGCGAACACCGCCACCCGGTCGCCGCGCTTCACCCCGAACGTATCGCGCAGCACCGACGCCAACCGTCCGATACGTTCGTCGAACATCGCATAGGTAAAACGCCGCCCACTGCCCAGATCCACGGCGGCCAACGATTCCGGCCGTCGCATGGCATTGTTGGAAATCCAGTCGTAGTAAAGCGCCGCCATCGGCGTTACGCCGGAATGCGCACGGGCATCGACACGATACCGCGAATCAGGTTGGAATAGCCGCGCTTGGGTTCCTCCATCACTTCGATGACTGGGAAGCGTTTCAGGATTTCCTCCCACAGGATGGTTAGTTGCATCTCCGCCAGCCGGTTTCCGACGCAGCGATGGATGCCGAACCCGAAGGACAGATGCTGGCGGGGACGAGCGCGGTTGATGACGAACTGGTTGGCGTTCTCGATACCATCCTCATCGCGGTTGCCCGAGATGTACCACATCACGACCTTATCCCCTTTTCGTATCGGCTTTCCCCCCAGCTCCGCATCCACCAATGCGGTGCGCCGCATATGGATCACCGGCGACTGCCAGCGGATGATCTCCGGCACCATGCTGGGAATCAGCCCGGGATCGGCCCGCAGCTTGGCGTATTGATCGGGATTCCTGCTCAGCGCGAGCAGACCGCCGCTGATGGAATTCCGCGTGGTATCGTTCCCCCCCACGATCAGAAGCAGCAGATTGCCCAAAAACTCCGCCGGCCGGCTCGGCAGGTCCCGGGTCGCTTCTCCGTGAGCCAGCATCGAAATCAGATCGGGCCTCGGTGGCAATAAAGCGCGCTCCTTCCACAATTCCGTGAAATACGCCACCGCCCCTTGCAACACCTCATCCCGCTTGGCATCGGAATCGATCTCCGTCCCCGCCCGCGTGTTCACCGACGCGACATTCGACCAGTACGTCAGCTTCCGTCGCTCCTCGAACGGGAAATCGAACAAAGTCGCCAGCATCTGGGTGGTCAGTTCCACCGACACCAGATCGACCCAATCGAATATTTCACCGCGCGGCAAGCTGTCCAGAATACGGCAGGCGCGCTCCCGAATCGTATCAGCCATCTTCGCCAAATTCATCGGCGCCACGATGGGCGAGACCACCTTGCGCTGCGCATCGTGCTTCGGCGGGTCCATCGAAATAAAGCTCGGTCGCCGGAAATCCATCGGCACGTCGCGGATCGCGATGCCACCCATCATGGCATCCGAGGAAAACACATGGTGGTTGGTATCGACCGCCATGATGTCTTTGTATTTGGTGACGGACCAGAATGACCCGTACATCCCGCCCTCGGTCCAATGCACCGGATCGTCGCGCCGCAGACGGGCGAAATAATCCTGCCACACATCGTCCTGGTACAGCCGTGGCTGGCTGACATCGATCGCCTCCAACGGCATCGTCCAGGGGTTTTCGATGTTCACGGGCGCGTTCATGGCGTTTTCTCCTCCCGAACGCGATTCACGCGTTTCCGGGAAAGGGTAATCCGCTGCCCGAGCGGAGGCAAACATCTTCGTTGAACAAGCCACGACTGTGGCACAGGCGCCACGCTCTCACCCCGCTTATCGCCCGAATATCAACATCTTCTTGCACAATCTTGCCATGGTGCTGAATAAAATGGCGCTATGCCCCGACTTGCTGCCATGGCCCTGTTGCTGCTGCTCGCCGCCTGCGGGTCCTCCGCCACGCCGGACCGCGTGGGCGGCTACGTCGGCGGCCCGGTCTCCCTCGAATGCGCCCCCTTCGCTCGGGCGCTCAGCGACGTGCGGCTATATGGCCCGGCGGGGGACTGGTGGTGGGAGGCCCAAGGGAAGTACGCCCGTACCTATACCCCCGAGGTCGGCAGCGTGCTGGTCTTCGCCAAGACCAAACGCCTGCGCGACGGGCACGCCGCGGTGGTATCGCGGGTGATCTCCAACCGGCAGATCCTGGTGACCCAGGCCAACTGGGTGCACCACCGGGTGACCGAGGATCAGCCGGTGATCGACATTTCCCCCCATGGCGATTGGAGCGAAGTCCGCGTCTGGTGGCCTCCATCCAGCCAGATGGGGGTCACCGATTATCCAGCCCTCGGCTTCATCAGAGCCAGCCGCCCGGCGTCGCACGAGATGCTGGCGGCGCGCACGCCGGGGGCGATTCGGATCGCGCTCAACGGCGATTAGCCGCCGAGCAGACGGCCGACGCCTGGGATTTTCTCGTCCATTTTCATGATCCGCATCATCGCCCAGAGCGCCGCCTGATTGGTGGTGATAACGGGTTTGCCGAATTCTTCTTCCCAGGCCGCGATCGACGGCATGGTGGGACAATTGCCGCCGGGGACCACCAGCACCTCGACCTCCGGGGTGTCGATCCGGCGAAACGCGTCGCGGGCATGTTCAGGACCCATCAGCCCGATGGCGTATGAGTCATTGGCATCGAACCCCTCCATTGCCACGACCTCCAGCCCGTACTTGGTCTCGTAATACCGCTTCGCCCGCCCGATCGCGTCGGGCGAGTAGGGCGTCGCCAGCGCGATCCGCTTCGCCCCCAGGAACCGCACCGCCTGCCCGATTGCCTGCGCCGATGTCACCGACGGCACCCCTGCCCCCGCGGTCATCATCCCCGTGCATTTGGTGCAATAATCGTCGTCGAACAGGCTGGCGGACGTCTGCGCCAACGCCAGCGTCTCCACCTTCGCGTCACCCAGCATCTTGGACTGGTAAGCGACATCGGCGTCGAGGCTGGGGGAGAACGGCGTCTTCCCCCCCTTTCCCAACCGCCCGTAATGCGCCTGCAAACTGTCCGGGAGCAGCCGGGAATACTCGATCTCAACCGTCGTATTGGTGGAGGGGATCAAAACGCCGAAGTGCCGCATCGCGGGCTCCTGTTTGTTGTCGTTACGCGCCGGCCTGCCAGAGCAACACATTTGTCTGCGGCACATTTTTCTTCGCCGCGTTAATCTTCGGTTAACCCAAGTAGTCAGGAGAAAGCGCATGCCTGGAAAACGTCGCTTGCTCCTGGTGCTTATTGTGGTAATCGGCCGCCTTCGGGTCAAGATCATTATCAGGCTGCACCAGGAGAGGGGCCGGTCGCCGAAAGGGGCCGACCTGCTCCTGACACCGCCCTCAGATAACCCCTTTCTCCCGCAGCGCCGCCAGCGCCGCCGCGTCCAACCCGAGCCGCTCGCCCAGCACGGCGTCCGTGTGCTGCCCGAGCAGAGGCGGGGCGATGCGATAGTCGGCGGGGGTTTCGGATAGTTTCACCGGGTTGGCGATCACCTTCACCGGGGTGCCGGACGGGGTCGGCATTTCCAGCACCATACCGCGCGCCACGACGTGCGGGTCGGAGAACACCTGCGCCAGGGTGTTGATCGGGCCGCAGCCGATCTTCAGCGCCTCCAGCTGCTCGATCCACCAGAGGGTCGGGTGCCGCTTCATCACCGGGGTCAGCGTGTCCGTAACCAATTGGCGGTTTTCCACGCGCGCGGCGTTGGTGGCGAAGCGGGCGTCCTCCAGCAGGTGGGTCAGCGAGAACGCCTCGCAGAAGCGCTTGAAGGTGGGGTCGTTGCCGACCGACAGTACCATGTAGCCGTCGCCGGTTGGGAACACCTGATACGGCACGATGTTGGGGTGCTGGTTGCCGAGCCGTGCCGGATTTTCACCGGTCGCCAGATAGTTCATCCCCTGGTTGGCCAGCCATGCCACGCTGGTATCGAGCATGCCGATGTCGATCTGCTGACCCTGCCCGGTCAGATCGCGGTGCCGTAGCGCCGCCAGGATACCGATGCAGCCATACAGGCCGGCGAACAGATCCGCGACTGGCACGCCGACCTTCTGCGGCAGCCCGTCCGGCTCCCCGGTCAAAGACATTACCCCGCCCATGCCCTGGATCAGGCTGTCGTAGCCCGGGCGAGGGGCGTACGGCCCGGTCTGCCCGAAGCCGGTGATGGAGCAATAAATCAGCCGAGGAAATTTCGCGTGCAGCTGCTCGTAGCCCAGGCCGTACTTCGCCAGGGCACCAACCTTGAAGTTTTCAACAAAGATGTCGCAGTCGGCGATCAGTTTCAGGGCGATTTCCTGGCCTTCCTTCTGACCGATATCCAGGGTCACCGACTGCTTGTTGCGGTTCACGCCGGTGAAGTACGCGCTTTCCTTGGTTCCCGGCATGAACGGGGGCGCGAATCCGCGGGTGTCGTCGCCGGCACCGGGGCGCTCGATCTTGACGACGTCTGCCCCCAAATCGCCCAGCATCTGCGCGCAGGTGGGCCCCGCCAGAACGCGGGTCAGGTCGAATACGCGCAGGCCCTTCAGGGGGCCGGTCGGGTCTGTCATGCGTCTCTCCAGCTTGACGGCTTCATCGATACGATGCCCCGTTATAGGTCTGCGACGCCCTGGGTGGAACAGGGGCGCGGGAGGAAAGGAGTCGCCGGCATGCCCGGAACCATTGAGGGCCGGCCGTCCTGGATCGCGGCGGGATTGACGCTGGCGATCCTGTCGATCTCCTACGGCTCCCCGCTGCTGATCGTGGTCGGGCTAAAACCCATGACCGAGGCCATGGCGACCGACCGCTCCGTGCTGGCGCTGGCGGGCTCGCTGGTCTGGGTCGGCACCGGCTTCGGCGGCATTCCCATGGGCTGGCTCGCCGATCGCATCGGCATCCGCGCCATCGTGGCGCTCGGCACCGTTGCGATGGCGTGCGGGCTGGCGCTGTCGACCCTGGGCAGCGTGTGGGCGCTCTATGTCGGGCATGGGCTGCTGATCGGGGTGATCGGCAACGGCGCGATCTATGCGCCTTTGCTGATCTACGTCAGCCGCTGGTTCGACCGCCGCCGAGGCGCCGCCATCGCGTTGATCTCGTCCGGCCAGTACATCGCCGGGGTCGTCTGGCCCTCGGTATTCGAGCGAGGCATCGCCCGCTTCGGCTGGCAGGGCACCATGCTGGCCTACGCAGCGGTGGTGCTGCTGGTTATTCCTCCATTTATGTTTCTGCTGAAGCAACCGCCCGCGCCGGTCGCGGCCGGTGGCCCCGCCGCTCGGGCGCGGGGCCGCACCGTGCTGGGCATGCACCCCAACGCGGCGCAGGCGCTGATCTGCCTTGCGGCCTTCTGCTGCTGCATCCCGATGTCGGTGCCGAACTCCCATCTGGTGGCGTTCTGTAGCGACATCGGCATTACCCCGGCACATGGCGCGGCCATGCTGTCGGTGCTGCTGGGCTGCGCATTCATCTCCCGCCAGTTCTGGGGGGCGTTGGCCGACCGGATCGGGGGACTGCGCACGGTGCTGATCGGGTCGATGTGCCAGGCCGTGGCCATCGGCGCCTTCCTGCTGACCCAGGACGAGCGCGGGCTATTCGTCATCGCTGCCGCCTTTGGACTGGGATTCAGCGGCATCATCCCATCCTACTCGGTCGCGATCCGCGACTTGTTTCCGTCATCGGAGGCTTCCTGGCGCATCCCCGCGGTGCTGTTCACCGGCATGTCCGGCATGGCGGCGGGCAGCTGGTTCGGCGGCGTGCTGTACGACCATTTCGGGTATTACGCCCCGGCTTTCACGACCGGCGTGCTGTTCAACATCGTCAATCTGGCGATCGTGGGCTTCCTGGTCTCCCGCCTGCCCCGCCGCGACAGGGTGCCGGCCCTGACCGCTAGCAGTAGTAGGGAAGCTAAATCGGCAACGTAACCCGAGCGGTAAGGCCGCCGCCAGGCCGGTTGGACAGGGTAACATCGCCGCCGTGCGCCCGCAGAATATCGCGGGCGATCGGCAGGCCGAGGCCCGTTCCGCCGGTTTCCCGGTTGCGGCTGCTTTCGACCCGGTGGAAGGGTTCGAACACCCGCTCCAACTCTTCCGGTGGGATGCCGGGTCCATCGTCCTCAATCATGATCGTTACCGCGCTCCCACCGGGCGCGTCGAGGCGCACCTGCGCCGAACCGCCGTAGGCGATGGCGTTAGAAACCAGATTGGTCAGCGCCCGCTTCATCGCCAGCGACCGCAATCGTACCGTCAAATGGCCTGGACCATCGTAATGCAGCTTTTCCGCCGCTTCTGGATGCGCATCCCCCGCTTCATCCAGGATGGTCCGCAGCAGTTCCGCCAGATCCAGGGACACGACCTGTTCGGCGGTGCGGGCATCCCGGCCGAACGCCAGGGTGGCGGCGACCATCGCCTCCAGCTCCTCCAGATCGGCCAGCATTTTGCCGCGCAGCTCGTCGTCGTCCATGAATTCGGCGCGCAGCTTCAGGCGGGTGATGGGGGTGCGCAAATCGTGCCCGATCGCCGTCAGCAGCGTCGTGCGATCATCCACGAACCGGCGGATGCGGCGGGCCATGGTGTTGAACGCCGCGGCGGCGGTCGCGACCTCCTCCGGTCCGTTTTCCGGCAATGGCGGGGCGTTCACGTCGCGCCCCAGCGCTTCCGCGGCTTCCGCCAAAATACGCACCGGCTTGGTCAGTCGGCGCACCGCCCAGAGTGTCAACCCGGCCGCGACCACGGTCATCAGCCCGAACGCGCCCATGAAGGTGGGGGAGTGCCAAGGCCGCGGCGGCCCCAATCCGGCGTCGAAATTAAGCCAGGTGCCGTCCCCAAGCCGCACACCCATCACCAAACGGTGCCACTGTACCCCGCCATTGGCGATAATGTCCGACGGCGGCACGCCAGGCCGGCCAAAGTTACGCCGCATGAAGTCGGAGTTTGCCCAGGCACGCCGCTCGGGGGCGTTGTCCGGCTGCTCCCCGCCCAACCGAGGGTCCGCGCGCACCAGAGGGCCAGCCTCCACCGCCATCCAGAAGCGGCGGAGCGCGCCCAACGGCATCGGCGGCAGATCGGTGACGGGAGGCGCCTGGCTCAGCACCACCGCGAACCCCGATCCGCGGTGCAGCGCCGCCAGCACGCTTTCCCGCTGTTCAGGCGCCGTCGCGGCGACCGCGCGATACAGGCTGAATATCTGGCCTGCGACTTCTCGGGTCTGCTGGATCTGCTGCATGTCGATGCGGTCCAGCGCGTGGATGGTCAGACCCGCGATCTGAACCAGCATCAGCCCGATCAGCAGCACAGACGCGGTGCGGGCCGCCAGGCTGCGGGGCCAGAGTCTCACACCCGCTCGACCGTCGTTGCCAGCACGTAGCCGCCGCCGCGCACGGTCTTGATCAGCTGCGCGTTGTGGCCGTCATCCTCCAGTTTGCGCCGCAGGCGGGAGACTGCGACGTCGATCGCCCGGTCGAACGGTCCCGCCTGCCGGCCGCGCAGCAGATCCAGCAGCATGTCGCGCGTCAGCACGCGGTTGGCGCGATCCACCAGCGCCAGCAGCAGGTCGAATTCCCCGCCGGTCAGGCTGATCTCCGTCCCCTCGGGGTTCAACAGCCGGCGGTGCGCCGGTTCCAGGGTCCAGCGGGAGAAACGGTATTGCTTCACCGCCGTCGCTGATTGCCGGTGGTCGTTCGGTTCACCGGCCCGCCGCAGAATGGCACGGATGCGGGCCAGCAGCTCCCGCGGGCTGAACGGTTTGGGGACATAATCGTCGGCACCCAATTCCAGGCCGATGACGCGATCGGTTTCCTCCCCCATGGCCGTCAACATCACGATGGGGATGCTGGATTGGGTGCGCATCCAGCGCGCGAGGTCGAGCCCGGACTCGCCCGGCAGCATCAGGTCGAGCACCACCAGATGATAATGCCCATTCGTCCAGGCACGGCGGGCTTCCCGCCCATCACGCACGGCGGTGACGCGCATCTGGTTCTTTTCCAGAAAGCGCGCCAGCAGATCACGGATTTCGCGGTCGTCGTCGACGATCAGGATGTGGGGATTCTGCTCCATGGACGAACCTTAATGGTTGCTCGGGCGATGCGGCAGACCCTGTTGCACTTCTTTGCATTTCGATGCGGCCGGCGCCACCGGACCGCAACATCGCGCGCGTATATCATGGGCACCAAACACTCAGGAGGTGCACATGCGGATCACGACCTTCATCGCCATGACGATGCTCTGCGGCCTCGCGGCCGTTGGGCCCAACCTGTCGGCGCAGGCGCAGCCCGCCCCCCCGCTTGGCCCACCCGGGGTGGGCCGGCCCGATGGCCCGGCTCCCATGATGGGCCCGATGCACCGCCGCCCCATCGACCCCGGCCTGTTCGCCCTGATGTATCGCCCGGATGACCGTAAGTTGACCCCGCCGGATGTGCAGAAGATCGCCGAGGCCATCCTGCTGTGGTTCGGCAACCGCACATGGAAGGTGACCGATGTCGGCCCCGATGGCGACGGCAAGATCAAATTCGCCTACGCGACGGCGGACGGTTCGGTCATTGCCCGGTTCTCCATGGACACCAAAAACGGCCGGGTTGTCCGCACCGGCTGATCGGACGCTATACGGGGGGATGCAAATTCCCCCGCCCCCGCCCGACGCGCAACACGCCTTGAACCTGCTAGTGGTGCGGGACCCGGATATGGCGGGGATCCTGGAGCGCGCGGGTCCCCTGCCCTGGCGCAGCCGCACGCCCGGCTTCCCCGGCTTGCTGCAAGCCATCGTCGCGCAACTGATCAGCAATGCCGCGGCCTCCGCCATCTGGAACCGGGTGCGCGCCATCCCCGGCGCGCTCGACCCCGCCACCTTGCTGACCCTGCCGGAGGACGCCTTGCGCACCGCGGGCCTGTCCCGCCCCAAGGTCGCGCACGCCCGAGCCCTGGCCGAGGCGTTCCTTGACGGCACGCTCGATACCGAGGCGCTCAGCAGGATGGACGACGCGATGGCGATCAAAACCATTGTGTCGGTGCGCGGCCTTGGCCCCTGGACGGCGGAAATCTATTTGCTGTTCGCCCTCGGCCGGCTGGACGTGTTTCCCGCAGGCGACGTGGCGCTGGCCGCCGCCGCCGCCGATCTGAAGCGTCTGCCGGCGCGCCCCAACCCGGTGGCCCTGCGCGCTCTGTCGGAGATGTGGCGGCCCCACCGAGCCCTGGCCGCACGCTTGCTGTGGCACCACTGGCGCTACCTCACGGGCCGACCGGCGATGGACGATTTCCCGGCAAATTAAGCAGTTGCACGATAAAAGTTTCGCCAACACGTGAAATTTTAGCACTTTCTTCACCTTTTTGGCGTCACACTAGCGGCTGCGGGATGTCCCATATGGGCCAACCGAACGCTGGGAGAACGCCATGATGGCTTTTACGATCGTCGCGCTGCTGCTGCTGCTGGGCGGCCTCACCCTGCTGTACATCCACGACCGGCGGCAGACATCGCACACCATCCTGCGGAACTTCCCGGTGGTCGGCTACTTCCGCTACTTCGCCGAGACACTCGGCGAATATATGCGGCAATATCAATATCTTCCGGACTGGTCCGAACGCCCCTTCAACCGCCTGGAGCGCACCTGGGTCTACCGCTCGGCCAAGAACGTTTCCAATCTCCGCAGCTTTGGCAGCGAAAATGTGCCGAGCTTCATATTCAGGAATGCGGCGTTTCCGGTGTTGGATGAGGAAAAGCGGCCGTGGCCCGGCAAAATGATGGGCATCGGCGAAGGGCCAGGCGCCTGCCGGCAGCCGTACTTCGCCAAAAGCTTCTTCAATGTCAGCGGCATGAGCTACGGCGCGCTCAGCCACGCGGCGGTTTCGGCCCTGTCGCGCGGCGCCAAGATGGCGGGCATCTGGATGGCGACCGGTGAGGGCGGCCTCGCCCCCTACCACCTGGAAGGCGGCTGCGACGTGGTCATGCAGCTCGGCACCGCGAAGTACGGTGCCCGCGACGCCGGGGGCAACCTGTCGGAGGACAAGCTGCGCGAAATCGCGTCCCACGAGCAGGTGCGCATGTTCGAGGTGAAGTTGGCCCAAGGCGCCAAGCCCGGCAAAGGCGGCATCCTGCCGGGTATCAAGGTAACCCCCGAAATCGCCGCCATCCGGGGCATCCCGGTCGGCGAGGACAGCATCAGCCCGAACCGCCACAAGGATGTCGGCTCCATCCGGGAGCTGGGAATGTTCGTCGACCGGGTGCGCACGATCACCGGCAAACCGGTCGGGGTGAAATTCGTGCTGGGCGATCCAGCGTTCCTGGACGAATGGTTCAGCGACTGCGTGATGCACCCGGAAGGCTGCCCCGACTACGTGCAAATCGACGGCGGCGAAGGCGGATCGGGTGCAGCCCCCGCTCCGTTGATGGATTACGTGGGTCTTCCGATCACCCTGGCGCTAGGCCACGTCGCAGCAGCGCGGGAGCGGCATGGGCTGAGGGACCGTATTCGCATCATCGCGTCCGCCAAATTGATCACCCCCGACAAGGTGGCCTGGGCATTGTGCATGGGCGCGGATTTCGTGTCCTCGGCGCGCGGCTTCATGTTCAGCCTGGGCTGCATCCAGGCGATGAAATGCGGTTCCGGCAACTGCCCGACCGGGGTGACGGCCTCGGTCCCCCGCCTGATCGACGGCCTGGACCCCACCGACAAGGCCGTGCGCGTGAAATACTACGCCGACCGCCTTCGGGAGGAGGTCGAGATGATCGCCCATTCCTGCGGCGCTACCGACCCCACCGGGTTCCTGCCGCGGCACGTAACGGATATCGAGCGCGGGGTTGGCGGCTTCAGGGCGCCGCAGGGGAGCGATTGACTGCCCTTTTCAATCCCAATCGTCGCTGGAACGCACTCCGCGGGCTTCTCCAACATCGTCATGCCCGCGAACGCCGGCGTGACGATGCTGCACCACCAATGTGTCAGTCTCAACACCAGCGGGAATTACAGCCGCCCGCCGTCCACCACCCACAACTGGCTGGTGCACATGCGGCTGTCGTCGGATGCCAGCCACAGCACCAGATTGGCAACGTCGTCAGGATAGACTTTCTCCTTCAGGCATTGCGCGCGCATCAGGTCTTTCTCGGCTTCCGGCGTCAGCCACAGGTCGATCTGCCGCTGGGTCATGATCCAGCCGGGGATGACGGTGTTCACCCGAATGCCGTCGGGGCCGAGGTCGCGGGCCATGCCCTTGGTCAACCCCTCCACCGCCGCTTTCGCGCTGGTGTAGGCGGGCATGCCGCCGTTGTTGGTATGCCAACTAATGGACCCGAAATTGACGATCGAGCCGCCGCCGGCCGCCTTCATCATCGGGGCCACTGCCTGAATGGCGAAGAACTGGTGGCGCAGGTTGGTGGCCATACGCTCATCCCAGAATTCGGGCGTAACGTCCTGCCAGGCATGCCGCTGATCGTTGGCGGCGTTATTCACCAGGACCGTCACTGGCCCCAGCTTTACCCCGACTGCCGCAATCGCGGCTTGCAGCGCGGAAATATCGGTCAGGTCGCAGTGCTGAAAGAACGGTTCCGGATGCCCGGCGTCGCGCAGGTTTGCGCACAAAGCGGCGGCCGGTTCGTCCGCGATATCCACGAAGGCAACGCGGGCACCCTGGCGCGCGAAGGCGGTGACCTCGGCCGCACCGATGCCGCTGGCGCCGCCGGTCACGAACACTGCTCGGTCACGCAGGCTGGGATATATGGCGGCGGTCATGGCAGGTGTTCCTTCACGCGGATGAGTGCGATCTCGATCAATTCGGACGGCGGCGGATCGATCGGCGCCACGATGGGGTGTTCCTCCGGCCCCGGCGGTTCCAGCGTCGCGAACTGGCTATCGAGCAACGCGGGCGGCATGAAATGGCCTTTGCGTGCCAGGAGCCGTCCGGCGATCAGGTCCTTCGCCCCCACCAGGTACACCAGCACATCCGGCGCCAGGATCGCGCGATAGGCGCGTTTCAACGCCGAGCAGGCGACGACGCAATTGTCGTGGCGGCGCATCTCCGCCGCGATGGCGCGCAGCCAGGGCCAGCGGTCGTCATCGGTCAAAGGCGTGCCGGACGCCATCTTGGCGACGTTCGCAGGAGGGTGAAACGAATCCCCCTCCAACAACGTCCAGCCCAGGCGTTGGGCAATGCCGGCCGCGACGGTGGTTTTGCCGCAGCCGGACACGCCCATGACAAGGATGGTTGTCATTACTTCTTGGGGGCCTCCACGTGCCCGCCGAAGCCAAAGCGCATGGCGGACAGCACCTTCTCGGCGAAGGTGTGCTCCTGCCGAGAGCGGAAGCGCACGAACAGCGAGGCGGCCAGGACCTCGGCCGGCACGGCTTCCTCCACGGCGGCTTCGACGGTCCAGCGGCCTTCGCCTGAATCTTCCACCACGCCGGAGAACCCGTCCAACGCCTCATCCTTCGCCAGCGCGGCCGACGTGAGGTCAAGCAGCCAGGACGTCACCACCGACCCGCGCCGCCACACCTCGGCGATGTCGCCCAGATTGAGGTCGAAACGCATATCCTCCGGCAGCTTGGGCGAGTTGCGATTCCGGAGAATGTCGAAGCCCTCGGCCATGGCCTGCATCATGCCGTATTCGATGCCGTTATGGATCATCTTGACGAAATGCCCCGCGCCCACCGGCCCCGCATGGATGTAGCCATGCTCGGCGCGGGAATCGCGGCCCTCGCGCCCCGTCGTGCGCTCGATCTCGCCGATCCCAGGCGCCAGCGCCTTGAAGATGGGGTCGAGGTGGTTCACCGCGTCGGTGTCCCCCCCGATCATCAGGCAGTAGCCCCGCTGCAAGCCCCACACGCCGCCGGAGGTGCCGACGTCCAGATACCGCAGCCCCTTAGCCGCCAGTTCCTTCCCGCGCCGAACGTCATCTTTGTAGTAGGTGTTGCCGCCATCGATGACGATATCGCCCTTACCCAGCAGGCTGGACAACGTGGTGATGGTGTCCTCGGTAATCTTGCCGTGCGGCAGCATCACCCACACCGCGCGCGGCGAGCCGCTGAGTTTGGACACCAGGTCCGCCAGCCCCGTCGCCGGCGTCGCGCCATCGCTCCCGAGCTCCGCCACCGACCCCGGATTGGCATCCCACACCACGGTCGAGTGCCCGGCGTGCATCAGCCGCCGCGAAATATTGGCCCCCATCCGGCCTAAACCCACCACGCCGATCTGCATCTGCTTCCTCCGTTTGTGCGGCAGCCGGCCAAGTCGTGGATGGCCGGCCTTCGCCCGCCATGACGGGGAGAGAGAGCGGCCCAGCCTCACGAGATTCGGTCGGTGCCCCGTGAATGTCGAGAAACCCCACCCTGCCACAGCGGTGCGGCTTGGCAAGCGCGCGCTGGCGGGCGATTGAACGGCGCAAGGAGCCCGCCCCGCATGGCCATAGCCGACGACCACACGATTCCCGACGGCTTGCCGCCTTCCACGCGGTGGATCGCAATGCTCACGGTGGCCATTTCCGTGGGCATGACGGTGCTGGTCGGCGGCGTCGCCAACGTCGCGCTTCCCACCATCGCGCACGATCTGCACGCCACGCCCGCCGAATCGATCTGGGTGGTCAACGCCTACCAACTCGCGGTGACGGTGACGCTGCTGCCGTTCGCCTCGCTGGGCGATATCTACGGCCACCGGCGGGTCTATTGTTGGGGGGTGGTGCTGTTCACCATCGCCTCCCTGGCCTGTGCGGTCGCGCCGACCATGCCGCTGCTGGTGATCGCCCGCGTGTTCCAGGGATTCGGCGGTGCAGGCATCATGAGCGTCAACGGCGCCCTGATCCGCTTCATCTTCCCGCGTGCGCAGTTAGGGCGAGGCGTGGGCTTCAACGGTCTGATTGTAACTGGCTGCTCGGCCGCCGGCCCTTCCGTCGCCGCGGCGGTGATGGCGCTGACGTCGTGGCCCTGGCTGTTCTACGTCCAGGTGCCGCTGGGGGCGATTTCCTTCGCCCTTTCTGTCCGCTTCCTGCCCCGCACCCCGCTGGCCGGCGCGCCCTTCGACCCGCCCAGCGCCGTGTTGAACGCGCTGACCTTCGGCCTGTTCATCACCGCGTTGGACGGCGTCGGCCGAGGCCAATCCGCGGCCCTGATCGCCGCCGAGTTCGCCGTCTGCTTCACCATCGGATATGTCTTCGTGCGCCGGCAGCTCGGATTGAAGGCGCCCATGCTGCCGGTGGACCTGTTCGCCAACCCGGTGTTCGCCTTGTCCTCGGCCACCGCCGTCTGCGCCCACTGCGCCCAGGTGATGGCGATGGTCGCCCTGCCCTTCTACTTCCAATACGTGGGCGGCCTGTCGCCGGTGGAGATCGGGGTGCTGATCACCCCCTGGCCCACCATGCTGGTGATCATGGCGCCGATCTCCGGCCGCCTCGCCGACCGTTACAACACCGGCATGCTGGGCGGCATCGGCATGGCGATCATGGTCGCGGGGCTGCTGCTGGTGCTGTTCATGCCGGTGCCGATGAACCGGCTGGACGTCGCGTGGCGGTTGGCGGTGTGTGGCCTGGGATTCGGGTGTTTCCAAACCCCCAACAACCGCCTGCTGATCGGCAGCGCACCTCCCAACCGAGCGGGGGCAGGCAGCGGGGTTCTGTCCACCAGCCGCCTGCTGGGTCAGACGACGGGCAGCGCGCTGGTAGCGCTGATCTTCGGGCTGACATCCGGCTCGGTCGGGCTTGGCACGCAGATGTCCATCGGGGTCGCCGCGAGCTTCGCGACGGTGGCGACGGTGTTGAGTTCGCTGCGGATGGGGTGGCGTTAGGGATCGCGGTCGGTCTCACGTTGCATGGGGTGCTGTGCCATTTGTTCGAGGTCTTATCGGCGTGCGGCCCCCCAGTCGTCATGGCCGGCCACCGTGCCGCGACCGACGGCCGCCGGACTCCATCTCCGCGCGGGGCGGCATCATGCGGCCTCTGGCTGGGCGGGGTCCTCACGTTGCATGGGCTGCTGTGCCATCTATTGCTCGGTCTTGTCGGCATGCGGCCCCCCATCGTCATGGCCGGCCACCGTGCCGGCCATCCGTGGCGGCACCATGCCGCGACCGACGGCCGCCGGACACCATCTCCGCGCGGCGCAGCATCATGCGGCCTCTGGCTGGGCGGGGTCCTCACGTTGCATGGGCTGCTGTGCCATCTATTGCTCGGTCTTGTCGGCGTGCGGCCCCC